>JAHFTH010000269.1 GCA_023269445.1 Lacunisphaera sp.
GAGGAACACGAACGCCGTGCCGTATTGGACGTCGCGGGTGTATTCGTTTTGCGGAATCTTGGAGGCGACGACGTAGATGTGATACGGCAGCGCCATCACGCCCTGAAAGAAGAAGTCGGTGAACTGCTGCACCTGCCACGGCAGCTGGTCGCGCACCACAAACGCCGCGGTGAACATGATGGGCGCCGTCTCGCCCGCCACGCGCGCGATGGAGAGCACCGAGGAGGTGAGGATGCCGGGCAGTGCATAGGGGAGCACGTTGGTCATAATCGCCTGGAACTTGGTCGCCCCCAACGCGAGCGAACCTTCGCGGTAGCCCTTGGGCACGGCCTTCAGCGCCTCCTCCGAGGCGGTGATGATGATGGGCAGCACCATGAACGCCAGGGTCAGCCAGCCCGCGAGGAGTGAGACGCCGAAATTCAGCGCGATGACGAACAGGCCGAAGCCGAACAGACCGAAGACAATCGACGGCACCCCGGCGAGATTCACGATTGCGAGCCGGAGAAAGCGGATGAACGGCCCCTCCGTGGCGTATTCGCTGAGATAGATGGCGCTGAGCACGCCGAGCACCAGCGCGATGAGAATAGAGCCGCCGACCAGCAGAATCGTGCCGACGATGTTGGGGAAGATGCCGCCGGCCGAATAGACATAGGTCTCGACCGCCACGCCTTTCAGCTCGGCCTCGTGCGACGTCTTGAACTGCCGGAACGCCCGGTCGCCCATCGTGGTCTTTTTGCCGTCGAGCTCGAACACGTTCAGCGTCTCAGGTGACTCCGTGAGGAACGGCACGTTGATGAACGGCGCGGAGGTGCGGAAGATGACCGCCCCACCCTTCGTGCCGATGTCGTAGAAGATGAAAGCGGCGCAGAGCAGCACGAAGTAGGTGCTGAGGCGCAGCACCCACGCGACGGCCTGTTCCATGCGCTTGGCGCCGGTGGGTCGGGCGAAGATGGCGGAGGCGGTGGTCGTCGGTCTCATCCGATGGAAATCCGGTAGCGGCGCACGATTTTCTGCGCGAGCCAGTTGACGAGCAGCGAAATCAGGAACAGCACCACGCCGACCATGAAGAGCGCGCGATAGTGGATGCTGTTGCGGACGACCTCGCCCATTTCCTGGGCGATGATCCCGGTCATCGTGTGCACCGGCTGGAACACGACCCCCAGGCCGCTGCTGAGGTCGGGAATCTCGATGCGGTTGCCCGCGCACAGGAGCACGACCATCGTCTCGCCGATCACGCGCCCGAACCCGAGCAGAATCGCGTCCATGATGCCCGACAGCGAGGCGGGCACCGTGATGTGAATGATAGTCTGCAACCGCGTCGCCCCGAGCGCGAGCGAGGCCTCCTTGAAGGAGCGCGGCACGTTGTTGATGGCATCCTCGGCGAGCGAGAAAATCGTGGGCACGGCCATGAGCGCCAGCAGGCAGGCCGCGGTGGTGGCGTTGAGACGCTCGGCGATAGGGAAACCGGGCACCCAGTCCAAGGCCGGCAGCTGCGACACGCGCCGCAGCGTCTCACCCAGCATCGCGATGCCGAAGAAGCCGAGCACCACGCTCGGGATGGCGGAGATGAATTCGATGTATGGTTTGATGATCTTCTGCTCCAGCGGCACCGCCAGCTGGTTCACATAGATCGCCGCGGCGACTCCGAGTGGGATGGCGATCAGCAGCGCGAGGAAGGCAATCATCAGCGAGCCGCTGAGCAACGGGATGACGCCATACCAGTCCTGCCAGAAACTCGCGGTGATCCACTTCCGGCCGAAGGCAAAGGCGTTGAACGCCTCGAGCCAGCCGACCGGCTTGGTCTGGTCCCACGCCGCCATCTTCTGCGCGGCGGTCGCGACCTCGGTGGCATAGCCCGTCACAAAGCCCTGGAATTTCTCCATCTTGGCCGTGAGCACCGCATCGGAAAACTTCGGCGGGGCGGCGGCCAGTTCTTGCACGGCCGCCAGCAGGCGAACGTTGGCCGCCGTGACGTCGGTGCGCAGGGCGAGCAGGGGCTGGATCTCGGTCTTGAAATCGAGCACCTCAATCTGGATGGCACCGGCCTGCTGCTGGAGTTGGGCGGCCCGTTCCGGCGTCGCCCCCTTCATGGCGCGGAGCAGATTCTGCTTCGCCTCGGTCAGATCCTGCGCGACCTTCTGCCGCTCTTTAACGGAGGTCGCCAGATCGGTCATCGTGCCGAGGAGGGTTTCCTCGTCGCCGATGGTGTCGGCGAAGCGGTTGGCGTAGTCGTCGAACGCCACCAGCTGCGCGTTGGCCGCGGCGGCGGACAGCCCGTCCTTTTTCATCAACGTGGCGAGGCGCTGCGCGCGCACGGTGGCGAGGTAGCGCGAGATCGTGCTGTGCGCGGTGACCTGCTCGCGGAAAATATCCACATACTCCAGGCCGGCCAGCCGGTAGATCACCAGGTTCTCGTGGTTCGCCGGGAGGAAACCGACGGCATCCTTGAAAATCGTGAAGGTGATCAGCGCCAGCACGACGATGGAAATCGCCGCGTTGCCCTGAAAGACGTATTTGACGAACTGATCGCCCGTCAACCCGAAGAACCAGCCGCGGCGCTTGCGCAGCAAGGCCTCCTGGGTGGTCAGGCGGACAATCGACGGTGTTTCAGTGGAGACGGACATGCCGGAATGATGGAGAGCATCGGCTCCGGCGCGGGGGCCGGTCAACCGGGGCAGGTTACGGTTTGGTTACAAAGGGAACCGCCCGCAGTCCGGGCAGGGCCTGCGGGCGGTTTGGGACCCAAACGTCAGCTCAGTTCAGCGGACGGACGGGCACGAAGCCGACCTTGCGGACGACCTTCTGGCCTTCGTCGCTGAGCGTGAACTCGACAAACTTGGCCGCTTCGCCCGTGGGCGCGCCATTCGTGTAGTAGAACGTCGGGCGGGCGTAGGGATACTTCTTGGCCAGCACGGACTCCTCGGTGGGCACCGCACCCTCGATCGAGAGGGTCTTGATCCCCGGATCGTGGAGGTAAGCCAGGCCGACGTAGCCGATGCCGTTCGCATTCTTGGCGACTTCGGCCGCGATCTGCTCGTTGCCGGCCATCTTCTGCGAGGAGGAGGCGTAGTCCCGCTTCTTCATGGCCAGATCCTTGAAGTCGGAATAGGTGCCCGAGGAAGTGTTGCGCGTGTAGATCGAGATCGGGCCGGGGCTACCGCCCACCTGGCTCCAGTCAGTGATGTCACCGGCGAAGATCTGCTCAACCTGGCGCTTGGTCAGGAGGGTGAGCGGATTGCCGCCGTTGACGATGACGCCGATGCCATCGTAGGCCACGATGGTGGGCTTCATGGACACGCCCTTGGCCTGCGCCGCGGACATTTCCGTGGGTTTGGCCCGGCGGCTCGACATGCCGATCTGCGCGGTGCCGTCGGTGATGGCGGC
>JAHFTH010000002.1 GCA_023269445.1 Lacunisphaera sp.
GCTGCGCGGACCACCGTGGTAGTCGAAATGGTAGTAGATGCCGGCCCCGCCGGGACGCGAGCGCTCCGCCCCAGTCGGCAGCCGGCGGAGGTTGCCCCAGTTGTCTTCAGCCCAAAGCAGCGTCACGTCGTCCGGCGCACGCATGCCGTGCTCATAGAACTCCTGCACCTCCTTGTAGAGGCACCAGAGCTGCGGCACCTGCGTGATAGCGGGATTCACCTCGGCGCGCAGGATGTCGCGTTGGACGCCCACGATTTTCTCCAGCAGGGCGCGGTTGGCCTCGGGGCCGCCGGGCGCCATCTCGGTGTCGTTCGCGCCGCGCAGACCAAGGGTGATGATGCTCTCGAAATTCCGGTTCCGGCGCACGCCCTCGCGCCAGAAGTTCTCCAGCACGTCGGGGTGCTTGGCGTAATTCCACGTGCCGATCGTCTTCACGTTGCGCCAGTCCCACTCCTTCTGCGCGCGCAGCATCGGTTCCTGGTGCGAAGTGCCCATGACGATGCCGTATACGTCGGCGAGCCGCGCGTTCGCGGGATCGTCCTCGTTGAAGGCGTTGTTCCACATCGCCGGCCAGAGGTAGTTGGCCCGCAACCGCAGCATCAACTCGAAGAGCTTCGTGTAGAACTCGTGGCCGTAATTCGCGATGTTGGCCGGCGCGTTGAGATTGGCCTGCGGCGATACATTGCCGAACTTCGCCCGGACCCAGTTGGTCAGGTCGGGTGCCTCGTCGTTCAGGAAGATGCCGCGGTATTTGACGGCCGGGCCGGCCACGACCAAGCGCGTTGGCTTGATGGAAAGCGTGTCGCGGTGCCCGGCCGGCACATCCGCCCACCAATACCAAGGAGACACGCCGATCTGCTGGGAAATCTCGTAGATGCCGTAGATGGTGCCGCGCTTGTCGCTGCCCGCGATCACCAGCGCGCGATCCACTCCCGGCAGCGGATGCTCGACTGTCTCAATGACGAACGCCTCCCACTGGCCGCGAATGGCCTCGACGTTGAGCTTGCCGGTCTTGATCAGCCCATCGATCAGCGAGCTTTTGCCGACGGTGCCAATCAGGACCACTGCGGGCGCGGCTGCCGGCTCTCCGGTGCGGAAGACGGGCTTGCGGCCAGTAACCCGCTCAACATCGGCCTGCAAATCCTGGGCGGCTCGCAACACACCGGGCCAGTCATTCCCCGAGGCAATGATCGGAGCGACGACCCCAGCCCGGGCCAGGCCCACGACACCCGGCGTGGCTGCGTCGGTCAAAAGCGATTTTGTGCCCAACGCAGCGGCACCCGTCACCGTGGTGAACAAACAGACGCCGGCAAATATCAGGGCACGAATCATTGCTTTAACGATAGTGATAGAGCTTCACGCGCTGGAGCGTGAAACGTCCGGGTTCGAGCCGCACATGCCGGCCCTGATGTGTCTGATCACCATTGAGCCAGCGGATGTGCCGCCACTGACCGTCGACGTAGCGACCTTCGGCCACACTCAGGAGGCCGGCCTGCTCGCCGCCCTCCGCCGGGGCAAAGGTGATTGTCAGCCCGATGCCGGCGAACAGGAACTCATCGTCGCCGAGCGCGATCATGAGCCCGCCGGCCGGAGCCGCGCCGGGGCGACTGGCGGCGGCCAGCGCGGAGTTATCCGGCCCAACGACAACCGCCAACCCGTCCGCCAGCGGCGGCGGGGCGGCGCGCTCGAATGCCACGCGGAAGATCCAGTTGCCCAGCCGCACCTGCTGTGGCTGCTTGGTCTCCACGCTCTCCTGCAGAAATCCGGCCGTGAGTCCGCGGCCCTGCTTCTCCACGAGTAAGGGCGTAAGCTGTCGCACGAGATCGAAGCTCGCCGTCAGGTAGCCGGCGGCGGGCCCGTCGTTCGACTCGATCGAGAACGGACTGAAGCCAATCGCATCGAGCGCACCGAAGGCGTAAAGCGCGTTTACCGCCGCCTCCGGACTGCGCATCGCCTCGGGGATGAAGAGCGGATTGCCGCTGCGAGTGTAGAGCTGAGCCCAGTAGGAAAAGTTCTGGAAATAGATATCCGGGGCCAGAAAATCCAAGGCCGGTGCGGCCGCGCGCCAAACGTCGATCAGGTGCGGCAGCGGACCCGCGCTCGGATACTGTCCGGGCTGGTAGCCCGGGCGGATGAGCGCGGCGTTGGCATACATTGGCAACAGCAGCTCGGCTTTGCCGGCCGCAGTCACCGCCTGAGTGTATGAGGCGAAATGCCAGGCCATAAATATTTCCTCGCCGGCCGGACCGGCCCCGAAGACCTCTGTCCAAGTGCCGGACGCTTTGCCACCGGCGGCACTCCAGACGGCCAGCAGCTCCGGCGCGAGCTGCGCCCGGTTCTTGGCGAGGTAATCCATCAACGCTCGTGGCACGGGCGCGGCAAAAGCCTTCACCGCCTCGGGACTGTGATCCCGCGCCTCGGGGATCATGCCGATTTCGTTTTCGACCTGCACCATGATCACCGCGTGCTCCGGGTCATTCACCTTGAGATAGCGCATAAGCGCGACGAAGGCGCGGGCGTCGGTGTCGCGGTTCGCCGCGTGAAAGGGCGAGAGGATCTCCAGGCCGCGGCCGGCCGAGTCCTGTGCGCGCGGAAAGCGCGTCTGGTCGCGCTTCACCCAGGACGGCGCGTAGCACGACATGCTGTTCTTCCACGAGCCGAACCAGAGCAGCACGAGACGCAGGTTGTTCGCCCGAGCATCGGCGATCAGGCCGTCCACGCTGGCGAAGTCGAATTTCCCCTCGGCCGGCTCAAGCACATCCCAATAAACCGGCGCGACGACGGTGTTGAGGTTCATCTTCTGCAGCTTCACCCAAGACGGCCGCAAGAAATCAGGCTCGCCGCTGGAGTTGCCGAGTTCGCCACCACGCACGAGGAACGGCTGGCCGTCGACGATGAGCTGGGTCGCCGTGCCTTGTTTACGCAAGTGCGGGAGCTCGGCGGCGCCGAGGCTGGCGGTCACGGTGAGGGCGAGAATGCAAAAGGCTGCTTTCAGGCGGTTTGGCATGAGCGGAAATAAAGCAGGATCGATTTAAAAGTAAAAGGCGGCCCGCGTAGAGCCGGGCCGCCTTTGGGATATGACTCAAGACAAGGGCCCGGTCACTAAGGTGACCGGGCCGTTTAATTAGAACGAGAACGTATTCGTCACGAACCATTCCTGGTTCGGCTTCACGCGGACGCCAGCCCAAGTCTTGCCATCAGGTTCGATGGATACCGGAATGAGTCCATCCTTCGCGAATGCATTGCGAATGTTCAGTTGGATCTTCCAGTTGACCTTATTTGTGACCTTGTGTCCATAGCTAGCCCACAGGTCGATCGCATGCTCCGACGGACCGTAGTAGGGGTTGGCGAAGTCGAACGAGGCGCCGGTGCCGCTGATCAAGGTAGGGTAGCCGATGCCGACCTTGTCCTGCCAGCGGTAGGAACCACCCACGCCCACGCCCTTGAGGCGGCCTTCGGAGAAGCTGTAGTTGGTGATGACATTGTAGCGCCACTTGCGAATCTCCGCCGCGGAAGAGCCCTCATTCAGCTTCATGGCCACATAATTGCTGCGCCACGGGGCATACACGGTGGCATAGAGCGAGTTACTGATGCTGCTGAACCGGAATATCTGGCCCGCCGGGGTGATGGTGCCGTCAGCATTCACGAACTTGGAATCGAGATAGCTGATCAGCTCATCAAGGAGCGGACCGCCCACGTTGCTCCGGCTGGCTTCGCTCTTGGAGGCGTTGATGGAAATGCGCCAGTTCTTGGTCGGATTGGCCACAAACTCGAACTCGTAACCCTTCGAGTGCGTGTCGGCCGTGACGGTGAAACCCGAGGGCGCGCTGGACGTGTAGTTGACCACAGTTGCCGGGTCGGGGGCATACTGTGCCGCTGGATCGAGCCCGTATTTCGAGCCCTTCGCGTTCTCATACGTCGTGCGGTCGGTCAGGACCGACAGACTCGGGGGAGTAAAGCCCCAAGCCTGGAAGAAACCCTTGCCGGTCAACCATGCCTGGATCTCGTTCCAGCCCCGGACGGTCGCATCCTCGAGCACGCGGCCTTCGGCCGCAGTGAGGCTCTGGTTTGCGCCGATCGTCGTGCCGATGGCATTGACGTCTTTGCCCCAAGTATTGCGACCGGCCCAGCCCTCGCGTCCCGCCCAGTCGTAGACGGCAAGCTTGTAGAGAAACACGTTGCGGAACTTCATGCCCTCGACCAGGAAGCTGCCGAGGCCGGCGGAGTTGCTGATCGCACTGTCGCCGTTGTAGACGTTCGTCTCATACTTCACCGCGCGGAAGGAGTATTTTCCGTCCTTCGTGGACAGCAGGATCCCGAAGTCCTTCGTGTCGCCCGTCGGGTTACTAAGGGGCGTGCCATAGAGGTCGCGGCGCGTGTCCGTGACCTGGAAGTTGCTCGACTTGTTAAACGACAGGCTGATGTTGATCGGCAGCCGGTCGCGCTCGAACAGCTTGTTCAGGTGCACCACCACGCCGCCACTCGCGGAATGGTCCTTGAAGATCTGGCTCGCCGGATAGACCGCCGGCAGGACGTAGACATCGGGGGCCAGGTTGACGATGCTGCGGTTGCCGCCTACGCGCGGCGCCTGGACCTGCATGCCTTTGACCTCGTCGAAGCGCCAGCCAAGCGTGGGCACAATGGCATCGTTCCACATGAAGGCCTGCCATGAACTGGCGTAGGACTTCGTCTCGCGCTTGGACAACTGCGCCCTAGTAAGGAGGCTCAGGTCCTGCCCATTGTTATAGCGCATCAGGTAGGTGTTATAGTTCGACCAACCGGTGTAGTTGGCGACATTGGAAGCCTGCGTGGTGGCACCCGTGCCGAATATCTTTTCCAGGTTGGCCGGCAACGTGTAGGCAGCGTTGAACGGCACACTGAAGTTGATCCAATTGGGGGCGAATATCCGGATACTGGGATCGGCCATCGTGATATTGGTGCCGATGCCTTGAATGTTGGCGCCCGCCGCCGCACTGCGGCCAAGGACCGAGGAACCCAGGTAGATGAGCGCTACCGGAGGACGCTCCTGGATACCAGAGCCCAAGCCGTTGGTGTCATTCCAATAACCGGCCCATTCCCGACTGTTGGCATTTTCCACCCAAAGGCGGTTCTCGGTGGAGAACTTTTCGCTGCTGTAGACACCGTTGAGGCGATGCTTGCCGAGTAGCTTCGCGAGAAAACTGTCTTTGGTCAGGAAGTCCCGGGCCCGAATCTCACCAAAGACGGAGGCCCGGTAGTATTCGCGATCACTCTTGTAGGAGCCGCCGTTGCCACCGCTGGTGGAAGTGACGAGGGGCCGGCCGAAGTTAGGATTGGTGGTGCTGGTCACCCCGTCGGCGCTGGCGTTCGACCAGAAGTCCACCAGGTTCTTGCTGAGATCGAGCGTGAGAGTGGGTGAGCCCAAGAGGGAGGCGTTGCTGCGCGCGTATTTCTGTTTGTCGTAGTTGAACTCGACGCCCACGCGGTCGCCCCAGCCGGTCTGGGAGAGGGAGACGCCGAGCGCATCCCAGCCCTCGCGCTCATACTTGTTGGGGCCGTCGATCAGGATGTTGTTGAAGTCGAAGACCGTGGAATCCAGCAGCGACATGTTGCGATACTGGCCGAACTGGGCGTTGGGCAGTCCCAGGCCAATGGCGGAACTTGGCACGGAGTTGATCAGGTAAAGGATTCCGTTCTGGCGCTTGCCAATGAGCCCGTTGGCGGCTCCGGTAAACCCGCCCGCATTGTTGCGCGCGCCCGTGTTAACGAAGCCGGCTTGGACACCATACAGCTGGTTGGTCTGGCCGTCGATGGTCCAGAGAGGCTGCTGCTGGTTGACCGCGTCGGTCAGGTAGGGTTGGTAATTGACGGTGGACGACTGGGACTGGCCCCGGCCGTCGCCCGCAACTATGTTGTCGGTGCGGAAGGAGTCATAGGGGTTGTTCACCACCGCCTGACCCATGCCGCCGAAGGGATTGTCGGCGGTGACCGCCCGGGGGCGCCACCACGCGGTGAAGTTGTCGTTCGGGGTGACCGTGCGCGGGCGGTTGGCATCGATCTCGCCGTGCTCAAACTTGACCTTGAGACTGGTGTGGAAGGACGGATCCTTGAACAGCTGCGGTTCGAAGCGCAGAGCAGCGTAGATGCGTTCGTCGTTCTCGAAAGCAGGCTTCTGGCGGAATTTCTCGTGTTCCCACAGGCCCGAAACGCGAATCGCGAGCACGTCCTTGATCAGCTCCTGGTTGACATCGAGGGTGCTGCGGACGGTGCCATAGGATCCGGTGCGGAACTCGAAACTGCCCTTGTTGCGGAACTCGGCGTTGCGCAGCGAGGCGTTCACGATACCCGCCGGGCTGCCGAGACCGAACAGGATGGAGTTCGGGCCGCGCTGGATGTCGATACGATCCACATTGAAGTTGTCCCACGGGATGTCGGTGATGAAGAAATCGCGGGTATTGTCCGCAGCGGCCAAGCCGCGCACGCGCTGGGCACCGGCGGGCGCCTTCAGGGTGGCTGACTCGTCCAAAGCAACGCCGTTGCCCAGGCCGGCATAGGTGCCGCGTGTGCCGGCGACTTCCGCATTGGTGGTGTATTGGAGCAGGGTGGCGCTGTCGGTGGCACCGATGTCGCGCATAAACTCCTTCGTGATGACACTGATGGCCGAGCCGACATCGCTCAGATCAGTGCGGATGCGGGTCCCGGCGAGGGTGGAAGTGGCGACATAGCCGTTGTCTTCCTCGGCCTTCACCTCGAAGGGGGAGAGAACCAATACGTCATCCTCTTTCAGAGGGGCGACAGACGGGATCGGGGTGGTTTGCGCAACCAAGGGCCAAGCGCCGGCCAATACGGCAAGCGCGGTCAGGTGTGTTCTTACTTTATTCATGGTGGGGTTAGGTGGTCGAAACACTTACTTACAGGGGTGCGCCGACAGGGGGAGGGTGCCGGGCAGGGGATTACCAACCCTGCGAGGCAATGAAACCCTCTCGCTAAAATCAAAACAGCGCTAAGTCTAACAATAGCCCGTTTTCTGTGCGCCCACCCCGATTACGGTGATGACAAGTCGGTTTTCTCGGCAATGGTTTGTCCGCTTCCACCCATTTAATGCTCCCTTAAAGGCTCCCCCACCCACTCTACATCATGTCCCTCTACCTCGGCATCGACAGCGGCACCCAAAGCACCAAAGCGGTGGTCCTCGACCTCAACGAACGCAAGATCATCGCCGAGGCGCGTGCTCCGCACAACTTGATCGCCGGCCTGCCCGCCGGCCACATGGAGCAGCACCCGCAGGAGTGGACCGCCGCCCTCGACAGCGTGATCACGCAGGTCGCCGCCAAGATAGATTGCGCGCGGGTCCGCGGCATCGGTGTGTCCGGCCAGCAGCACGGCTTCGTGCCGCTGGATGCCGTCGGCGAAGTCATCCGCCCGGCCAAATTGTGGTGCGACACGAGCACCACCCAGGAATGTGAGCTTCTCACCAAGAAGCTTGGCGGCGCGAAGGCCGCCATCCGCACCGCGGGTCTCGCGTTCTTGCCCGGCTTCACCGCACCGAAGATTCTTTGGCTGAAGCGCCATGAACCCGCCAACTACAAGCGTCTCCGCCACGTCCTGCTCCCGCACGATTACCTGAATTACCACCTGACGGGAAATTACTTCATGGAGCACGGCGACGCCTCGGGCACCGCTTTGATGGATGTGCGCAAGCGCACTTGGTCCAAGCCGGTCATCAACGCCATCGACAAGAATCTCGCCGACTGGCTGCCCCCGCTGTCCGCTTCGCATCAGGCAGCGGGCACTTTGCGCCCGGCTCTCGCCCGGAAGTATGGTTTCTCCCCTGACGTCGTGGTCAGCGCCGGCGGCGGCGACAACATGATGGGCGCCATCGGCACGGGCAACGTCGCGCCCGGCGTCGTCACGGCCAGCTTCGGCACCAGCGGCACCATCTACGCCTATAGCGCCAAGCCCGTCGTCGATCCCAGCGGCGAGATCGCCGCCTTCTGCTCGTCCACCGGCGGCTGGCTGCCCCTGCTCTGCACGATGAACGTCACGCTCGTCACCGAGCTGTTCCGCAATCTTTTCAACTGGGACCACGCCCAGCTCGAGCAAGCCGTCGCCAGCGCGCCTCCTGGCGCGGGCGGACTTTCGCTCCTCCCCTATCTCGACGGCGAACGCACGCCCAACCTGCCCAAGGGCACGGGCGTGCTCACGGGTCTTACCCGTGCCACGCTTACCCCTGGCTCGCTCGCCCGCGCCGCGATGGAAGGCGTCACCATGAACATGAATTACGGCCTGCGCCGGCTCACCGCGCTCGGGATCAAACCCCGTGAGATCCGCGTCACCGGCGGCGGCTCCCGCTCCGCCTACTGGCGGCAGATGATGGCCGACATCTTCGGCGTGCCTGTGGTCGCCATGGTCGAGGACGAAGGTGCCGCGCTCGGCGGGGCGCTTCAAGCGGCGTGGTGCGTCGCCCTCACCGAAGGCCGCAAGGCGAAGCTCACCGACTTCACCACCGGCATCGTCGCCCTCAACGAGGCCACCCGCTGCACACCCGACGTCAAACGCCGCGCCCTCTACCGGGAATTGCAGCAAAAACACGAGGCTCTGAGCCGGTTGGTGCGCCCGACGTTTGGCTGAAATTCAGCCAATAAACAGGATTGATTCGAGAGCGGGGCTTCCCAACCTTCGCCCCTCGTCTTGGACTCATAGCTCAGTTGGTTAGAGCACCTGCTTCACACGCAGGGGGTCACTGGTTCGAGTCCAGTTGAGTCCACCATCCTTCGCCGAGCGAAGCGAAGGCGAAGGATGCCGTCCGTAGGCTATGCGAAGGATGGCGTTGCACTCGCATTGCGCGTGTAGTGGCTACGGATGGCAGGCCATTACCGCACTGATGATCTTTCCGAAGCGGAAAGAAAAATGCCCTCCGTAGCCTTGGCGAAGGAGGGCTTTACACCGAAGTCTATCGTTTATTCTTCTTCAACGGCTTCCGCCCCGGAAAGAGCGTCCGGCAGATTTCGCAAACGGTTCCGTCGCAGCCCCGGGCCGTGCAGTGCTCCCGCCCGTAAAAGATAATGCGCAGGTGCAGCTGGTTCCAGTGGCTCTCGGGAAACAGTCGCTTCAGATCGCGCTCGGTCTGCTCCACGTTTTTGCCCGACGTCAATTTCCAGCGCTGCGCCAGCCGGTGGATGTGCGTGTCCACCGGAAACGCCGGCACACCCCACGCCTGGCTCATCACCACCGAGGCGGTCTTGTGCCCGACGCCCGGCAGCGCCTCCAGTTCCTCGAACGTTCGCGGCACCTCGCCTGCATGTTTCTCCCCGATGAGTCGCGACAGCTCCCGGATGGCCCGGGCCTTCTGCGGCGACAGCCCGCAGGGCCGGATAATTTCCTGAATCTTCGCCACCGGCACCTGTGCCATCGCGCCGGGCGAGTCGGCCAGCGCCCACAGCGCGGGCGTCACCAGATTCACCCGCTTGTCCGTGCACTGGGCCGACAAGACCACGGCCACCAGCAGTGTGTAGGGATCCCGGTGATCCAACGGGATCGGCGTCTCCGGATACAGCTCTGCCAGCCGCCGGTCGAGGTAGGCTGCGCGGGCCGGCTTGGAGGAGAAATCTCGGGCTGCCGTCATGGTGGAGCCTGCTTGCAGGCGATTCAGGACTGCCGGCGGCAAGCATCGCCTGCAAGCAGGCTCCTACAGTTCGGTTTGATGTAGGTCGGGCTTTATGCCCGACACTCAACCCGACATGTCGGGGATAAACCCCGACCTACGCCGGACACCGGCATTAGCCAGGCCCCGGCCCTCAGAACAACGCTTAATTGCCCCGCTCGTCGCCCAAAACTCAGTTGCGCGTCTCCCGCCCCGCCCTAGCGTCAGCGCATGGCTTCGCCCCGCGATCTTCTCGCTCCCCTCGACACCTTTGAACGCCGCCACACCGGCTCGCCCGCCCCCGAGATCGCCGAGATGCTCAAGCTCATCGGCCAGACCTCGCTCGACTCTCTCGCCGATGCCGCCGTGCCGGCCAACATCCGGTTGAAACGCCCGCTGCGCCTGCCCGCGGCTGCCAGCGAGACCACCGCACTTGCCGAACTCCGCGCCATCGCATCGAAGAACAAAATTTTCCGCAGCTTCATCGGCATGGGTTACTATGACTGCGTCACACCGGGTGTCATCCAGCGCAATATTCTCGAAAACCCGGGCTGGTATACCGCTTACACGCCTTATCAGGCCGAGATTTCCCAAGGCCGGCTCGAAGCGCTGCTGAACTTCCAGACCCTCGTCACCGACCTGACCGGGATGCAAATCGCCAACGCCTCCATGCTCGACGAGGGCACCGCCGCCGCCGAGGCCATGATGCTCGCCCACCGCGTGAAACTCGGCGACAGCCATGACGCCTCGGTGTTCTTCGTCTCAGACAAGTGCCACCCGCAGACCATCGACATCGTCCGCACCCGCGCCAAGCCGCTCAATGTCTCCGTCGTCACCGGCGATCACCGCACCTATGATTTCGCGGGCAAGGTCTTCGGCGTGCTCGTGCAATACCCCGACACCACCGGTAGCATTCACGACTTCGCCGCCTTCTTCGCCAAGGCCCACGCCGCCGGCGCGCTCTGCGTCGCCGCCACCGATTTGCTCGCGCTCACGCTGCTGCGTGCCCCGGGCGAGTTCGGTGCCGACGTCGCCGTCGGCTCGGCGCAACGCTTCGGTGTGCCGATGGGTTTCGGCGGTCCGCACGCGGGTTTCCTCGCGACCAAGGACGAATTCAAGCGCCAAATGCCCGGCCGCCTCGTCGGCGTCTCCAAGGATGTCCACGGCAATCCCGCCATGCGCCTCGCGCTCGGCACGCGCGAACAACACATCCGCCGCGACAAGGCCACGTCCAACATCTGCACCGCGCAGGTGCTGCTCGCCGTCATGGCCTCGATGTATGCCGTCTATCACGGCCCCGAGGGTCTGAAGCGCATCGCCCAGCGCACGCGCCTGCTCACCCAAATGCTCGCCAACGGCCTCAAGGGCATCGGCGCCAAGGTCAACGCCGAGCCGGTCTTCGACACGCTCGCCGTCTCCGGCGTTGACGCTGCGAAGATTCACGCCGCGGCGGCCGCCGCGAAGTTCAATCTTCGCGTCGTGGACGCCTCCACCGTCGGCCTCTCTCTCGACGAGACCACAACCGCCGCTGAGGTGGAGACGCTTCTCGTCTGCTTCGGGGCCTCTGACTCTCAACTCTCAACCCTCAACTCTCAACTCGACGACTATGACGCGCCCTTGGCGCGCCAGTCGTCGTTCCTCACCGCCTCGGTCTTCAACAGCTACCACACCGAGCACGAGATGCTCCGCTACATCAAGCGGCTTGAGACCAAGGATCTCTCGCTGGTCCACTCGATGATCTCACTCGGCTCGTGCACGATGAAGCTCAACGCCACGAGCGAGATGTTCCCGGTCACGTGGCCCGAGTTCAGCCGGCTGCATCCCTTCGCGCCCGCCGACCAGACCAAGGGCTACGCGAAGCTGTTTGCGCAACTCGACAAATGGCTGAGCGAGATCACCGGCTTCGCCGCCGTCTCGCTCCAGCCCAACGCCGGCTCGCAGGGCGAATACGCCGGCCTGCTCGTCATCCGCGCCTATCACGAGTCGCGCGGCGAGGGTCACCGCAACATCTGCCTCATCCCCACCTCGGCCCACGGCACCAACCCCGCCAGCGCCGCGATGTGCAACTTCAAGGTCGTTGCCGTCGCCTGTGACGCCAACGGCAACATCGATGTCGCCGACCTCAAGGCCAAGGCCGCCGAGCACGCCACCAACCTCGCCGCGCTCATGGTCACCTACCCGTCCACGCACGGCGTGTTTGAGGCCTCGATCAAGACGATCTGCAAAACGATCCACGCGCATGGCGGCCAAGTCTATATGGACGGCGCCAACATGAACGCGCAGGTCGGCCTCACCTCGCCCGGCCACATCGGCGCCGACGTCTGCCACCTCAATCTCCACAAGACCTTCTGCATCCCGCACGGCGGCGGCGGCCCGGGCATGGGCCCGATCGGCGTCGCGAAACACCTGGTGCCTTTCCTGCCGAGCCACGCGGTCGTCCCGGTTCATCACGACAGCGGCGGCCATCACATGGGCGCGGTCTCGGCTGCGCCGTATGGCAGCGCCTCCATTCTCGTCATCTCGTGGATGTTCATCCGCATGATGGGCCCCGACGGACTCAAGCGCGCCACCCAGGTCGCCATCCTCAACGCCAACTACATCGCCCAGCGTCTGGAGAAATTCTTCCCCGTCCTCTATCGCGGCGGCAGCGGTCTCGTCGCGCACGAGTGCATCCTCGAGTTCCGTCCGTGGAAGAAGCACGGCCTCGAGGTCGAGGACGTGGCAAAGCGTCTGATGGATTACGGCTATCACGCGCCGACGATGTCGTTCCCCGTCCCCGGCACGCTCATGATCGAGCCGACCGAGAGCGAGACGAAGACCGAGCTCGACCGCTTTTGCGACGCGCTCATCACCATCCACGGCGAGATGGCGGCGGTTGCCAGCGGCGAGAGCGACAAGCTCAACAATCCGCTGAAGCACGCCCCGCACACCGCGGCCGCCGTCACCGCGACTGACTGGGTGCACCCTTACTCGCGCGAGACCGCCGCGTTCCCCGACCACTGGACGCGCGCCTCGAAATTCTGGCCCGCCGTCGGCCGCGTGGACAACGTCTACGGCGACCGCAACCTTGTGTGCTCGTGCATCGGCATGGAAGCCTACGCGGCGCCGGGCGCCGCGAGTTAATAGTTGAGAGCTGAGAGTTGATAGACCGAATCCACGGTAGGGACTCTCACCCTCACTTCCCCCTTCCGCTCCCCTCCAGCAGGGGTCTCATTTCCGGAACAGCTGGTCATCGAGCCCGCTGAGGGCGATGATGGATTTGAGCGTGCCTTTAGCGACCTCGCGGTGATTGGGCACCGGCACGGTGGCGCTGTCTCCGCCCGGCAGATTGCGTCGCATGATGATGTGGCTCCCCTTCTGTCGGTCCCGCACGAAACCATGTGCTGCCAGGATGCGGCAGATCTCGGCCGGTGGCAGCGGGCGCAGTTTAGGCATGCGCCAGCGTCAGGGCCCGCACCCGGGCGCCCAGCCGGAGACGCCGTCTGATTTCCAAGGCACTCGCGGACTCCAGCCAAAGCTCCACCGCCTCGGTCAGCATCTTGTGCGCCTCCTGCCGGGTCTTGCCCTGACTGGCCACGCCCAGTTCCGGACAGCGCGAGACAAACCACGCTCCGTCCTTCTCGACCAAGGCCGAGAGATTCGGCAGGTCGATCACCTGTCCGTCGCGTTCGATCCAGTTGGCTTTCATGTCACCAGTGAAACCCCTACCCCCACAGGCGTCAAGCGGAGGGATGGGCCCAGCAGGCCCGCGTGGACAACGTCTACGGCGACCGCAACCTCGTGTGCTCCTGCATCGGCATGGAAGCGTATGCTGAGATACCGAAGGCGTAACCGCGAGCCAGGCATTCAGCGATCCGGCCAGGATTCATTAAGCGGACCGGCAACCTTCCTTCAGTCTGGAAATGAGCGAAGGATCTTCATTGTCTCGACGCTAACGGTGCAAACGCGCCTGAGCAGGTCGATGACGTGCTCCTTGTGGTCGGCGAAGCGGTAGGTGTTGAATTTTTCCGCAACAGTGGGGTCGCCGATTTTTGACTCCTTCCATTGATCGAGCACCCATTCGAGGCCGCTGCGGTGGCCGAGCTGATAGTCCCACGCCACGACGGGGACGCCGTCGAGCGTGGTCGTGGCGTCAATCTCGATGCTACCGCTTTCCTTATCGGCGCGCAGCTTGGGTTTCAGGCCGGGCTTGTCGTCGAGCAGGCGCGCGGGGCGGAGACGTTCATCGGGCAACAGGTCGGGTAGCTTGCCCTTGGGTTCCTTGCGATCGCGACGTTTCAGCGGGAAGGGCGTGGCTTGTTCATAGTCGAGGTGCAGCGCCATGAGCGCGCGGCCCCACGCGGCCCATTGGCGGAAGTCGCCGTAAAAGGGCAGTCGGGGAAACTCGCGCTTGAGGTTGATTTCGTATTTCGCGCGATACGCCGGGTGGTGTAGCACGGCGTAGGTGTAGTGGAAAATGTCGAGCTTGGTGATTTTTTTGTCGCTGTAATGCGCTTGGAACTGCCGCAGGCCCCAGTCGGTGAGGTTATCGTGCCGCTCGCCTTCCTTGTCGTAGCGGTGGAGCGGGATGCAAGTCGTCCCGGCGGCGGCTCCGACAAAGTGGAGGTCGGGAAGGCAGCGTCCGACGTAAGCCAAGAATGGTTTTTGGGAATCGGGCGCGGTGTGAACGACAACGATGTTCTCCTTATCCAGCTCCGAGCCGAACATCTGGTAATGATTGTCGGTGAGAATATCGACGAAAAGCTTTTCGGAATAGAACGAGAGCTTCGCGAACGGGCGGTAGATTGCTGTGACGATCCGCTTGCGCTCAAACTTGGATTTGCGGCCTTGCTCAAATTTTCGCTTGAGGTCACGGCTCCACTTGATCGTGACTGGGAATGAAGAATCACGCTCCTTATGCAGGCGGTTGTATTCCTCGCTGAGAAACTTGGCTTTCTTAGCCAGCGCGTCGGCGTCCACATCATAGACCCACTCATCGCGGTTGCTCACGACGCCGTTGCTGGTGAGGGCGAAGATGGCTTTCTCCGCCTCGCCGACGAGAGGAAGGAGGCTCTTGAAATCGTTCGTCTCGTTGTCGAGCCAGTTGCCGTCGGCGTCCGGCTCGATGGTTCGCAGCGGGAGCGTCTCGATCTTCGCCGCGCTGAGGAGTTCGAGTTTGCCCTCGCGTGTTTCGGCGTCGGGTGTGGCGAGGTAGGTGATGCGCGCGTGGCCCGTCGGTTTCCCAGTCTTTACGAGAAACAGGATCGCGACGCCGGTGCCGATGCCGAAAACGTTGGCTTTGCCGGCCACGGGGTTTTTGTAGTCGCCGCCGAGGTCCACGACATAGACATGGCTGAACTCGGGCGGGATAACCTTGTTGCCCTTGCGCGAGGTCCACGCGCTGGCAATGACCTTGCGGAAGCCGTCGGCGTGGCGCGCGTCAATGAAGGAGCGGTTGCAGATGAAGGCGACAATGCCGTTGGCCTCCAGCCGGTCGGTGGCCCAGCGGATGAAGCGCAGATACATATCATAGCTCTTGGTTTTCTGCGCGGTGCTGGCGGCGATGTATGTTTCTTTGATGCGTCCATCGATGTAATCGTAGGGGCGGTTCTTATTGTTGTCGTTTTCGTTTTGCTGGTTGGCGTTGTAGGGCGGGTTGCCGATGACGATGCTGATTTTGCGCTTGTTCTGCTCCTTGATGCGGCGGGTGTTTTCCACGCTGAGGCCACCCAACTCCCCCTGCACCTCGACGCGCAGGCCTTCGATGTTGTCGAGTGTGTCCACGAAGCAGATGTTTTCGAACGACGCGTAGGTGCCCATCTTGGCGACATAGGCGGTCTCGATGTTGAGGTTGGCGATGTAGTAGGGCAGAATGGCGACCTCGTTGGCGTGCAGCTCGTGCTTGTATTTGCGGGCGAGGACATCGCGCGGGAGGTATTCAATGATGTCGCAAATGTAGCTGCCGGTGCCGGTGGCGGGGTCGAGGATTTCCACGCCTTTGTCGGCCAAGCCGCGGCCGAAGTGGCGGTGGGCCAGCGTATCGGTGGAGCGAATCATGAAGTCGATGATCTCGCCGGGGGTGTAGACGATGCCGAGGCGGTCGGCACCCTTGGGGTTGTAGGCCTTGTAGAAATTTTCGTAGATGACCTTGAGGAAGGTCTGCTTCTCGCGGTGGCTGACGATGCTGGTCGCCTGCGCCTTGATGCACTCGTAGTAGTGCTTGATCTGGCCGAGGGTGTCGCGCTTGGTCGCGCCGGTGAAGAAGGTGGCCTCGACCTGCTTCAACTCACGGGCGATGTTGTTCTCATCGAGGAGCTGGGTGTCACTGAAAATGGAGAGGAATATTTCCTCGGTGAGAATGTGCTGGATGAGCATCTCGTCGACGTCATCTGGGGTGACGGCGGGGTTAATGGAGCTGCGACAGAGTTCGAGGAAGGTCTCGCGGCGCGAACGAAACCCGGGATTGGCCGCGCCCTGCTTGAGAATCATGTCACGTAGCGCGGTGACGATGTTGGGGATGTCGCGCTTGAAGCGTTCGACCGCCACCCTGAACTCGACCACGTCCTTGGTCTCGAATGAGACGTAAGCGGTGAGAAGCTCGTCAAGGGATTCGGCCTGCGCGAAGGACGCGGTGTGGAGGCGCTCGCCGTCCTGATAGAGGATGGCGGTCTGCGAGTCCTCGAAGAGGATATTTGAGTCGGGATAGCCCTTGTCGAATTTCTTGGCGATCTCGTCTGTGAGGTCGTCGTCGGTGTCCTTGCTCTCCCAAAAGCCGTAGTCGAGGCGGAGGATGTTTTTCAGGGTGCCGTCGGGGGTGACGCGCTTCTTGCTGCGGGGATTGAAGTAGTCGAGTTCCTCGACGAGCAGGAGATCGCGCGGTCGGGCGTAGGCGTTTATAAGGGTGAAGACGGCGCGACGGATGGAGGTCTCCTTGGAGCTGCCGCCAAATCGGATGATCTTATCAACCTCGGAGCGGTAGGTGTGGATGGAGCCAAGGTTTGACATCGGTCAATGAGACTTTCGGGTTTTGGGCAGCTCCAACGCGGTGAGAAACGGCTCTTCGATCAGCCACGCGGAAGTGAAGACTTCCCCGTGGTCGGCGACGCGCTGCTTGGACTTCACCAAGCTCATGGGCAAATGCCGTCGGGGCCTTTTGCAGCCGGATGAACAGACGTAGGGCGCATGACACCCATCACGCACTACCTATTAGTAGCTGTAAAGCCCTCACTACTTATAGGCGGTGTTTGAGAAGACCCGCGCCCGCTATGTTCGTGTGTGGTCAACGAAACAACGAAGCGCCTGGTGGCCCGGGTAAAACAGTTCCGGCTGGAAAACGGTCTTAGCCAGGAGAAATTCGCGGAACGGGCTGGCTTGGACCCCAAGTATTACCAGCACGTCGAGGCCGGCCGGAGACTAAACCCCGGCTTGGAGACGCTACTCAAGCTCGCCAAGGGAACCGGCCAGGAACTGTGGGAGCTGCTCAAATTCGACACCCCGCCTCCAACCTTGGCCGAGGATCCGGGGAAATATGGGGGCAAGGCGGGCACGACCAAGGGTGCCCGCAAGCCCGCGAAGCGCGACGCAGGCCAAACCCGCCGTTGACGGGTGCGCGCCGTGGGGTAACCTATGGGCATGAAAAGAAGCGACATCGTCGTCATTGATCCGGAGATCATGAGCGGCACTCCTTGCTTCGCCGGCACCCGGGTGCCGGTGCGCAACCTCCTCGACTACATCGAGGGCGGCGACAGCCTAGACGTCTTCCTGCGGCAGTTTCCCTCCGTCTCCCGCGAACAGGCCGTGGAATTTCTGGAGCAGTCCAGCCAGCAACTACTGGCCGCCGCCGGGACCGATATTTGATGCGATTGTTGCTCGACGAGTGTCTGCCACTGGAGCTGGCAGCGCATCTACCCGGGCATGAGGTGCGGACCGTCCGGCACATGGGCTGGCTCGGCATCAAGAATGGCCGCCTCTTGAAACTCATCGCCGAGTCGGGGCAGTTTGATGCCTTCGTCACGGTGGACCGGAATCTGCCCCATCAGCAGAATCTCCGCGGACTGCCTTTTGCCGTGGCGGTCTTGCGAGTTCGCTCAACCCGCGTGCCGGATGTGCTTCGGCAGGCACCCGGGTTGCTGGCCGCCCTGTCCGGGGTGCATCCCGGCATGGCGGTGGTGGTGGAGATCCAGACCTGAGCCCGCACCGCCGCGCAACGGTCCTGCAGGGCGCTTGAGGGCACCCAACTGTTCCGGTCGGAAAGACCGGCACGCGTGCCCTGCGCCGGTTGACACTCCCCCACCCGCCCGGCAAATTGCCGGCGTGAACAAGAAGCCGCACAAAGCCGAGGAAGCCGCCGCACCCTACACCGCCAAGAAGCCGGTGAAAGCGGCGCCTGCTACCAAGCCTAGCGCGGTATCGGTCAGCGATGCGGCCTTCAAGCGCGTCGCCGACAAGATCTTCACCGAGCGCAAGGAACTCCTGCGCAAGCTGGCTCAATAACGCAGGGGTGACCACCGCCCCTCTTCCTATATGGATGAGCCTGTCTTTCTTTCCCGCGAGCGGGTGCTGCAATTGCACCATCTTTCTCTCCAACAGCACGGCGGCTTGGATGGTCTCCGCGAGCCCGGCCTATTGGATTCGGCACTGATGCAACCCGAGGCGACCTATCACTACGGCCAAGGCGACTTGGCGGCCATCGCGGCAGCCTATGCTTTCCATATCGCCCAGAACCAACCTTTCCTCGACGGCAACAAGCGCACAGCCATCACCAGCGCGCTGGCCTTTCTTGAACTCAACGGAATTCCCACCTCAGCAATTACCGATGCTGAACTCTACGACGCCATGATTGCCATCGCCGAGAAGCGGCTCGACAAGGCCGGGCTCGCGGAAATCTTTCGCCGTCAAATACCGTCGTGATGCTACACGGCCCGCAGGGACGCAGGCCCTCCACCCTCACTTTCACCTTCACTCTCCCTCCTCTCTCCCCATGAAAAAAACGAACCCCGCCAAGTTGAAATGGGAGAAACGGAAATCGCCCAAGGGAAAATACCATGCCTATAGCAAGGATCTTTCCGCCGCCATCGGCGACGTGCGCAATGCCTGGCCGAAAAAGGGCCATCCGTTCAATCTCGCACTCGTGAAGGTGATGCCCGGCGCGGCGATCTGCCCGTTCCACTCACACACCAGCCAGTGGGAGTTGTTCGTCATCCTCAGCGGCACCGGCACCGTCCGCGCCGGCCAGTCGCGCCACAAGGTGAAATCCGGCGACGTGTTCATGCACCCGCCGGGCGAGGCGCACCAGATCATCAACACCGGCCGGAAGCCGATGCTCCTCCACATCATCGCCGACAACCCGCCCGTGGACATCTTCCACTACCCCGACTCCAACAAGTGGGGCACGCGCCCGCACGGAAAGTTTTTCCGCATGACCGAGACGCCGTATCACGACGGCGAGGAATAGAGCCCTCGGACGCGGGCGTGGTCGCCCGCGCTCCATTGGTTTGATTTGGAGCCACGGCGACCTCGCCGTGGGAATTGCCTCAGCCCGTCCGGCAGGTCCGGCGGGCGGAGCGGTAGAGTAGGCCGATGCCGCCCGCGAAGAGCACGACCCCGATCCACTTCGCGGTGTGCTCGAAGTCTGCATCAACGATGGCCAGCGGCGAATCGCTGCCGGTGAACGCGACCACTCCGGCGAACGCCACCCCGAGCAGGCTCTCGCCCACGATGAGGCCGGTCGCCGCGAGCACGCCCATCCGCTTCGCAAATTCGGGACTCGTCTGCTTGTCCGCCCAGCGCTCATAGAGCCAGCCGAGCAGCGCGCCGAGCGGGATGAGCAACGTCAGCGCCATCGGCAGGTAGATGCCCATGCCCACGCACAGCGGCGGCAGGCGCAGCTTCTTGCCCGCGCGCAGCAGCTCGTCGACCACGATGAGGGCCACGCCGAGCACCGCGCCCCAGCCGATCAGGCTCCAGTTGATATCGCCGCCGAGCACGCCTTTGGCCAGCGAGGAGATGAGTGCGGCCTGCGGGGCGGCGAGGGCGTTCTCCCCCGCCCCGGGTGCCCCGACGAAGCCGAAGGCCTTGTTGAGCAAATCGAGCACGGGCGGAATCACCAGCGAGCCGAAGATCACGCCGTAGATCAGCGCCAGTTGCTGCCGCCACGGGGTCGCGCCGACCAACTGCCCGGTCTTCAGGTCCTGAAGATTGTCGTTCGAGATGGTCGCAATGGAAAACACGATGCCCGTGGTGAAAATGGCGTAGGCCACGAGGGCCCGGGTCTGCGCCGGATCGCCCCCGTGCCCGTAGATAATCACGAGGAGTAACGAGGCGCCGAGCACCGCGAGGATGCCCACCCCCGAGACGGGGCTATTCGAGGCACCGATCAAGCCGGCCATGTAGCCGCAGACGGCCGCGATGACGGCACCGATCACGACCACGAACACCAGCGTGCCAAGGATCACCGGCCCGATGCCCGACGCGATCGCCGTGCCGGAACTGAAATACCAAAGCAGGCCGGCGATCGGCACCAGCATCGCCACGATTGTGCCACCGACGATCCCGATCGGCAGGTCGCGTTCGGTGAGCGGCAGTTCTGTGCCCGCCGAGCGGGCCTTGGAAGCGGCCAAGGACGCCCGGATGCCCGTGATGATCGGCCCGATGATGCGGAACAGGCTCCACAGCGCCGCGACGCCGATCACGCCAGCGCCGATGAAGCGCACCTCACTGCGAAAGGTCGTATTGACGACGCCCGCGACGTTGTCGCCCACTTCTCCCCAAGTGAGGAACGGCACCAGACCGCCCCACGAGATGAGCATACCGACAAACATCGCGATGCCGACCGACAAGCCCACGAGGTGGCCGACGCCGATCAGGGCCATGGCCAGGCTGGTCGAGACCGCGGTCGCCCCTGCGCCGACCCGAAAAGGCAATGCGAGGGTCTCGGCCGCCACCTTCAGGTAGGTGAGCAACTGGAAACCAGCCGCGATGACCGACCCGACGATGATCATACGGAGACCCTTGGCGTTCTCCTCCTTGCCCGCTTCCGAACCGAAGCCGACCTTCAGGACCTCGGCGGCGGCGACGCCTTCCGGGTAAGGCAGGTCGGACCCCGTCACCAGCGCGCGCCGGAGCGGCACGGAAAACATCACGCCCAAGATACCGCCCATCGCGCAGACCGCCGCCGTCGTCCAATACGGGAAACCCTGCCACCAGCCGACCATGATGAGGCCGGGGAGCACGAAGATGATCGCCGACAGCGTGCCGGCGGCGGAGGCGATCGTCTGGACGATGTTGTTTTCGAGAATGTTGGAATTGCCGAGCAACCGCAGCAGCGCCATCGAGATGACCGCTGCGGGGATCGAGGTGGCGAAAGTCAGGCCGACCTTGAGTCCCAAGTAGACGTTGGCCGCGGTGAAGAGCAGCGTGATGACACCGCCGAGAATGATTCCTCGGATCGTGATTTCGCGGATATTCTTGTCTGTTTGCATGGCCCACTCTGAGAGCGGGCGCGCCGGGTATCAAGCCTCGGTGCGACGTTCGAATTGGAGGCGGGGGGCCCTCACCCCGCGAGACATCGTTTCTTGTAGGGGCGGAGCTTGCTCCGTCCTTGATTGGACAACTCTGATCGGGCGCAGCAAGACTGCGCCCCTACCCAAATGCGGGGTGAGGGCACCCCGCCTCCACTTTTTTCAGCGCCGTTTCTTCGGCAGCTTCCGCGCCGCGATGCGCTGCTTGATCAGCCAGTAAAGCATCTCCATGCGCGGCACGGCCACACCGACGGACTTGGCGCGGCGGACGGGCTCTCCCCAGATTTCCTCGATCTCCACGTCGCGACCCTCCTCGAAATCGATCAGGCTCGACGGCCGGTAGTCGCCCATCTTGGCGGTGCGCTCAAATTGCAGGTCCACGAATGAACGCGGAATCTCGTGTCCAAACTTGGCTGCGGCCTCGACGATCTCTTCCATCAGGCGTCGGGCCAGCAGCTTCATGCCCTCGTCGGCGAGGAGCACATCGGTCGTCACGCCACCTGCGACGATGGCCAGACCGTTGAACGGCACATTCCAGACGAGCTTGTGCCAGCGCTGGGCTTCAAGGTTGTCCTGCGCGGTGCATTTTACGCCCGCGCGGCGCCAAAGCGCGGCGATGGCATTGGTGCGCTCGCCGGCGGGTTTGCCGAATTTGCCGATGGTCATCAGTCCGGGGAAAGAGCAATCCACCACGCCGGGCGCCGTGCGCATGCAACCGATGTAGCAGATGGCACCGATCACGTGGCCCGGCCCGGCGATTTCCGCCACCGGTTCCTCCACGCCCAGACCGTTTTGCAAAGTGAGCACGGCGGTTTCCGGCCCGAGCAGCGGGGGCAAAATGGTTTTCAACGCCTCATTGGCCGTCGCCTTGGTCGCCAAGATCACCAGATCGCACGGACCGATCTCGGCCGACGAGCCATACACTTGGATTTTACGCAGGTTGATCCGCTCCGTGGGGGTTTTGATCTTCAGACCGCGCGCCGTCAGGGCGGCCCGGCCACTGCGGCCGAGGAAATGCACATCCTCGCCCGCCTTCACCAGCCGCGCGCCGTAATAGCAGCCCAAGGCGCCGGTGCCGATGATTGCGATACGGGGTTTGTCGGGGAACGAGGTGCTCACAACACCTCAGTCGTCACAAAGATAGGCCAAAAATACAACTCCACAGTCACAGCCCGACATGAGGCCCGTTCATGCTTTCTTCACACCCACCATGCTCTCGATTGTAAACGACCTGGCAGTCTCTGCACCCTGCCCTCGCCCTGTGCGCAGCCCCGGCAAGAGACTGCCTTTCTCTTGCTGCCAATCCATGTCATTTCTCTCATATAATCTCCCACATTCAGCTTTGAGAAGACCGGCCAGCTCATTTGCCTCCAATGCATTACGCAAAAGCGCAGCACACCAGTCGTTAGTCTTGTCGACCCTGAGGGCGCTCCGCCTCGGCGGCGGCTACCGCCAGAATACTTGGCCGCCCGCGCATTCTCCTCCGACTGTTCACAAATCCCGCTTGGCCGCTTTCTCCGAGTGAATCTTCGCCTCGGCTGACATGTTATTCACAGCGGTCCCCACGCTCAAAGCGGCATGTTATCCGTCAACCTAACTTCATCTACCCAATAGGAGATCGCCATCAGGCACTCGCCGGGCACGACCTCGCGGATTTGCTCCATCGTGCGCGGGTCCACACAGGAAATATAGATGACGCGCAGACGGCGCTTGGCCGCAATGATGTGCGTGGCCTCGGCCACCAGTCGATCGGCGCTTTTCACCCCGGCATCGACCATCTCCTTGGCCTTGCGCAGGGCTTTTACGACCGCGAGCGCTTCTTCCCGCTGCGAGGGAGTGAGGTAATTGTTCCGCGCACTTACCGTCATGCCGTCGGCATCACGCACCACCGGACCGGTCAGGATCTTGAAGGGCAGGAGCAGGTCGGCCGCGACCTTTTTGACCACCGCCACCTGCTGCACATCTTTTTCGCCCAGCACCACCACGTCCGGCTGCACGATATTGAATAGTTTCAACCAGCACGTGAGCGTCCCGCGGAAAAGCGCCGGCCGCGCCACTCCGCAGAGCGGCTTGCTCACGGCTTCCTCCAGCACCAGTGACGAAAAGCCCTTGGGAAACATCTCCTCCACCGTAGGCGCGAACAGCACCTCGACCCCTTCCTTCTCCGCCAGCAGCACATCAGCCGAAGCCGTGCGGGGATACTTGGCCAGATCCTCGCTGGGACCAAATTGCAGCGGATTCACAAACGCCGACACGACCACGGCCGCCCCGCTCTCCCGCGCCAGCCGGATCAGGCTCGCATGGCCCGCATGCAGCGCCCCGAGGGTCGGCACGAACGCGATTTTCCGGCCGCCGGCACGCAGCACCGCTGCGGCTTCGCGCATCGCTGTGACGGTCTCGATTTTCTGCATAGGGGGAACGGGCTTGAACAAACCCCAACCCGTTCCCTTTATCAACCTTCACTTTCATCGGTGGTAATACGGTTTGTCATTGCGAGGAGTCCGGCCCGCCGGACGACAAAGCAATCCAGCTGGATCGCCACGCCCGGCAGACGCCGGGCTCGCGATGACAGAATTGAACCAACCCATTCTTCCATGATCCGCATCAACGAAAACTACACCAAGCTCAAGGCCTCCTACCTCTTCGCCGACATCGCCAAGCGTGTGAACGCCTACGTCGCCGCCAATCCGGCCCAGCCCGTCATCCGCCTCGGCATCGGTGACGTCACCGAGCCCCTCCCGCCCGTCTGCGTTGAGGCCCTCCACGCCGCCACTGACGAGATGGCGAACCGCGCTACCTTCAAGGGCTACGGCCCCGAGCAGGGCTACGCCTTCCTCCGCGACGCCATCGCCCAGCACGACTACACCGCCCGCGGCTGCAAGATCGAGGCCGACGAAATTTTCATCTCCGACGGCTCCAAGTGCGACTGCGGCAACATCCAGGAAATCTTCGCCACCGACGCCCGCCTCGCCATCCCCGACCCCGTCTATCCGGTTTACGTCGACACCAACGTCATGGCCGGCCGCACCGGGGCCAACGTCGACGGTCGCTACCAAGGCATCACTTACCTCGATTGCACGCCGGCCAACGGCTACGTGCCCGCCGTCCCCAGTGTGGCGACCGACCTGATCTACCTTTGCTTCCCCAACAACCCCACCGGCGCCGTCGCCACCAAGGCCCAGCTCACCGCCTGGGTCGCCTACGCCAAGGCCAACAAGGCCGTCATCCTCTTCGATTCCGCCTACGAGGCCTACATCCGCGACCCCGCCATCCCGCATTCGATCTACGAGATCGAGGGCGCGCGCGACGTCGCCATCGAGTTCCGCAGCTTCTCCAAGACGGCCGGCTTCACCGGCACGCGCTGCGCCTACACTGTCGTGCCGAAGAGCCTCATGGCCTACGATGCGGCCGGGAAGGCGCATCCGGTCCACGCGCTCTGGAATCGCCGCCACACGACGAAGTTCAACGGCGTCGCCTACCCCATCCAGAAAGCCGCCGCCGCCATCTACACCGACGCGGGCAAGAAGCAGACGAGCGACCTCATCAACTTCTACCTGGCCAACGCCAAGCTCATCCGCGACGCGATGACGAAGCTCGGCTTCACGTGCATCGGTGGCGACAACGCCCCCTACATCTGGGTGAACACCGGCCGCGACTCCTGGGAATTTTTCGACCTGCTCCTGAACAAGGCTCAGGTCGTCTGCACCCCCGGCGCCGGCTTCGGCAAGTGCGGCGAAGGCCATGTCCGCATCAGCGCCTTCAACTCCCGCGCCAACGTCGAGACCGCCCTCGCCCGCATCGCCGCCGCGTTGAAATAAGAAAGCCCGATCCAGCCGGACTAAAACAATTCAGGCCGCCTTTCGGGGCGGCCTGTTGCTTTTAGACGCCGCTGATGACGGCGGGGGCGTTGTCGTGCACCCAGAAACGCGAGAGGACCACGTGGTCCTTCTTCAACTCGTAGCCCCACTCCGTGTCCTTGATCTTGATCTCGACGATGCGGCCGGGCCGGTCGGCCGACTCGGGCGCGTTGACCGCCTCCTGCCATTCGCGCAGCACTTCCATCCGCGCGGTGTCAAAGGCCTGCTCGACATCGCCAAATTCCCCGCACCGCTTCACCTCCTGCGTCAGCCGACCATCGGGCCCCCGTTTGAGGACGAAGCGCAGGACTGAAAAACCGGATTTCATGAATGGGTGATTGGGCTCTTTCTAGCCGGAACCATGCCACGCCTTTCCCGGCGGTGGAAAGAATTTTCTGGGCCCGGTCGCATCATTTACGTTCGGCCGCGACGCTGATGGCCTCGGCCAGCTCCCCCACCGCCTCGCGCAGCAAGCCGACCAAGGCCCCGTGGTCATGGCCATCCCACGTGCGCGGACCGGCGGTAAACGAACCGCTGTGGGGTGAGCCACCGGGCGGGGTAATGGTGTAAGTCGCCGCGAGCTGGACCGAATTACCCTCCGAGCGGACGAGTTCGCAACGCTGCACCTGCACCGCGACGGAGGCGCTGCCGCCCACCGACCGCAACCGGTTGCGCAGCACCTGTGTGATGGCCTCGTCGAGCGGCTCGGCCCAGCGGACATCGTCGAGATAAATGACCTCGTTCTCCGACACCCGCACCGCCATCGAGCGGTTGCGGAGATGCCCGGCCAGTTGCACGGGGCGCACGCTGACCGCATCGGCCACCGCGGTGGTGCCGGCCGGGCCGCTCAGGGTGAAGTGCCGCACCGGGTCGGCCTGCTGCTCCGGCAGCACGTTGCAGGCGGTGAGAAACAAGCTGAGAGCTGATAGTTGAGCGCTGAGAGCTACCAGCCGCCATCTGTGGTTATCTGTGTTCATCTGTGGTTATCTTCTGCTTAGGGCGTGCCGGATTTCTTTTTGCCGACGATCAGGGAGCTGGGGTTGCGTTCGATGGCGTTGGCGAGGTTTTCGAGCGCACCGGCCGCCTCGGCGATCTGCCGCAGGGCGAGCGTGACCTCGTCGCCCACCTGGCCCTGCTGCTGGACAAACTGCTTGGTGGTGGCCGCGGCGGTATCGAGGGTCTTCATCGCGGTCTGCGCGGCGGCGAGCGTGGCCTTCAGGTCCTCGCTCACCGGTCCGATCTGCGAATCGATCTTGGCAATCGCCGCCTTGGTGGCGGCCAGCGCCTCGTTCAGGTTGGCAAAGGTCTGCTTGGCCTCGGGCGATTCAACGAACGCCGCCACGGCATCGGCCGCGTGGCCGACCTTGTCGCCGAGTGTCTTCGTATCGAGGGCGTTCATCTTCTGGGTGGTGACGGTGAGCAGCGTCTTCACTTCCTTGGAAAGACCGGCGAAATCCACCTTCTTCAGGTCGCTGAGGATCACGCTCAAGCTGGCCTGGTATTCCGAGATCGCGGAGATCATCGACGGGATGACAACCACCTTGGGCTGATCGGCGAGCACGGGAGCCGGGTATTGCGCCGGGTCGAAGAAATCGAGTTCCACAAACAACAAGCCGGTCGCGAGGCCGAGCACCCCGAGCTGCGCCCGCAAGCCGTGGTCCACCATCGTCTGGATGTCCTGCGGGCCGGTCACCTTGAGCTGCGCGCCCTTCACGTCGGTGATGACGTTGCGGTTGAGCTCGCAGGTGACGACGACGACGGACTTGTTGGCCGCATCATCGTAATGCACCACCGTGTCCACCACGCGGCCTACGCGCACGCCGCGCAGCTTGACCGGCGAGCCGAGGTCGAGGCCGTGGATCGATTCGTCGAAATACACCGCAAAACGCTGCGGCTTGGAGAACAGGCTCAGGCCGCCAAAGGAGAGCAGCGCGATCATGCCGAGCGCGAGCGCTCCGAGCACAAACATTCCGACGGCGGCTGGGCTGACCTTGGTCTTCACGTGGGCGGATGATTAGAGGTTACGAAGGGAAATGGACAGGAATTTCCGCCGGATCAGCCGGTCGGGGCGGCCGGGCGGTCGCCCCGGTGGAGGAAGTCGATGACCCGCGGATCGCGGCTATGGGCCGCCAGTTCGCGCGGGGCACCCTCGGCGATGATCTTCTGTTCGCCCCGGTCGAGCATGATCACCCGGTCGGCGATGCTGTAGATCGACGCCAGTTCGTGCGACACGACGACCAGCGTCGTGCCAAAGGTCTCGCGCACCTGCAGCACCAGCTCGTCGAGCTTGCGTGAGGTGACCGGGTCGAGCCCCGCCGAAGGCTCGTCGAGGAACACGATCGACGGGTCCAGCGCCAGCGCCCGGGCGAGACCCGCGCGTTTCTTCATGCCGCCGCTGATTTCCGACGGATAATAATCCTCGAAGCCCGTCAGGCCCACTTGGGCCAGTTTCAACGTCGCCAGCTCCCCGATCTCACGGGGCGAAAGCGCGGTGTGCTCCTCCAGCGGCAACGCCACGTTCTGCCGCAACGTGAGCGAGCTCCACAACGCGCCGCCCTGGTAGAGCACGCCAAAGGTCTTCAATAGCGCGCGCCGCGCCGCCAAGTCGGCGTGCGTGAAAGATTGGCCGAGGAATTTAACCGTGCCCGCCAGCGGGTGGTTCAGCCCGATCAGGTTGCGCAGCAGCGTGCTCTTGCCGCAGCCGCTCCCGCCGATCACGAAGAACACCTCGCCGCGCTTCACCGTGAACGAGACATCCTTCAGCACCGGCTGCCCGTCGTAGCCGCAGGACAGCCCGGTGACCTCGATGGCGGGCGAATCGGAAAGTGGATCGGTGACGTCGGCCATGGGTCAGAGCCCGAGAATGTCGAAAGCCACCGCGAAAATCGCGTCGGCCACGATGATGAGCAAAATCGCGGTCACGACCGCCGAGGTCGCCGCCCGGCCCACGCCGGCCGCGCTGCGCTCCGCCTCGATGCCGCGCAGGCAGCCCGCGAGCCCGATGATGAGGCCGAACACCACCGCCTTGATCACGCCGACCAGCATGTCCGACATATCCACAATCGTCAGCAGCTCCACCCAGTAGGCCGTGGGCGGGATGGACAGCACCTTCATTGACACCGCCATGCCGCCGAGGATGCCGAGCGCATTGGCGTAGATCGCCAGCAGCGGCATCATCACGCCCAGCGCGAGCAACCGGGGCAGCACCAGAAAATCCACCGCCGAGATGCCGAGCGTTTCCAAGGCGTCGATTTCCTCGTTGGCCTTCATGTTGCCCAGCGTGGCGGCGAAGGCCGCGCCCGTGCGCCCGGCCAGCACCACGCCGGTCATCAGCGCGCCCATCTCGCGCACCATGGATAGGCCGACGAGATCCGCCACGTAGATGTCGCCGCCGTATTGGCGGAGCACGATCGCCCCGGTGTAGGCGAGCGTCACGCCGACGAGGAAGCTCACCAGGCTCACGATCGGCAGGGCCATCGCGCCGCACAGCTGCATTTCCTCGATAAAATCTCCCCAGCGGAATTTCTGCGGATGTTTCACCAGCCGCACGCCTCCGAGCACGCATTCGCCGATGAAATGGGCAAAGACCTTCGTCTTGCGCCACACGTCGATCGTGGCCTCGCCCACTCCGGTGAAAAAATTCTCCGACCGGTCAAACGGGACGCTCGTCTCGTGCGAGGTCGACATCTGCCGCAGCAGGGCGTGGATTTTCTCCGGCAGCGCCTTGATGTCGCAATGCGCCCCCACGATCCGGCACCATTGCTGGGCCTCAAAAAGAAACAAGAGCAACGAACTGTCCCACTGGCCCAGCCCGGCGCTGCCCAGCACCACGCGTTTCGGCGCGCGACCAGCCAATGCCGCCGGCCAGTTCGGGCGCGGTCCGGTGATCGACCAGTCGCCCGCAAGCTGGACCGACAGGGTCTCGCCCTCAAGGGTCGCGTCGGCCCGGGCCGGACTGGCAGGTGCGCTCATGCGGGGCGGTTTTGGGTTGGCGGCAACATGCTTCGGTTAATTCAGCCGGCTCAGTTCTTCGACCACGGCGGCGTCGTGGCCGGCCGCTGTCGTGCCCGCGTCACCTGCAGTTTCAGGGCATGAAGCGAAACAAAGATGTCGCGCAGGAAATCCACCAGCGAGGCGGTCAGCATCATGATGCTGGCCGCAAACAGGCCGAGCACCACGGCCTTCATGTTCCAGTCATACATCGCCGCGCCAAACAGCGCGAAGATCAGAAGACAGGCCAGCAGCATACTCAGGCCGTTGCAGGTCACCGCCCGGCGCATCATCAGGGAGCGGTCCCACATGATGTCGAGCTGGCTCTCGAGGTGCTGGCGTTCCTCGGGGTCGGCGGCGGGAATGACCTCGGCGAGCTCACGCGTGCGGTCCACGATGCGCGCCATGCGGTTGGTCAGGGTGATCATCAGCGCGCCCATGCCGGAGATCAAAATGACAGGCGTGATGGCCAGTTGGATGATCGGCAGGAGGGACGAAAGCGATTCCATGGTGTCATGCTTGGCCGATGCGACGCCCCGTGCAATCCCTTGTTCCGGTCGCCGTGGGTTTTTCCTCGCCCGCTCGCGCCCGGCTGGACGATTCTCGACCCCTGCCATGCGTCCCACCTCCGTGCTCTTCGACCTCGACGGCACCTTGATCGACCACTTCAAGGCCATTCACCGCTGCCATGCCCATGCCATGCAACAGCTCGGTTTGCCCGCCCCCACCATGGCTCAAGTGCGCGCGGCGGTTGGCGGCGGAGTCGAGTTGGCGGTCGAGCGGCTCGTCGGATCGCAACGGGCTCCGGCAGCGCTCGCCATCTACCGGCCGCATTGGGAGGCCACGATGCTCGACGACGTGCAGTTGCTCGCCGGCGCAAAGGAACTGCTCGTTAGCCTCCGGTCGCGTGGGAACCGCACCGCCGTGTTCACCAACAAGCACGGCCCGTCCTCCCGTCTGACCTGCGCGCACCTCGGCCTCGCGGACCTGCTCGACGGCAACTTCGGGGCGACCGACACCCCATGGCTCAAGCCCGACCCCCAGTTTACCCGTCATGTGCTGACTGCATTGGGCATAGACGCCACCGCCACTCTGCTCGTCGGCGATTCGCCTTACGATTTTCAAACCGCCCGCAACGCCGGCCTCGGCTTCATCGGCGTCACCACCGGCACGCACACCGCGGCGGAACTCAAAGCGGAGGGAGCCGTCCGGGTCTGCGCGGATCTCTTCGGCGTCGCGCGCGAACTCTCCCCGTAGGAGCCTGCTTGCAGGCGATTCCTTGCAGGAGCGAGCTTGCTCGCTCCTGCAAAACAAAATCATCTGGTCGCGTGCGCCAGACACACCAGCGCGACCGCCAGGGCTCCCGGCAGCGCCTGCACATAGAGAATCTTCCGGTTGGCCGTCGCCGCGCCGACAATCCCGGCGATGATTACGCAACCGAGGAAGAATAGCTTGAGCGCGTAGCCGTCCGCCCCAAGCGACAGCCCCCACGCCAGCCCGGCGGCGAGAAATCCATTATATAAACCTTGGTTGGCCGCGAGCGACTTGGTCATCTCCGCTTTTTCCGGCGTCAGCCCGAACACCCGTCGGCCATACGGCTTCGTCCACAGAAACATTTCCAGCACCAGGAAGTAAACATGCAGCAGGGCGACGAGCGCGGTGACTATGAATGCGGCAGTTTGCATAAAGTCAGGCGGGCCTGCCCTCCGCAGCCTCGGCAGAGGAGGGCCTCCGCCCGATCAGCAGCTTGGCCGTCATCTCCTGCACGGGCTTGCCGACCTGGTTGAGCGTGCGGCAATGCAGTTTGATTTTGCCGCGCCCCGTGCGCGAAGGCTCGGGGTTGAGCTCGGTGATTTCCATGACCACCCGCAACGTGTCGCCGGGCAGCACCGGCCGCGGCCAGCGCAAATCATCCACGCCCTGGCCGATGACCCCGCCATCGAGACCCATGTTGCCCCGCACCATCAGACCCATGCTGATCGCTGCCGTGTGCCAGCCACTCGCCACAAGCTGACCGAAAAGCGTGGGCTTGGCCGCCTCCACGTCCGTGTGGAACGGCTGCGGATCAAACTCGCGGCCGAAAGTGATGATCTCCTCCGCCGTCACGGTATGCTCGGGCGTGTTAAATTTGGCACCCAGCTTCAGGTCTTCAAAATACAGCATGGCGGGAAGGAGGCACACCCGAGATTGCTTCGCGGGCCCTCTCTGTGCAACCCTCGGTTTCCGTGGCGTCCTCCCCCGCAGCTTCCCTCACCGGCGTCCTCGAACGCATCATCTTCTTCAACGAGGAGAACCACTACACCATTGCCGAGCTGCGACCTGAGTCCGCGAAGTCCGCCGAGGACCCATCCTTCGCCAAGGCTTCGGAGGGCGGGTCGCTCGTCACGATCACCGGTCCGCTCCCAGGCGTGCAATGCGGCGAGACCCTCCAACTCACCGGCGAGTGGACCCGCCACGCGCAGCACGGCGCGCAGTTCAAGATCCTCACCTACAAATCCGAGCTCCCCTCCTCTGTCTACGGCATCCGCAAATATCTCGGCAGCGGCCTCGTGCCCGGCATCGGCAAGGTCTACGCCAACAAGATCGTCGACACCTTCGGCACCGACACCCTGCGTATTCTCAGTGAGGAATCCGGCAAGCTCCGCAAGGTCGAGGGCATCGGCAAAGTCCGCGCCGCCGCCATCAAGCAGGCCTGGGCCGAGCAGAAAACCCTGCGCGAGGTGCACATTTTCCTCCAGACTTACGGCGTCACCACCTCGCAGTGCGTGAAGCTCGTCGCCAAATACGGCCCCGCGGCCCAGCAGATCATCACGCAGGAGCCTTACCGCGTCGCCCGCGAGATCGATGGCATCGGCTTCAAGACCGCCGACCGCATCGCCATCAATCTCGGTTACGCCAACGACGCCCCGCCCCGTCTCGACGCCGGCCTCATCTACGCGCTGGGGACGTTGCAGGAGGAAGGCCACACGGCCTACCCCCGCGGCGAACTCGTCGACTACTCCGCCGCGCTCCTCGAAACATCCGCCACGTTGCTCGAGGCCCGCATCGATGCGCTGCTCGACGCGAAGGCCATCGTCACCCACGCCAATTCTGGCTCTCAACTCTCAGCTCCAGACTCTCAGCTTGCCGCGCGCAGCGCGGCCTTTATCCAGCTCCCGCAAAACGACCGCGCCGAACGGAAGATTGCCGACGTCGTCAAGCGACTCGCCTCCGTCCCCTCCGGCCTGCCCGCAATCAAGATCGAGCCCGCGCTCGTCTGGGCGCAGGAAAAAGCCGGCTTCGCCTTCCACGATCTGCAACGCGCCGCCTTGCATAACGCGCTCGCCCACAAGTTCAGCATTCTCACCGGCGGACCCGGCACGGGGAAGGCCCAGCCAACCGATGCCCTAGTGCTCACTCCTTCCGGCTTCCGGCCTATCGGTTCACTCCGGCCCGGGGATTTAGTTGTAAGCGCTGAAGGCCCCCCGGCGCCGATCCAGAGCGTGCATCCCCAAGGAGTGAAACCAGTATTCAAAATCACTTTCGCAGACGGGAGAAGCACGCGCTGCTGTGACGAGCATCTCTGGAAAATCTGGACCCGCACGTCTGTCTGGAGTCCGGTCAAAAAGAAAAAAGTGCGCGCGCGCGGCTGGCGAGTGGTGCCCTTGAAGTATATCCGCCAACGACTGCATCTGGACCGTTCCGAAAGCGAACGCATGGGCGTGCCGCTTCTCCAGCCCCAGCCGGATGCACCGGAGCAAACCATGCCCTGTGCTCCCTACCTGTTGGGCCTTTTGATCGGGGATGGCACCATCAGCAACTCCTTGCAGCTCACCACCACCGACTCCTTCCTCCGAGATCGGGCTTCCGCACTTGTGGCTCCTTGGGGACTGGCCTTGAAGGCGGTGACCCTGCACGGAGTGAAAACGATCAGTTACCGGATTACCCACGCACGTCACGGCCTGCCCAATCCACTGACGGCTCAACTACGGCAGCTTGGATTGGCCGTGCGCTCGGAAAAGAAGTTCATCCCACCGGTCTATTATGGCGGATCTCTGGCCCAGCGACTCGACTTGGTTCGCGGCCTTATCGACACGGACGGCACCGTGGACAAATTGGGTGTGATCTCGTTCTCCACCTCCAGTCCGCAACTGGCCCACGACTTCCGGCGCCTGGCTTGGTCCGTGGGCTGCATCGCAACGATCGGGGCAGTAAAGCACCCCACTTTTACCCACCACGGACAAAAGCGCCGGGGACTTCCGGCCTACACGGTCTTCCTCCAGCACCCGACCCCGGAGATTCTGGTCAGTCTTCCACGGAAAGTTGCCCGGCTCCATCGGGCCAAAGCCCGTCAGCGGCTGGGCCACCGTCTTCGTATGACGGCCATCGAACCTGCGGGCATTGCGGAGTGCGTCTGTATCTCAATTGCTTCACCCTCCGGTCTGTATGTAACCGACGACTATATCGTCACGCACAATACCACTATCCTCCGCGCGCTCGTCGAAATCCTGAAGGCCAAGAAAGCCCGTGTGCATCTCGCCGCGCCCACCGGCCGCGCCGCGCAGCGACTCGCTGAGACGACCGGTGGCTACGCCTCCACCATCCACCGGCTCCTGAAGTTCGAGGGCGTGAAAGGCGGCTTCACCGTCAACGAATCCGCACCGCTCGCGACGGATTTTCTCATCGTGGACGAGACCTCGATGCTCGACTCGCGGCTTGCGGCGGCACTGTTGCAGTCGGTGCCGGTCCGCGCCCACCTGCTGCTCGTCGGCGACACCGACCAGTTGCCGAGCGTCGGCGCGGGCAATGTGCTGAAGGACCTGATCGCCACCGAGCGCATTCCCGTGACGCGACTCGCCGTCGTCTATCGCCAGAAGGAGCAGAGCCTCATCGTCACCGTGGCGCACGCCATCAACGGCGGCGAGAGTTCGCCCCCGCCCGTCGTCAGCGAAGTCGCGAAGGCCCAGGCGTGGAGCGACCTCAACTTTATCGCCGCCAGTTCGTCCGAGGACTGTCTCAAGAAAATCACCGAGCTGTGCACGCACTTTATCCCGCAGCATTTCAAGTGGCTTAATCCCGTCACCGATGTGCAGGTGCTCGCGCCGATGCACAAGGGCGTCGCCGGCGTCGCCAACCTCAACGCGCAGTTGCAGGCCGCGCTCAATGGTTCGCGCCAGGGCATCAAGACCGTCAGCGGCGAATACCGCCCGGGCGACAAGCTCATCCAGCTGCGCAACAACTACGACAAGGATCTCTTCAACGGTGACATCGGCGAGGTGATCGCGATCGACGGTGTGAAGGGCACACTCACGGCCGACTTCGACGGCACGAAGCACACGTTCGAGCGCGGCGAGTTCGGCGACCTCGGCCTCGCCTACGCCATCAGCATCCACAAGTCACAGGGCAGCGAGTATCCGGTCGTCATCGTGCCGCTTCTCAAGGCGCACTTCGTGATGCTCCAGCGCAACCTCATCTATACCGCCATCACCCGCGGCCGGAAGAAAGTCTTCATCGTCGGCGAAGTGGCCGCCTACGGCATGGCCGTGCGCAACGCCGAGTCCAAGCTAAGATGCACGCACCTCCGCGAGAAAATTCTCGCTGAATCCAGCCCCGCCTAGTTCAGATCCTTGTCCTTCCAGTATTTCGTGCCTTGGAGCGTGGCTTGGAGCGCGAGCCCGTTCTTGGTGATCTGAAAAATATCGACGCCGGGGATGGCCGTTTCGGCCGCGCCCAAGGCCGCGCCTTTTTTGTCTGACTTCGCCGCGGCATCCGCCTGCCCGCCGAAGTCCCAGCCCTTGTCCAAGAAATCCTCCAGCTTGTCTTTGTCGTAGAAAATGAAGACGGCCCGGAAATCCTTCACACCAAGGCCGAGGCCAATGCCGGCCGAGCCCATCTTCATGAACGTCTCCCGATCCTTAAGGGTTCCCGTCGTCACCACGATGCCTTTGCCGCCCGCAAAACTCGCGAGCACAAGATTCACACCCACATTGGAAAACACCGCGTAGCCGGCGGCATGCTTGATCTTGGCTTTGGCGTCCGGGTGCAGTTTGTAGAGTTCCTCCAGCACCGTCGTGCGCATCTCCCGGATTTCCGCCCGCTTGTCCTCGGCATCAGCCTTGGCGAACGCGGCGGAATCGGCCGGCGCGACCGTCAGGCCGAGCGCCAGCGTCAGAGTGGAGAGCAATAGGGAGGATATTTTCATCAGGGCAAGTTTGCCTCCTAGACCGGCAAGTCAACCGCTGGTGCCGGAATTTATCGCCCCAAAATCCTGCGGCCGTCGCCCGCACGCTTCCACCCGTCTTCCACCGCTCGTCCTGCGGAAAACACCTTTTGTCCTATTGGCATCCGCCCGGGGGCTGTGGTAGGGTCTGCTCAACTCAAAACCCACCCTTATGTTGAAACGTTCCCTGGCTATCACCGCCCTTCTCGTTTCGGCTCTGGCGCTCCGCGCCGCGGCCGTCGCCGTCGAAGGCTTCACGCTCATCAAATCCCTCGGCGGCATCGACGAATACCGCCTCGACGCCAACGGCCTGAGCGTCCTGCTCCTGTCCGACCGCACCGCCCCGGTCGCAACCTTCATGGTCACCTACCGTGTCGGTTCGCGCAACGAGGTCACCGGCACCACCGGCGCCACCCACCTGCTCGAGCACCTGATGTTCAAGGGCTCGCCCAATTTCAACCGCGCGAAAGGCAACAGCATCGACCAGTTCCTCGAGAGTGTCGGCGCGCAATACAACGCCACCACCTACCTCGACCGCACCAACTACTACGCGCAGGTCGGCAGCGAACACCTTGAGGGCTACATGGCCATCGAGTCCGACCGCCTGCGCAACCTCTGGCTGCACGAGGATGACCGCCGCCCCGAGATGACCGTCGTGCGCAACGAATTCGAGATCGGCGAAAACGATCCCACGCAGGCGCTCGACAAGGAGATCTTCGCCGCCGCCTTCCAGGCCCACCCCTACCACCACAGCACCATCGGCTGGCGCAGCGACATCGAGAAGGTTTCCATCGAGAAACTCCGCGAGTTCTACGACACCTTCTACTGGCCCGACAACGCCACCGCCACGATCATCGGCGACTTTGATCCCGCCGCCGCCCTCGCCCTCGTGAAGAAATATTACGGTGCCTACCCCAAGGCCCCGAAGCCCATCCCGCAGGTCTACACCGAGGAGCCCGAGCAGACCGGCCCCCGCCGCGTCATGGTCCAGCGCGCCGGCGAACTCGGCACCGTGGGCGTCAGTTGGAAGAGCCCCGCCGGCTCGCACCCCGACTATCCCGCCCTTCAGGTCCTCGGCATGATCATGGGCAGCGGCAAGACCAGCCGCTTCTACCGCGCCCTCACCGACAAGAATCTCACGACCAGCGTCAGCTCCGAGCCGGGCTTCTTCCACGATCCCTCGCTCTTCCAAGTCTACGCCAACCTCGCGCCCAACGCCACGCACGAGGCCGTCGAGAAAATCATCCTCGATGAAGTCACCAAGGTGAAGACCGACGGCGTGACCGACGCCGAGGTCGCCACCGCTCTCGGCAAGATCAGGGCCAGCACCGCCTACGGCCGCGACGGCTCCTTCGCCATCGCCAGCGGCATCAACGAAGACATCGCTACCGGTGACTGGACGCTCTTCATCACCCTCGACGTGGCGCTCGCCAAAGTCACGGCCACCGACGTCAAGCGCGTCGCCAATCTCTACCTCGACCACAACAAGAGCACCACCGGCTGGTTCGTGCCGATCGTCGCTCCCGCCGCCCCTGCCGCCGCCAAGTAACACCAAGAATACTTATCAATCCCCACAACCTGTCATCCTGAGTGCAACGAAGGATCCATCTGGACTCCCACCACGTAAACGACTCGCAGATTCCGCTGGATTCTTCGCTCCGCTCAGAATGACAAACCGAAATACTCCCATGAAACACCTTCTTCCCCTCCTCACTCTCACTTTCACTTTGGCCTCGGCCACCGCCGCCCTCGCCGGGGTCGCCGACAACGCCGTCCGCCAGAAAATCAACGGCCTCGACGTCGTCTCAATCAAGACCGGCGTGAAGGATGTCGTCACCATCCGCGGCACCCTCGCCGCCGGTGACTCGCGCAGCCCCGACTCCAACGTCGCCCTCGCCGACCTCGCCGCCGGCCTGCTCGACAAGGGCACCACCACCCGCGACAAGTTCGCCATCGCCAAGGTGCTCGGCGACGCCGGCGCGACGATCAACTTCGGCACCAACGCCAGCGCGCTCAACATCAACGCCAAGTGCCTGCGCGCGGATCTGCCCATGGTCCTCGGCCTCATCGCCGAGCAGCTGCGCACCCCGGCGTTCTCGCCCGAGGAATTCGCCAAGCTCAAGAAGCAGGTCGCCGGCCTGATGAAACGCTCTCTCGAGGACACCGACTTCCGCGCCAACACCTCCTACGTCCGCGCCGTCTATCCCCTCGGCCACCCCAACCGCGACGCCTCGCCCGAGGAATATCTCGCCGCCGTGGACAAGGCCACGCTCGACGAGGTGAAAGCCTTCCACAAGGAATTCTACGGCCCCGCCGCCATGAAGCTCGTCATCGTCGGCGACGTCGACTCCGCCGCCGTGTCGGCCGAGCTCGGCAAGGTTTTCGCCGGCTGGACCGGCGGCTCCGCCCAAGCCCGCCCGGCCCGCGCCGGCCATGTGGACGCCGCCCGCGAGCAGGATGTGTTCATGGCGGACAAGACCAATGTCACCCTGCTCTGGGGCCAGGCCACGCAGCTCCGCTACGGCGAGCCCGACGCGCTCGCCCTGCGCCTCGGCACCGCGGCCCTCGGCAGCGGCTTCACCGGCCGCCTCATGGCCAACGTGCGCGACAAGGAAGGCCTGACCTACGGCATCGGCTCGTTTATTTCCAATGACACGTTCGTCGACGGCGACTGGCGCATCTCGGCCAACTTCGCCCCCGACCTCCTCAGCAAGGGCATCGCCTCCACCAAGCGCCAGCTCACCGAGTGGCACGACAAGGGCATCACCGCCCATGAACTTGAGAGCAACAAGGGCAAGTTCGTCGGCAGCTTCAAGCTGGGCCTCTCCACCACCGGCGGCATGGCGGGCCAGATCCTCAATACCCTGAACCGTGATCTCCCGCTCAGTTTCATCGATGAGTTTGGCGGCAAGATCAACGCGCTCACGCTGGAGCAAGTCAACGGTTCCATCAAGAAACACCTGAACCCTGAGGCCATGATCATGATCAAGGCCGGCACGATTCCCGGCGCGGTGACGAAATAAGTTTTCTGTGGGCGGGGTGCCCCCGCCCCGCGAGGCAGGTGTTGCGAAAGCCAAATCCTGCGGGGTGAGGGCACCCCGCCTCCATAATGAGTCTCCAGGCTTGCCTCGCGCCCCTCTCCTTGTGTCATAAGCAAATGCTCCACTCCTTCCGCCGGCTCGCCGCCCTGCTCAGTGTCCTTGTTGCCAGTGTCGTTCTTCCCGCCAGCGAGCCAATCGATCCGCTGCGTCTCACCCACGGTGTTGTGCCCGTCGCCCAGAGCGTCGCACTGACCCTCGATCCGGCCAAGGACGACTACTCCGGCCGCACCCTCATCGACCTGCTGGCCAGCGAACCCTTCACCAGTTTCCGGCTGCACGCCGAAGGCCCGGCCTTCACGACCGCCACGCTGACTTCCGCCGACGGCGAAGTCACCACTCTCACCGCCGCGGTCACCAACGTGGAGCAGGGCCTCGTCACGCTCACCGCGCCCGTCTCGCTCGGCGTGGGCAACTACCAGCTCTCGATCAATTTCACCGCCAAGTATCATCACGACGGCCTCGGCCTCTACAAGACCACCAGCCGCGGCGACCCGTATCTCTTCTCGCAGTTCGAGGACAAGCATGCCCGCAAATGTTTTCCTTGCTGGGATGAACCCTCCTTCAAGATCAACTGGCAGTTGACCATCACCCTGCCGACCACCCTGGAGGCGATCACCAACTCCGCCGTCGCCATCGAAACCCGCAGCGGCGACTCCAAGACGCTCGCCTTCGGCCGCACCCCGCCGATGCCCAGCTACATCGTCGCACTCGCGGTCGGCCCGTTTGAATACCTGCCGGTCCCCGGCCTGTCCGTCCCCGGCCGCATCGTCACACCCAAGGGCCAGGTCGCGCTCGCCGCGGAGGCCGCCCGCCTGGCCCCGCCGCTCCTCTCTCGCCTCGAGGAATATTTCGGCATTCCTTATCCCTACGCCAAACTCGACCAGATCGCCGTCCCCGAATACGTCTACGGCGCGATGGAGAACGCCGGCTTCATCACCTACACCGACAAGCTCCTGCTCATGGACCCCGAGAAGGCTTCGTTCAACTCGCGCCGCCGTCTCGCCAACGTCATGGCCCATGAGATGGCCCACATGTGGTTCGGCGACCTCGTCACCATGACCTGGTGGGACGATCTCTGGCTCAACGAATCCTTCGCCGATTGGATGTGCGCCCGCATCGTCGAGCACCAGTTCCCCGAGTTCCGCGTCCAGTTGACCGAAAGCCGGGCGATCAAGGGCGCCATGCGCAGCGACGCCCTGCCCTCCATCACCGCCATCCGTCGCCCCGTCACCGCCAGCAGCGACCTCGCCCAACTCGTGGACGAGCTCACCTACAACAAGGGCAAGGGCATTTTGGGCATGGTCGAGAACTGGATCGGGCCCGCCCAGTTCCGCGCCACCATGCGCACCTACTTCCTCAAGCACAGCTGGGGCAACACCGTCTCCGCCGACCTCTGGGCGGCCTTCAGCGCCAACTCGGGCGACGACATCACCAGCATGATGTCCGCGTTTATCAACCAACCCGGCGTGCCGCTCGTCTCCTTCGCCCTCGAGCCCGACGGCAAGCTCCGCCTCACCCAGCGCCGCTTCAACAATCTCGGTGACCCGCAGTTGCCCGGCTCGTGGCAGATCCCCGTGGTGCTCACCTGGGGCAAGGGCGGCACAGTGCACCGCGAACGCGTGCTGCTCAAGGAAACCACCCAGCTCGCCGACCTCCCCGGCCTGGCCACTGCCGACTGGATCTACCCCAACGCCGGTGAAGCCGGCTATTACCGTTGGAATCTCTCCCCCGAGCTCAACGCCCGCCTCGCCGCTCACTCCGCCGCCCTCAAGCCCATCGAACGCGTCGGTCTCCTCGACAATACCTCGGCCCTCTTCAGCGCCGGGCTGATTGATGGCACCGACTACCTCGCCTACGTCACCGCCTTCGGCCGCGACCTCGATCCCGACGTCAACACCAGCGTGGCCGGCAGCATCGGCGGACTCGACAACACCTTCATCACGCCCGCCTCGCGCCCGGCCTACAACGCCTACGTCGCAGCGATTCTTCGCCCCATCCTCGATCGCATCGGCTTGCAGCCGGTGGCCGGCGAACCCGCGCTGCACGGCCCGCTGCGGAATTCCCTCTACGGCTCGCTCGGCTACAAAGCCGCCGATCCCGCCGTCATCGCCGAGTGCCGCCGCCTCGCCGCGCTCTTCCTGCAGGATCCCAAGCTGGTGGACGCCGCCCTGCGCGGCACCGCCGTCTCCGTCACCGCGTATCACGGGGATGCGGCCTACTTCGCCACGCTGCAAACCGCCTTGGAAAAAGCCCAGACGCCCCTCGTCCGCTCGGCCGTTCTTGTCGCCCTCGGCACGTTCAACGACCCGGTCCTCGCGGAAAAGGCCCTGGCCCTCTCACTGACCCCGGCGCTCAACTCCACCGAGTTCCTCGGCATTGTCTATGGCGTCAGTGGCAATCCCGACCTGCGCAGCCTCGCCGTCGACTGGACCATCGCCCACTACGACGCCCTCGCGGCCAAGGCCCCGCCGGAATACATCGCCGGCCTGATCGGCGTCGCCGCCGGCGGCGAACCCGAGCTGTTCAACAAGCTGCGCGGCTTTCTCCTCACTCCCGGCCGCAAGACGGAGTTCGCCGAGATCAACGTCAAGAAAGCCTCCGAACGCCTCGATCTCCGCCTGCGCCTTCGCGCGAAGGAACAGGCCAATGTCGTGAAGTTCCTCCAGTCCTACCCCGGCAACACGCCGAAGGACTGACCGCGCCTGCCGGCGCGGAACGTTCAACATTTAACGCTGAACGCTCAAGGCACTGTAGCGGCGGTCTATGACCGCCGACCCTGAAAAACGGCGCTCATAGAGCGCCGCTACAAATTTGAACGTTGAGCGTTGAAAGTTCGACGTTGAACGTTCCCCTTTCGGCTCACTTCAACTGCTCGTCGGCCAGACCGACCTTGCGCAGCAACCCGTCCCAGCGGGGATCGGAAAACAGCGCCGTGAGTTCTGTGTTGTCCCGCAGCCAGGCCATGCTGGGGTCGCGGCTGGCCCGGGCTTTTTCCAGCGCCGCAAAGGCCCGGTCCTTGTCGCCCAGCCCGGCGTGCAGCCACGCGATGCATGTCTGCAAGTCGGCGAGGTCGGGCTGGGTTTTGGCCAACTCTTCCAAACGGGCGAGCATTTCGCGGACCTTCGCCTGGTCGCCGCGCGCGAGGGCCAGCAACCCGGAGGTGCCGGGCTGCTCGACCACGTCGGGATCGAGGGCGAGCTCCGCCTCGGCCTCGGCATAACGCCCCTGATTGATGAGGGGCCAGGCCAGAACGCTGTGGTAGCTCGTGCCCCCGGGTGCCAGTTGCAACGCCCGCCGCGCCGCCCGCTCTGACTCGACCCAATTTCTGCTCTCAAAAAACATGATGCTCAGGTCAACCTGGGTGCTGGGATTGAGCGGGTCGAGCTGCGCCGCCTGCCGGGCCAGTCGGAAGGCCTCGTCCCTCTGCCCGATGTTGAAGAGCAACACGGCCGTGCCGGCGAGGATCTCGGGATTGTTCGGCTGTAGCGCCAGCGCCCGACGGAAAGCCCGCTCGGCTCCACGCCAATCCCACTCGCCGGTGCGCTGGATCCAGCCCAAAGCCAGCAGCACCTCGGGCGAATCCGGTTCCAGCGCGAGCGCCCGGTCAATCGCTTGCCGGGCCGCCGCCCATGACGCCAAGGTCGGGGCCCCGCCCCAGCGGCCGAGCCGGGTGTGCACGCTCGCGAGCTGCACCCACGCCGCCATGTATTTCGGCTCCAACGCGACGGCTCGCTCGAAATGCCCGACCGCCTCCCGCAGATCCGCCATGCTGGCCTTGGCCGACGACGCCCGGCCGAGCAGATATTCCTGATAGGCCTCGGGGCTGACCGCCTGTCTCGCGCCCGCCTCGCCAATCCCCATTTTCAATTCGAGATTTTTGGCAATCAGCCCGGCGATCTCGTCCTGCACGGCGAAGATATCCTTCAGGTCGCGCGTGAAGGTATCCGACCACACATGGAAGCCGTCTGCGGCCTTGATCAGCTGCGCCGTGATACGGACCTTGTCGCCCTGCTTGCGCACGCTGCCCTCGACGACGTAGGCGACGCCGAGCTGCTTCGCGATCTCGGGGACGGGCACCTCCTTGCCCTTGAAATAAAACGCCGACGTCCGAGCGGAGACCTTCAGCCCCGGCACCTTCGCCAGCACGTTGAGCAGCTCCTCGCTGATGCCATCCGAGAAATACTCGTTGCCCTTGTCGTCGGAGAGATTGGCGAACGCCAGCACGGCGACGGATTTCTGGTCCACCGAGGGCAGTGCTGTCTTCTGTTCTCTGTCATCTGTCTTCTGTTTCGCCGGCGCCGGGGCCAGTGCCGCCTCCCGCAGGCCGGGGTAGTGCGGGTCGGCCCGCAGCGGCACGTAGGCGGGGTCAAGCTCAAGCATGGCCCGAGTCACCGCGTAGGCGTCGTTGTCCGCGGCAAAGCCGGCGCGGAGGTGGGCGGCAGCGAGGTCCGTCCGGCCCAGGGTAGACCAAAGCAGGGCCAGGTTGGTGCAGTTGAAGAAGACGGTCTGGGAGGTCATGCGCTGCTGCAGTAACGTGGAGACGGCATCCGCGCCGGCCTGATCGCCGAGGCGGCTCAAGGCCCACGTCTTCCAGAACAAAGCGGCGATGTCATCCGGCGAAGCGGCCAG
>JAHFTH010000099.1 GCA_023269445.1 Lacunisphaera sp.
GGCGATAATCGAGGCCGGCGCTGGTCAGGGATTTGCCGTCATGGTTCCAGGCGCCGGTCCACGTGCCGCCGAAGGCGGTGGCGGGCACGGCGAACTGGTCGCTGGCTGGCGTCTCGGCCGTGCGGGTGGCGTTGACGGAGCTGAAGGTGCTGGCGAAGCGCTGGTCCTGCGCGTAGGCGAGTGCGTGCCAGGTGAAATTTTTACCGGGGTGGACCATCAGGTCGACCGAGGCAAAATTTTCGTTCGAGGAATTGCGCTGGAAGGGCGTGCCGTTGTTCCGGTCTTCGCGATAGGTGCGCGCGGTGACGGTGAGCTGGAGATCGGGCGCGATCATCCGCTGCCAGCGTCCGGCGAGCCAGCGGTGTTCGCTAGATGCGGCTTGGTCGATGGAGCCGCGATCTTCGGGCGCAACGAGGGAAAATCCATCGGTGCTGAAGTCGCGGGCGAGCAGTTGCAGCGAACTGGGACCGAGCGGAATCTCCGCCGCGCCCTCGGCCGAATGGGTATCGAACGTGCCCACATTCACGGCCAACCGGCCTGTGACCCCAGCGCCTTTGTAGGCTATTAGCCTACTAGTGGCCGATTCCAGTTTGTCATCTAATAGACTACTTGAGGGTTGGGTGGTGAAGAGTTGGACGATGCCGCCGAGGGCGGCGTTGCCCCAGGCGGTCGCGCCGCCGCCGCGCACAAGTTCGGCACCGGTGAGCGACTCGCGCGGAACCTTGCTCCACGCGACCCAGCCGCCGAAGGGATCGTTGAGCGGCACGCCATCGAGGAGCACGAGCGAACGGCTCGCACCGCTGGGTCCGAGCCCACGCAGGGACACGCCTTGCGCGGTGGGATTGGCGGAGAAGCTGTCGCTGCGGCGGAAGAGGCTGAAGCCCGGCACCGAGCGCAACGCGCCATCGAGCGTGGCGGTCGGGGCGGCGCGGAGCTGTTCGCCGGAAAAGGCCGTGACCGAAAACGGCACCTGCGCGGCAGCCTCGGGCGCCCGGGCCGCGGTCACGACCATGGGATTGAGGCTGACGGTCTGGGCCGGCAGCGCCGGCACCAGGCAAGCGAAGGCCAGCCAGCTTTGACGCAGGTTCACAGCTTGACGCGCTGGGCGGCGACCTGCGCGGGCGTCACTTCGGGGGCGGCCGGGGCGAAGTTTTTGCGGAGATAGTTGATCAGGCTCGCGAGCTCGGCGTCGCTGTAGACAGCGGCGAAGGGGGGCATGACGTTGCCGAATTTCTGGCGGTCGGCCGGGAGCACGGCGGCGGGGCCGCGGAGCACGACGTTGATCAGCTGGTTCGTGTCGCCGGCGACGACAGCACTGCCGATGAGGGCGGGCTGCATGCTGGGGACGCCGCCGCCATTGGGCATGTGGCACGCGGCGCAGACTTGCAGGTAGATTTTCCCCCCGACGGTGTCGGCCCCGATGAGCGGCAGCGTTTGCGCGGGCACGGCCACGGATGATTTTTGGGCCACGGTCGTCTCGCCGGTATAAATGATGCGCCAGATGCGGCCCTTCTCGGAGTCCCCGACGTAAAGCGAGCCGTCGGGTCCGACCGCGAGACCGGCCGGGCGGAAACGGGCGGCGCGGGTGTCGGTGAATTCCTCCACACCCGCGAAGCCATCGGCAAAAGTTTCATAGCCGCCGAGCGGCGCGCCCGAGGCGTCGCAGGGGACGTAGACGATCTTGTAGCCGGCCTGCGAACGCGGCGACCGGTTCCAGGAGCCGTGGGAGGCGATGAAGATACCGCCCTGGTATTTCGCCGGGAACTGCGTGGCCGTGTAGGCCGTCATCTGCAGGAAGGCCCAGTGGGCGGGGAAGGCGATGACGGGCTTGTCGTAAAGCGGGTTGTCGTCGCGCTTGCGGTTGTCGCCGCCGAACTCCGGGCCGACCATGCGCGCCTGCTTGATCGGATCCCAATAGGTGTAGGGCCAGCCGAGGTTCACGCCCTCGCGGAGGAGGTGCATCTCTTCGGCGACGCGCTCGGCGTTGTCGAGGGCGTCGTAGTATTCGGGCGCGACGACGCTCAGCTGGTCGCGGCCCATCATCACCATATAGAAGGCCTTGGCGGCGGGCTGCCAGGTGAGGGCGAGCGAGTGGCGGTGGCCGGTGGAGAAATGGAATCCGTCCGCCAGCGTCTGGTTCGGCCGGTCCGGATCGAAGCGCCAGAAACCGCCGTGGGTCCGGAGGAATTCCGTGGCGTCCTTGCCCTTGGCCCCGAGGGCGCGGTCGCCTTCGCTGTAGGCGTTGGCCGGCGAGCCTACCTCGACCATCAGGCGGCCGTCACCGTCGAAGGCGAAGCTCTTGGCCTCGTGCTGGTGGCCGTTGGGCAGGCCGCCGATGATGAGCTCGGGCTCGCCCGCGGGGACGAGTTCGCCGGGCGTGTATTTGTAGCGGTAGACGGCGTCGTTGGTGGAATGATAGAGCCAGCCGTGGTGGAGCGCGATGCCGGTGCCGCCGCCGGAGCCGAACTCCTTGAGGACATCGGCGCGGCCGTCGCCATCGGTGTCGCGCAGGGCGAAGATGCCGCCCTGGGAAGTCTTGGCATAGAGGTCGCCGTTGGCGGCGACGGTGATGAAGCGCAGGTTGTCGCTGGATTTGCCCACCTTGCGGCCGGCGACCAGGTTGTCGGCGACCACGACGGCGCGGAAACCGGGCGGTAAAATGAGGTCGCCGTTGTCGGCGTCGGGGGTGGGCAGAGCACCGTAGGCGAGAGAGGCCAACAGGAGCGTAGCAATGAGGGCAGGGGTCTTTTTCACGCGTGTTGGAAAACTGCCCAATAACACCCCGGAAGCAAGTGCCGGCCGGGCCACGAAACCAGAATTGGCTCGCCTCGGCCGTGGCGTTGCGGGATGCCTTTCGGCCTATGTCCAACTGGGAATACAAGAGCATCAGCAGTGGCAAGGGTGGCTTCGCGAGCCCGGCGCTGATGGAGAAATTTCTAAACGACCTCGGGCAGGAAAACTGGGAGATCATCAGCTTCCACCAGCCGCCCGACAACATGCTGGCCTTTCATGGTCTCGCCCGCCGGTCCACGCAAAAGGATTGGACACTCGAGGACGCGGCCAAAGCGGCCGCCCGCGCCGAAGCCGACAAGCTTCGCGTGGAGTTCGAAGCCAAGTTCAAGGCCGGCTCGGGCCAGGCCACGCCGGAGGAGGAGGGCGAGACTTTCCTCGCCGACGAAAAGGCCGGGGCCGAAGGCAGCATCCGCCGCCTACGCGACATTTCGCGCGACGACGACCTCGAAGCCCCCGAGGACGATCACGCCACGACCCCCAAGAACGACTGGGACAAGCTCGCGTCGGAAGACGAGCTACCGACCTTCTTCGATGCCCTCCGTCCGCACATGCGCCGCAACCAGCGCGGCCCGGGTATGAGCGTGGGTCTCGATCAACTGGCCAAGAAGTGGTCGCTCGACGAATCCGACCTCAAGGGCGCGCTTGTCGAGTGCGGCCTACAGATTCCCGCCGACGAGAACGCCAAGCCCGTCTACGCCGAATACGAGGGCGAATTGTATTGGGTAAACATCAACCGCCGCGGCGAGATCTGGATCAACCTGCGCGACAAGCCCCAGCCCGTCTTCCGCGTGGTGCAGGCGAAACGAGTGGAAGGCCAGGAAGAGCCGGCCGCTCCTGAGTCCGGCAATGTAGGAGCGGGTTTACCCCGCGATGAATCCGAGCCGCAGCATTTTGTCCCCCGCGAGCAGCGGCAGCAAAATCAACGCCACGACGAACCCGCCGAGCGCGCTCTGTCCGGACCGAAGACCTTTCTCGACAAGATCCGCGGCATGATGCGCCGCAACCGGCGCGGCCACGGCATGTCAGGCAGCTTCCAATATCTCACCAAGGCGCTGAAGACCGACGAGACCGGCCTGCTCGCCCAGCTCGGCGAGCATGGTTTGAAGCTGGCCGAGGGCGGCCAACCGGTGGAGGCCACTGAGGGCGATTTCGTCTACTGGCTGAACAAAAACAACCGCGGCGAGATTTGGATCAACGCGGAGTTAAAGCGGGCGGATTGGGAGCAGAAGACAGGGAACGGAGAACAAACGCCCGAGGCCGCTGCGCCCGTGGCCGCGCCTTTGCCGCCCGAGAATACTTTGACGGCCGTTCGCCTGCTGATGCAGCCGAAGAAAAAGGGCGAGGGCGTGACCGCGCTCGTGAGCGAACTCGCGGAGAAACTCGAGAAGACGACCGAGGTGCTGACGGCCGTGCTGGCCTCGGCCGGGCTGCAGTTGCCCGAGACGCCCAAGGGCAAGCCGACCTTCGCCGAGCACGGCGGGGAGATCTACTGGCTCAACACGAGCGCCAAGGGCCAAGTGTGGCTCAACGCCAAGTCGGCTGCCGCCACGAAGAAGGCGAAGGGCAAGAAGTCCGACGAGTGAGACGCCGCCGCGGACGCTCCTGCGCCTGTCGGAATGAGTTCCTGACACAGGGCTGTCAGGAGCCCATGTTAGGATCACACTTGGAATGCAGGATTTCACGCGATGAAAAAGGTCGATCTCAAGAAAACGTTGAAGCACCTCTACGCCCCTTCACTGCGGGAGGTCGTGATGGTGGAGGTGCCGGCGGCCCATTTCCTCATGGTGGACGGGCAGGGTGATCCCAACACGGCGCAGGAGTATGCCGCGGCGGTGGAGGCGTTGTTCACCGTGGCCTACACGCTGAAATTTGCGGTGAAGAGGAGTCCGCGGGCCGTCGACTACGGCGTGATGCCGCTGGAAGGGCTGTGGTGGACGGACGACATGGCGACGTTTTCCGTGGAAAACAAGGCCGCGTGGCAATGGACCATGATGATCCGGCAGCCGGACTTTGTTTCGGTCGCGATGGTGGAGGCCGCCGTGACAGAGGTCCGGCGCAAGAAAGCCTTGCCGGGGGTGGCCCGGCTGCGGTTCGAGGAATTCAACGAAGGGTGGTGCGCCCAGATCCTGCACCGGGGACCGTTCAGCGAGGAGGGTCCTGCCGTGGCGCAGGTTCACCACTTGATTGAGGCGCGTGGCCACCGGCTCCGGGGCAAGCATCACGAGATTTACCTCACTGATATCCGCCGGGCGGAGCCGAGGAACTGGAAGACCGTCGTTCGCCAACCGTTCCAGCCCGCCTAGCCTCACACCGGCGCCCGGCTGGCCCGGTCCGGGACGATCATGAGCTGGTGGAACGGTGCGAGTTCGGCGAGCTGGTCGGCGATGAGCCGGTCGGGGCGGCAGCGGGGGAGTTTGCTGGCGCTGGCCGTCTTGTGTTGTTCCGTCGCCCAGCGCTCGAAGACGCCGGGCATGACGAGCCGCACCTGGGGCGGGCCGAGCAGGTCCTTCTGCCGCCGGGCGACGTAATCGGGGCTGCGGCGGGACAGCTCGGCGTCCAGCTCGGGGCCGAGCACGTTGGCCGTGGGGGTCTTCATCGAGTGCGTGGCCAGTTCCAGCCACCACTCGTGGACGTTGGCGACCTGGCCGGCGGCGACGCGCTGCGTGTAGGGCGCGACATGGAAGGCGATCGGCTGCCAACCGTTGCGGGTGCAGACAGCTTGCAAAACCTCGGTGACCTCGCGCTCGGTCACACCTTCGCCGAGGGAATTGAGCTGGAGCGCCGCGCGCCCGATGAATTGCAGGCGCGGCGGATCGACGGAGACGAAGCGCACGATGTCGCCGGTCACGTAGCGGCAGAGTCCGGCCGGAGTGGTGATCACGGGCACGAAGTCGGTGCCGGTCTGCACTTTCTCCAACGGCACGCAGAGTGAGCCGGCCTTTTCAACTGTGGTCTCATTATAAGAAGCGAGGGGCAGGAATTCGAAAAACACGCCGACGTCGGTGAGCAGGCGCAGCGCCGTGGGCTTGACGCCGTCCTGCGCGGCGAAAATGCCCTCAGCGGCGGCGTAGACCTCGTGGAAATTCACGGTCGGTCCGAGCGAGGCGCGCAAGGCGTCGCCAAAAAGCCCGAGTGGCGCGCCGGTGTGGAGGCAGCACTCGAGGTTGGGCCAGACGGCTTGGAGATGCGTCATGCGCTGCTTGCCGGTGCTGGCGGCTTCGCGGGCGGCGAGGGCGAGCGCGCAGACGAGCGCGGGCGTGCCGCCGATCAAGGTGACGTCACGCCGGAGCATCGCCCAGGCAGTGGCGGCGATTTTCTCCGCGCCCTCGGGTTTTTGCGCGATCGCGGCGGGCGGTGAGCGGAGATTGGCCTCGGCCCACGGGGTGAGGCAGAGGGTCAAAATGCCATCGAGGCTGGTGCGGTAGACGCCCTTCCTTTCGGTCAGGGCCGTGCTGGCGCCGATGTGCACCTGCCGGCCGAGGAACACGCCGGAGTGGCCGATGCGATGGGTGTAGTGAAACAGCGAGTCACGCAGGCCCTGACGATAGTGGGCGAGCATGGCCTCGGGCACAGGCAGGAGCTTGGGCGCCGGGCCGGTGGTGCCGGCGGTCTCGACGAAGAAGTGGCACTTGCCCGGCACCAGCACATCGGCCTCGCCGGTCGCCATACGGGCGATCAACGGTTGGAAAAAATCGTAGGCGCGCGGCGGGACTTTTTCGCGGAACTGCGCATAAGTGGTCCCGGCCGTGAGTCCGTGCGAACGGCCGAATTCCGTCGCGGCGATCTGGGCCATCAGGGGCGCGAACGCCGTTTGCTGGGCCGCGACGCTGCGCCCCAGGGTCTTGAGTCGCCGGCCGAAACGGGCGGTGCGTAACCCCGCCCAGAAATTGACCAGAAATCGAGGTGCCAGCGTCATCTGCGTGAGGATTATAGACCCGCAATCCCCGCGAAGGCCACAGGGTATTTCCCGAAACCAGCCCCAAAAAACGGTAAAGCCGGCGGCTATGGGGTTGCCGCCACCCGGCACAAGCCCAGCATCCGAAACTCATGTCCGCCCTGCCGCCCGTCATTTTCGAGGATGAGTGCCTGATCGCATTCGACAAGCCGAGCGGAGTCGCCGTCACGGCGGAGCGGGGCCACAAGCCTGAGGATAACCTGATGAAGGCGGTGCAGGAAAAAATGGGCCGGGAAGTGGCGCTGGTCCATCGGATCGACGCCGACACGAGCGGGCTGGTGTTGTGTGCGAAGACGAAGGTCGCACTGGATTTTCTGAGCGGGCAGTTCCAATCGAAAACCGTGCTCAAGCGCTACGAGGCGTTGACGGTGGGCGTGCCCGAGACGGATGAATTCACCGTGGACCTCGTGCTCAAGGAGGACGAGGCCAAGCCCGGGGTGATGTGCGTGGTGAAGAAACACGGCAAGACGAGCGTGACCGACTTCACCGTGCGGGAGAAATTCCCGCAGCCGGCCGGCCGGCCCAGCCTGGCCCTTGTCGAGTGCCGGCCGCTGACCGGGCGCACGCACCAGGTCCGCCTGCATCTGCTGACGGTGGGCACGCCGATCCTCAACGACTTGTTATACGGCAACGAGACGCGGTTGCTGCTGTCGGACCTGAAGCGCGGCTACAAGGGGCGCGATGACGAGCGGCCGCTGATCAGCCGGCTGGCGCTGCATGCAGCGGCCCTGACGTTCACCCATCCGCTTTCACGGGAGAAGATGACAATCAGCGCGCCCCGGCCAAAGGATTTTGAAGTAGCGTTGAAATACCTGCAAAAGTTCGCCCGGCGATAATAGCATTGTCCGGGCCGCAACCCCGCCCTTAGCCTCATGTCATAACGACCGCGCCATGACCGCCGCCAACCCCATTCCCTCGCTGAACCCTTGGTTCCCGCCCGTCCCGGCCGGGACGCCGCCGCCCAAGCCGCTGCGGGCGATCGGGCTGATCGGCTCGGGCAAGATCGCCACCGGCATCGCCCAGTGGTGCGCGACCAAGGGACTCGGGGTGATCATGCACGACAGCGAGGCCGGCACGCTCACGCAGGGCGTCGAAATCATTCGCGGCCTGTTCCGCGCCGCAGAGGAGCGCCACGAGATCACGCATGCTGCGGCGCACAAGGCGATGGGTGGCATCGGTATCACCACCAGTGCGGAGGACATGGAATTTTGCGACATGGTCATCGAGACCGTCATGGAGGATGCGGCGTCGAAGCGCGCGCGGTTCATCGCCTTGGGCCGCGTGATGCCCAAGGACGCGGTGCTGGCCTCGTGCGCCTCGGAGTCGGGCCTGGAAGAACTTTTCACTGGCACCATCGAGCCGGGCCGGGTGATCGGCCTGGGTTTTTTCGATCCGGTCGGCGCCTCGCGTCAGATTCAGATGATCATCGGCTCGCAGACGACGCACGAGACCGCCCTGCGGGTGATGGCGTTTATCGCCACGCTGGACAAGACGCCCGTGGTCAACGGGAAAGCGCGGCGCACCCCGTGAGCGCACGCCGAGAAATGCGTTGCAGTCAGAGACAGATTGCGGGCTAATTTTGACTACCGCGCCCATGGCCAAAGTCGCCACTCTCAACAAAGAACAGAAGCGCCACCTGCTGGTGACGATGCTTGAAAGCCGCCACGGCGATCTCCGCGAGGAGAGCCTGAACCGGCAGGGCAAGGGGCATTTCCATGTGTCCGGCCGGGGCCACGAGGCCATGGCGGCGGTCGGGGTCCAGTTGCGCGACGGCGACTTTCTGGTGCCTTATTATCGCGACCGTGGCCTGTGTATGGGGCGGGGGATTACCACGAGGCATCTCGCGCTCGAGTATTTTGCCAAGCGCGACTCAGCCTCGCGCGGTCGCATGATGCCCTCGCACTACTGCTCGCGGGAGCTGAACATCGTGAGCGTGCCGACGCCGACCGGCGCGCAGTTGCTGCCGGCCTGCGGCATCGCCTGGGGCCTGCAACTCGACCAGAAGGACGGCGTCGTGGTCACCTGCATTGGCGACGCCGCGACCCGGCAGGGCGATTTCTACGAGGCCCTGAGTTTTGCTTTGGAGAAGAAGCTGCCGGTGCTTTTCCTGGTCGAGGACAATGCCTACGGCATCTCGACCCCGACCCGGCAAACCAACCCGATGGCGCTGCAGGTGTTCAACCCCGCGCAATGGCAAAAGGTGGACGGAGCCGATCCGCTGGCGGTGCATGCCGCCACGCAGCAGGCGCTGGCACGGATCCGCGCTGGCGGCGGCCCGGAATTTCTCTGGGTGAAGCTCGAGCGGCTCTCCAGTCACACCAGTTCCGACGACCACACGCTCTACCGTTCCAAGGAGGACTTGGCCTCGCTCGAACAACACGACCCGGTCCGCTCGCTCAAGCAGCAGATGATCAAGGACGGCGAGCTGACGGAAAAGGATTTTGAAAAACTGGAAGGAGAACTGAAGGAAAAGGTCCGCAAGGATTACGCCGCCGCCGAGAAGGCCGAGAATCCGCGCCCGGACGATTTGATGGTCGAAACGACCGGCCCGGCCCCCGAGCTGACCGCCGAGCTCTTCCCGCCCGGCAATTACCGGATGGGCGACCTGCTCAACCGCACACTCCGTGCCGGGCTCGACGCCGACCCGGGCCGCATGATCTTCGGCGAGGACGTCGAGGATCCCAAGGGCGGCGTGTTCCGGCTAACGCAGAAACTCTCCACCGATTTCCCCGCGCAGGTCTTCAACTCCCCGCTGGCTGAGTCCACCATCATCGGCATCGGCGGCGGTCTCGCGCTCTACGGCCGGCGGCCGGTGTTCGAGATCCAGTTCATCGATTTCATCTACCCCGGCTTCAACCAGCTCATCTCCAACCTCGCCAACATGCGCTGGCGCACGAACGGCGAGTGGAAGGTCCCGGCAGTGTTCTACGCCCCTTACGGCGCTTACCTGCCGGGCGGCTCGCTCTGGCATTCGCAGGCGAACGAGTCGGTCTTCGCGCATTTCCCGGGCATCAACATCGTCATCCCCTCCACGCCGGAGGATGCCGCCGGTCTGCTCTGGACCGCAATGCACGGCGAGGACATCACCCTGTTCCTTGTGCCGAAGCACATGCTCTGGGCCGAACGCTCGGTGAGCGACCCCCTCGCGGCGATCCCGCTCGGCTCCGCCCGCCGGATGAAAGAAGGCATCGACGTGACCGTGGTGGCCTGGGGCAATACGGTCGAAAAATCACTGGAGGCGATCGCCGAGCTCAAGGACGAGGCCTCCGTCGAGCTCATTGACCTGCGCTCCATCGTGCCGTGGGACAAGACCGCGATTGAGGAGTCCGTCCGCAAGACCGGCCGTCTCGTCATCGTGCAGGAGGACACGGAGAACTGCTCCGTCGGCCAGATGATTCTCACCCATATCTTGGGCCAGCCGGACCTCTGGGCCGCGCTGAAGGCCCCGCCGGTGCTCGTATCGAAGGGCAACGTGATGATCGGCTACAACCCCATCTACGAATACGCCGCGCTGCCCGATGCCGCGCGGGTGCTCGGCGCCATCCGTCGCACCGTGGCGATCAACGTCGCGCGCGGGGACACGGATTTCGCTGTGGGAGCGAGCTTGCTCGCGACATCGGCTGACGGAGCAATCGCGAGCAAGCTCGCTCCCACAGTCGATCCCCACGGCCCGCAGAACACTCTCGTGGCCGGGACCAACGACATCATCGTCCATGTGCCGATCATGGGCGAAGGTTTGCGCTCGGCCCGCGTGGTTACGCTCAACAAAAAGCCCGGCGATGCCGTGCGGCCCGACGAGGTGTTGTGCGAACTCGAGACCGACAAGGCGGTCTACCCGGTCGAGTCGTCTTTTGCGGGCACCTTCAAGTCGTGGCACATCAAGATCGATGACACCGTGCTCATCGGCCAGGAGATCGCGCTCGTCACCGGCGACGCGGCGAGCATCGCGGGCCTGACCACCGAGGCTCCCGCGAAAAAAGCGGCACCCGCCCCGACGACCCCCGCAGTCGCCGCCAAGTCCGCCCCCTCGGCCCCTGTCGTTTCCTCAACCCCTCCGCTTATGCAAGGCAACGTCCGCCCGCCCGCCCTTTCCCCTGCCATCACCCGGCGGCTCGACACGGTCGTGCCCGCCAACCTGCTCATGGATTGCCGCTGGGAAGCGATCCGCTGCGCGCGCGAACAGTCCAAGACCCAGCACGGCAAGGCCGCCGCTTCGCCCTCGGCCATGATGGCGTGGTGCGTCACGCGCACGATGGAGCAGCACGCCGGCTTCCGTCGCGTGGTGAACAAGGACGCGATCATCCATGAGCTCACGGACTTTGATCTCGGTGTCGCGGTGGCGCTGGAAGGCGACCGTCTCGGCACCGCTGCGA
>JAHFTH010000270.1 GCA_023269445.1 Lacunisphaera sp.
GACTCGGTCGGCGAGCAGTAGGCACGGAAGTCGGGCATGCGCGACGATAATGTCGCGAAGTAACAAGTTCCAAGTGCCAAGTATCAAGGGACTGCCAAGAGAAGCGATATCCGCCGTCTTTCTTGTTACTTGTCACTTGGCACCTGCTACTTCGTTTTCCGGTCTCCGGAAAACGAACAGGTGATTCAGCCCGAGCTGGAAGGTCTCATGGGCTTCGAGTTGCAGTCCGGCGGCCTCGAAAATGTCGCGGGTGTCCTCAGGCTTGAAGCCGTGGTGTTCCTCCAGACTCATGCCGTCGGCGAGACCGAGGCGCACGAGGGTGTGCACGATGTCGTCCACGCGGGGTGACGGCACGGTCATGATGAGGCGTCCGCCGGGTGCGAGCAGGCGGCGCGCCTCGCGGGCCAGGGGAGCTTTTTCCCGGATGTGCTCCAGGGTCGCCAACAGGATGATGGCATCGAAGGAGCCGGCGGGGAAATCAACGGGTTCGACAAACGGCTGGGCCACGATGCGGTAGCGGGGCGTCTCTCGCGTGGTGGCGAGAGGATCGAGTCCGGCGCTGGACCCGATAACGGCGCCGAGCTTCTCCAGGAATTCGCCCTGATGGCAGCCGATGTCGAGGACGCGTGCGCCGGGGGTCAGCCACGCCCGCACTTTGCGTTCGCGCCATGATTGCAGCCACCGATCAATAAGTTTCATTCAAATGGGGTGGACGGAGGCAAGCGGTGTCAGGAAGAATTTGGTGCCCGGGGTGGGGGTCGAACCCACAAGATATCGCTATCGGAAGATTTTGAGTCTTCTGCGTCTGCCAATTCCGCCACCCGGGCGACTGAGCCGGCGAGAGAAGCGCACCTCACCGGCGATGTAAATGCGTTTTTCCCGACCTATTTCGCTGCGGTTTCGCGGTATTCGCCGAGGGCGCGGTAACGCTCGTAGCGGAGGTCGAGGAGTTTCTCGGTCTCGAGGCCGACGAGGTCGTTGAGGTGTTTCTGCAAAGCGTATTTGAGCGCGGCCGTGGCTTGGGCGGGGTCGTTGTGCGCGCCGCCGAGCGGCTCGGGGATCACCTCATCCACGACGCCGAGTTCCTGCAGGCTGCCGGCGTTGAGCTTGAGGGCGGCGGCGGCCTTGGGAGCATGGATGCGGTCCTTCCACAGGATGGCGGCGCAGCCTTCCGGTGAGATGACGGAGTAATAGGCGTTCTCGAAGATGAGCACGCGGTCGGTGACGCCGATGCCGAGCGCGCCGCCGGAGCCGCCTTCGCCGACGATGACGGCGATGGAGGGGACCCTGAGCAGCGTCATCTCGCGGAGGTTGACCGCAATGGCCTCGGACACGTGGCGGGCCTCGGACTCGACGCCGGGGTAGGCCCCGGGGGTGTCGATGAAAGTGATGACGGGCAGGCTGAACTTCTCGGCGAGCTTCATGAGGCGGAGCGCCTTGCGGTAACCCTCGGGCTGGGGCATGCCGAAGTTGCGGATGATGTTCTCCTTGGTGTCGCGGCCCTTCTGCTGGGCGATGATCATGACGGCGCGGCCTTCGAAGAACGCGGTGCCGCCGATGAGGGCGCGGTCGTCGTTGAACTGGCGGTCGCCGTGGAGTTCCTGGAAGTCGGTGCAGAGCGCGCCGACGTAATCGAGTGCGTAGGGGCGCTTGGGGTGGCGGGCGACCTGCACGCGCTGCCACGGGGTGAGGTTGGAGTAGATCTCGCGCTTGGTCGTCTCGATCTTGGCCTCGATGGCGGCCAGCTCGGTGGACATGTCGATGTTGTTCTCGAGGGACTGCTGGTGCAGGGCTTCGAGCTGCTTCTCGAGTTCGCGGAGGGGTTTCTCGAACTCGAGCAGGTAGGCGGGTCTCTCCATAGGCGGCGAGATTAGTTGGGCGGCTTGGCCGCTGTCAACGGGTCTGCCTAAAGGCCTTTTTGCGAATCGTTTGGATTATGGAGCGGGTCCTGCCCCGGAGCGCGTGGGGGTTTTTGCCGGTTGCTTGCCTGCCGCTGAATTTGTTAATTCATGTTCATGACCACCCGATTGATTTTCCCTGCGTCGATCCGGTTCATTTTTTCGGGCGGCGTCTGGCTCCGGGCGATGTTGCTCGGCACGGCCGCAGTGCTGCGTGCCCAGTCGTTGACGGGTCACGACCTGGCCGACCTCGGCTCGCTTGCATCCGGCGGATCCAGTGCGGCCACGGATATCGATGACGCCGGCCGGGTCGTCGGTTTCAGCCAGGTTTCCGGCCCCTCTCCCCTGAATCACGCGTTTTTCTATGCCAGCGGAACGATGACTGACCTTGGTTCACCCGGCTTTGTTAGCACGGCCGCCGGCCTCAACAATTCCGGTCAGGTGGTGGGCCGAGTCTTCAGCCTCACCACCAGTCAGGGACACGCTTTTCTTCATGATCGCGGCACGCTGACCGACCTCGGCACGCTTGGCGGCGCGAATAGTTTTGCCGCCGGCATCAACGCCTCCGGCCAGATTGTGGGAGCCAGCGAGGTCACCACCGGCGGACCTGACAACGCCTTCCTCTACGCCGGCGGGAGGATGACCAACCTGGGGACGCTCGGGGGCAATTACAGCCAAGCGTATGGCATCAACGACGCGGGCCAAGTGGTTGGTTTCAGTAACATCACCAATAATATCCGGCGGCACGCGTTCCTCTGGGAAAACGGGACCATGACCGATCTGGGCACGCTCGGGGGCACCGCGCTCGGGGGCCGCCACAGCCAGGCTCGCGGGATCAACGCCTCCGGCCAGGTGGTGGGTTTCAGCCAAGACGTGGGCGGCATGGGTTATCACCACGCGTGTCTCTTCTCCGGTGGCACGATCACCGACCTGGGCACGCTCGGCGGCGACGAGAGCGAGGCCAATGCGCTCAACGATGCGGGCCTGATTGTTGGCGCCAGTGATCTCAACGGCCACACGGTGCGGCATGCGTTTGTCCATTGGCAGGGCGCGATGTATGACCTGAACACAGCGCTGGCCCCGTTGTTGAGCAACGGGATAACCCCCGGATTCACTTCCCTCACCACGGCCTTGGCGGTCAACGCCGATTGGCAGGTCGTGGGCATAGGCGATTACTTTGATGGCACGGCGCATCATCCCCAACGGGCCTTCCGGGTCAGTGTGGCCATGGCGCCGCCGGCGCGCGATTGGACCCGGTATGTAACGGGAACTATCACGGCTTTGGTGGTCGCGATTATCGCGAGCCTGCTGGTCGTGGGGGCCCGGCGTCGCCGACCTTAGCCCAGCTTATTCGGCCCGGCTTGTTCGGGGTTTTTCAACTGGTCCTTCCAAGTCTGGATTTTGGCCTGCGCGCCGTAGTGCTCGGCCTTGGGCTTGTCGCCTT
>JAHFTH010000100.1 GCA_023269445.1 Lacunisphaera sp.
CATCAACGAGAAACTCGTTTTCGAGATTCCAGCCGACGAGCAACGTGCTGCCCTCGAGGCGCTCGATCTGGTCATCAGGCACGAGGAGCCGACGGAGCATCGCGGTCCGGCCTGGACCGTGACGGTGCCGAGCTGGCGCGCGGATCTCGACCGGCCCATCGATCTCGTCGAGGAAGTCCTGCGCGTTTACGGCACCGAGAAAGTGCCGGCCACGCCGGCGGTCGGTCCGGCTCTCGTGGAGCACGAGGATGCGCCTACCGTCATCTTCAACCGCCAGGTGACCGGCTATCTGGTCGGCCAGCATTTCCACGAGTGCGTGAACTACACGCTGCGCTCGGCGAAGGAGCTCAAGACCTGGGTGTCCGACGCGGCGGTGCAGGAGCTCGCGCTGCTCAATCCCTTTGTCGAGGAGCAGTCGCACCTCCGGCCCACACTCGTGCTCGGCCTGCTCGAGTCGCTCATGCTCAACCAGTCGCGCGGCAACCATGTCGCTCGCCTGTGCGAGACCGGCCGGGTGTTCATGGAGGTCAGCGGCACGGTGCAGGAGTGCGCCGGGGTTGGTTTCATTATCGCCGAGGATCCCAAGGCCCGGGCCTGGCTCGCCCGGCCGGCACCAGATTTCTATGCCGTGAAGCGCCACCTGGAGATTATTGCGGCTGAGGCCGGCATCGATCTGTCGGCCCAGTCGCTGGTGCCCGTCAGTGGGGCGTTCTGGGGCTGGCAGGAAGGCCAGTCGGCCTCGGCCGGGGAAATGAAGAGTGGCTGGACCGCCCGCTTCGGCCTGTTGAATCTCGCTATGGTCCGGGCGGCTGGCATCGAAGGCAAAGTCTGGGCCGGCATGTTCGCCATTATGCCGGAGAAAATTTCCGGTGAGTCGGCGCGCCGCCGCTTTCAGAATTTCAGTCTCTTCCCGGCGGCCTTGCGCGACCTCGCGCTGGTCGTCGACGTTGCGCGGCACGCCGACGAAGTGCGCCAGCAACTCCTCAAGGTGGCGCGGGCTGCGACGACGGGTGGCGCTTTTGCCGTCGAGGCCGTCGAGGTGTTCGATGTCTATCGCGGCACGGGCTTGCCGGATGGGATGAAGAGCGTGGCCTTCGCGCTCTCGTTCCGTTCCGCCGAGCGCACGCTCACCGACGACGAGGTCAATGCGGTCTTCACGAAGATCCAGCAGGGGATGGTGGCTGACGGCAGCGTCAGCGTGCGCGCCTGAGCGGCGATTCAACCGCGTTTACGAGGGCATCAGGCCCCTGAAAAACTTCCGCACGTCCGCCGGGATGCTCTCGGCCAAGTTGGGAATGGTGAAGGAGAAGAGCCGGCGGATTTCGTCATACTGTAAATCGGCGCGCGGAGCCCGACCGGCCGAGGCGGCGGACGACCCCACGTTGAGGGTAAACAATTCAAGTTCCGGAGAGCCTTCGGCCCAACGCACCATATACTGATGCATGCGCAGATCGAACCCGGTGATTTGCCCTCCGGGTGCCGTGCGCAGCACAGTGAGTTCGGCCGCAGCGCCTCCGCCAAATTTATCCTTATGCCGGCCGGGGACGTCCTGCACGGCATTGGCCGGCGGCAGCGAGTTGCCGATGATTATCGGCTCAAGTATCTGCTGGTAGGCTTTCTTCAGCTCAGGATTGCTCAGATTAAAAGTGATCCCGCAGAGACTGTATTGCGCCGCGCAGCGGAAGTGGTTGATCGTGGCCGGAATTTCCAGCTGATAGTCGCGCAGAGCGAATTTCAGGCGGCAGGTCTCCCGTTGATAGGCGACGGCCGCCATGCTCAATTGGACACTGGCGCCGGTCGCGGAGAATTCGACCGGGGTCGCACTCCAGTCCTTGCCCTTGGCGTCACTGGCCCCGCCTTTGGGGAACAGTGTCAGTTTGACTTTGAACGGGAAGCCGTCGCCGACGGCATAGCGGGCCGTCCGGCGTTTGTCAGCCGGCCGGCCGGTCTCTTGCTCCAAGTCCAGAATGCTTTTGAATAACTGCACCACCGACCTTTGGGTGAAAAAAGGCAGTGGTTCAAGCCTGCGCTTGGTCGCTGGTCACTATTTCGGCGGCTGAGGTCAGTCGAACCTCGCCAGGGGTCAGGTCGCGAAGAGATACAGGAACTTCTTCAGTTCGGAGGGAAGGCCCTTGCCTAGGTTCTGCACGATGAATTGGAAGAGTTGCCCGATCTCGGTCTGGTGATCCGCACTCATCGCGATCGTGATGGCAGGCCGCGAGGCCCGTTTGCCGGCCTTGGCTCCGTCGCGGAAACTGATCTTAAGCCCGGGTATCTCGGTGTTGCCCCGGATGCAGAAGTCATGCACCAGCAGCTCGAACATTCTCGGGTTCTTGCCTGCGGTGTCACGCCAGGCACTGAGCACGGTCTCAGATTCGCCGTGGTATTGCTCCTTGTGCAGTCCGGGTAGATCCTGTTTCACCCGGGCGGTGGCGATCGATTCCAAGGTGGAGCCGATCACGATGGGCTCCATCAATTGCTGGTAGGCCTTGCGGGAGTAGGCGTCGGGGAATTTCAACACCAAGCCGCAACTGACATACTGCTGGACGGTATGATAGTGCGCCACGGTGGCCTCGAGTTCGAACAACTTGTTGTCGATTTCGAGTTTCAGGCTGCACGATTCTCCGCTGGTCGCGATGGCGGCTGGGTGCAGGCGGATACTGGCCCCACTGCTGGAGAGATTGACCAACTGGCAGCCCCAATCCATGGGAGAGCTTTTGTCGGCCGGTAACGGGTGCCCCTGTCCGTCGCGGGCGCTCAGGGTGATCTTCGCCTTGAGCGGAAACTTGGCCCCGACCGCGTAACGTTTGGCCCCGCGCTTGTCGAGCAGGCCACCCTCGCTCTTTTGGAAATCCAAGATGCGTTTAAAGAGAAGCACGATGCACAGCCGATGACGATTGGCGGTTGGGGTCAAGCTAGCAGCGGGGCGGCCCGATCGATGTTTTGCCGGTTGCCAACCACGCATTCCGCCGCCTGCTTGGGGGCAACATCTGCCGTCCCGATGAGCGCAAATTCCGACCTCAATATCGACTACCTCGCCAATCTGGCCCGCCTCGCGCTGACCGGCATGGAGCGGGAGAAATTCGCCCGCCAGCTCGGCGACATCCTGCACTACGTCGAGAAACTCAAGCAGGTCGATGTGACGGGCGTGGAGCCGATGGCGCACGCTTCCCCCGTGTTCAACGTCTGGCAGGAAGACACCGCCCGTCCCGGCCTTTCGGTGGAAGATGCGCTGCGCAACGCGCCGGCCCAGCGGCAGCACATGATCGTGGTGCCCAAAGTAGTGGAGTAACCGATGGCCGACGATCTCATCTATCTACCCGCCGCCCGGCTGGCGGAACTCCTCGGATCAGGAAAGCTTTCCTCGTCGGAATTGGTGCAGTCATGTCTGGCGCGCACCAAGGCCGTGGATGGGCGCGTGAAGGCTTTCAATTCGTATGACGAGACCGGCGCGCTGGCCCTCGCGCAGGCGTCGGATCAACGCCGCGCCGCCGGGCAGGCGAGGGGACCGCTCGATGGCATCCCGGTCGGCTTCAAGGATGTCATCGCCGTCGCGGGCCAGCCGCTCACCTGCTCGAGCAAGATGCTCGCGAACTACATCTCGCCCTACGATGCGACCGTGACGGTGAAATTGAAGGCGGCGGGGGCGATTCCCTTTGGCCGGCTCAACATGGATGAGTTTGCGATGGGTTCCTCGACGGAGAATTCCGCTTTCGGCCCGACGGCCAACCCGTGGGATTTGTCACGCGTGCCCGGTGGCAGTTCGGGCGGTTCCGCCGCCGCCGTCGCCGCCGGTGAGATGCCCGTATCGCTCGGCTCGGACACCGGCGGTTCCATTCGCCAGCCGGCCGCGTTGTGCGGCGTGGTGGGGTTGAAACCCACCTACGGCCTCGTCTCGCGCTACGGCCTGGCCGCCTACGCCTCCTCGCTCGACCAGATCGGCACCATGGCCCGCACGGTGGAGGACGCCGCGCTCGTGCTCGGCGTCATCGCCGGACACGACCCGCGCGACTCGACCTCGTTCAAGGCCGACGTGCCCGACTATCGCGCCGAGCTCGGCCGGCGGAAGGGCCCGTGGCGGCTCGGTGTGCCGAAAGAATTTTTTGGCGCGGGCCTCGACCCCGAGGTGGGCGCGGCGGTGCGGGCGGCTATCGAACATTACCGGCAGGCCGGCTGTGAAATCCGTGAGGTCTCCCTGCCGCTCGCGGCCGAATACGCCATCGCGGTCTATTACCTCATCGCCACCGCGGAGGCTTCGTCGAACCTCGCCCGCTACGACGGCGTCCGTTACGGCCACCGCTCGACCAAGGCGAAGGACGTGGTCGATCTCTATTTCCAGTCGCGCGCCGAGGGTTTCGGCGACGAGGTCAAGCGCCGCATCATCCTCGGCACGCACGTGCTCAGCAGCGGCTACTACGACGCCTACTACCTGCGCGCCCAGAAGGTGCGCACGCTCATCCGCAACGAGTTCACCGCCGTGCTGCGCGAGTGCGACGCGTTGCTCTCGCCCACGTCGCCGACCGCCGCTTTCAAGATCGGGGAGAAGTCGTCCGACCCGCTCGCGATGTATCTCACCGACATCTACACCATCAGTGTGAACCTCGCCGGCCTGCCGGGCATCTCGGTGCCCTGCGGCTTCACCGGCGGCGGCCTGCCCATCGGCCTGCAGCTCATCGGCCGGCCCTTCGACGAGGCTGGCCTGCTGGCCATCGCCCGGCACTACGAGCAAGCCCACGCCTGGCACACCCAGCACCCGTCACTGTCATGAAATACGAGGCAGTCATCGGCCTGGAGGTTCACGTGCAGCTCCGCACGAAGTCCAAGATGTTCACGCGGGTCGCCGCCGGCTATGGCGAGCCCGAGAGCACGCTCGTCGATCCGGTCGTGCTCGCGCTGCCCGGCGCCCTGCCGGTGATGAACAAGGAAGCCTTGGACAAGATCATCAAGGCCGGCCTCATCCTCGGCTGTGAGATCGCCGCCGTCTGCAAATGGGACCGGAAAAACTACTTCTATCCGGACTCGCCCAAGAACTACCAGATCTCCCAATACGACCAGCCCCTTTGCATTGGCGGCGCGGTGGAGATCGAGCTGCCCGGCGCGGCGCGCAACGTCATGGGCGAGCACAAGCAAATCCCGCTCACGCGCATCCACCTCGAGGAGGATGTCGGCAAGCTCAACCATGGGGCCAGTGACTCGCTCGTGGATTACAACCGCGCGGGCACGCCGCTCATGGAGATCGTGACCGATCCCGCGCTGGCCAGCGCCGACGAGGCCTACGCCCTGTTGACCTCCCTGCGCATCGCGCTCGTGCAGGGCGGCATCTCCGATTGCGACATGGAGAAGGGTCAGATGCGTTGCGACGCCAACATTTCCATCCGGCCCGTGGGCGAGACGAAGCTCGGCACCAAGGTCGAGCTGAAGAACCTCAACTCCATCTCGTTTGTCCGCGATGGCATCGCGCACGAGATCCGCCGGCAGCTCGCGGTGAAGGAAAACGGCGGCACCATCGTGCAGGAGACGCGCGACTTCGACGGCCAGACTGGCACCTCCCAGTCGCTCCGGTCCAAGGAAATGGCGCACGACTACCGCTACTTCCCCGATCCCGACCTCATGCCCGTGAATGTGGACGACGCATGGAAGGCGTCCATTCGCGCCACTGTTCCCGAGCATCACTTCGACCGCCAGCGGCGGTTCATGGCGGATTACCAACTGCCCTACACGATCACGTCGGTGCTCGTGCCCGACCGGGCGCTGGCCGACACCTTTGAGGCGACGGCCAAGCTCGGCGCCGCTCCTCAGGCCGCAGCCAACTGGATCGCCAACGATCTGCTCCGTGAGCTCGCCCGTTCTGATGTAGGTCGGGGTTTATCCCCGACAGACGGCCTAGCGACCTGCAAGATTCAGCCCGCGCACATTGCCGGCTTGGTGAAGCTCGTGGAGTCGGGCGTGATTTCCAACTCCATCGCCAAGGAAGTCTTCGTGACCATGTTTCAGTCAGGCGAGTTGCCGGACGTCATCGTGGAAAAGCAGGGCCTGAAGCAATCCACCGACACTGGCGAGTTGGCGAAGTGGGTTACCGATGCCATTGCCGCCAATCCCCGGGCTGTGGCCGAGTTCAAGACGGGCAACGAGAAGGCCCTCAACGCCATCAAGGGCGCGGTGATGAAAGCCTCTGCGGGCAAGGCCAACCCCAAGCTCGTGGACGAGATCACCCGCAAGCTGATCGGGTGAGTGGGGCGGGTTGGTTTACTTCACGCCGTGGGGCCGGCCCATCCACACGTCGCGCAGGCCGGGTGAAAAATTGGCGCCGACCAGGGTCGCCTCGGCAAACCACGGCCAGTTCTCGCGCAGCAGCGAGTCCTCGCGGACCTTCACCGCCGCAGCGGCCTCCGGCCAGGGCTCATGCAACACCCGGAAGAGCCGGCGGCTGTCGCCGTTGGCGGTGAACGCCGTGTAGCGCTCCATCAGCCAGGCCGTCAGTGTGCCGGCGGGCGTCGGGACATAGGCGGTGTCATCGGCATCGACCAGCCCGCGGTAGCTGAAAGCCGCACCCGTGACCGGGTCGGTCACCCGACCGCTGACCTCGCCGGTGTGCCAGTCATGCCGGTAGTCCATCCGGGCGAGATGATAGGGCAGGCCGAACAGCGGCGGACCCAGTCGCACGCTCAGGGCGTTGTCGAGGAACTCGGTCAGGAAATAGATGCCCGGTTCGCCATTCACGATGACGTAGGTGCGGACGTTGAGGAATCCGTGCGTCGCGATGGGCCGGAAGAGCCACTTCGCCAGCCGGCCGCCCAGCCAGGGCCGCATGCCGCGCATCGTGAATGCCACCAAGCTAACGTAGGCCCGGCCGTCGTGTAAATCGAGGGGGAAGGGGACGCACCTGGCCAACTCGACCGGATTCACCTCGTAGTGGATCATCAGGGTGCGCTCCCAGTCGGCGACCAGCAGGGGCTCGCCACGGTGGGCCAACATCCGCGCCCGGGCGGTGTTCAGGCCGCTCGTTCCAGCGGCGACTGGCGGGGCCTTGGCCAGTGGAAAGGGGAGCATGGGGGCGTTCATGGTGGCTCGGGTTGCAGCTTGACAACTATCATGACAGACATTTCAGTAAAGACAGAAATAAGAGAAACCACATGAAACTCACCGACACCACCCGCAAATTCGTCCTCCACTGGGGCGAGATGGGCACCCGCTGGGGCATCAACCGTTCCGTCGCCCAGATCCACGCGCTGCTCTATGTCTCGCCGCAACCGCTGCATGCCGACGAGATTGCCACCACCCTCGACATCGCGCGCTCCAACGTCAGCGGCAGCCTGCGCGAGCTCCAAGGCTGGGGATTGGCGCGGATCACTCACCTGCTCGGCGATCGCCGGGACCATTTTGAAACGACCAAGGATGTCTGGGCGATGGTCACCATCATTCTCGATGGCCGGAAGCGTCGCGAACTCGACCCCTCGGTGAAGATGCTCCGGGAGTGCGTGCAGGAGCTTGACGAGCAGAAAGCGGACGAGGCCTACACCGAGGAACGGCTCAACGAGCTGCTGGAACTGACCGAGCTGGCCGCCGGCTGGTGCGAGCGTGTGCAGAAACTCTCCCCCGCTGCCCTGCGCCGGTTGCTGAAGCTCGGCGACAAGATTTTCAAGCTGGTGGAATAACCCACCGGCCAACCCAAGGAACACCATGAGCACCACCGAAACCTGCTACATCATCTACCTTTTGATCGGCATTCCGCTGACGATCTGGGTCGGGCAGACTCTGCACCGCAACGGACGGATCTTCCTGATCGAGGCCTTCCACGGGAAGGCGGAGATGGCCGATTCCGTCAACCACCTGCTGCTGGTCGGCTTTTATCTGATCAACATTGGCTACGTGCTCCTCGGCCTGCCGCTGGGCACGAAGCCGGATACGGTGCAGGGGGCGTTTGAGTTTCTCGCCACCAAGCTAGGTTTGGTGCTGCTGGTGCTCGGCGCGATGCACTTTTTCAATATGTTCAACTTCGACAAAATGAGAAAGAAGGCCCGGCACAGCGATCCTGCGGCACCGCCGCCGGTGATTCGCTAGGACGCACCAGCACTGCAAACCAAGACCGGGCCGTCAGCCCGGTCTTTTTCTTCAGCTTGCGAAGCGTTGCAAAAACATGCGGACCTCGTCGGGCAGCGAGGGCGAGAGGTTGGGCAGAATCCAGCGGAAGAGCTGACGGATCTCGGCGTGCAGGCCGCCCGAGGTGTCGAAAACCGGGTTGCTCAGCTTGCCCTTGAACGAGTCGGTGGCTTCCCGGGTGTAGGCTTCGAGCACGCCGACCGCGTCGTCGGCCCGGCAGAAGTAGTCGTGCATCTGGAATTCAAAACTGTGCACCGGCGTGCCGGGGGTTTTGCCGAGCCACACGGTCAGCACCGCCTGGTCCTCGCCGCGGAAGACCTGTTTGATCAACTGCGGTTCGTTCTGGATGACGAGGTCGGGCGGCACCGGTTGCAGGGATTGACCGATGGTAATCGGTTGGAGCAACTGCAGGTAGATCTTCTGCACGATAAAATTGTCGAAATTCATCCCGATGCCGCAATAGACGCCTTTGCTGTTGGGCCGGACGTGCCGGAGGCCGGCGCTGATCACCTGCTGGTGGGAACCGACGGAGAGTTTCACCCGCACGGCCAGGCGCTCAGCCGGTTGGGCGGCCGCATCTACGATGAGGCCGATGCCATTGCGGGAAATATCCGCCACCTTGGCCGGCCATTCCTTGCCGTTGAGCAGCAGCCAGACTTGCAGGGGAAAAGCCGCTCCGGGCGTGTAGCGCTGCTCGAGCCGCTCGTCCGGCATCTGGATAACTTGCTCCTGTTCGAAATTGAGGATGCGATTGAAAAGCAGCACAGGTGATTTGGTAGCCGGGATGGCGCGATAAAACAAGCCCGGTCAGTCTTGCAGTTAGTCATCGCGAGATGTGCGCAACGCACCGTGGCGATCCAGGTAGATGGATTGCTTCGTCGTCCGGCGCTGCCGGACTCCTCGCAATGACAGGGCAGTCTTGCGCCTAGGGCCTATCGTGACATCGTGGTGCCATGACCCCTAGCGATGCACCCTCCCTGTCGCGACGCGATGCCTTGAAAATCCTGGGCACTGCGGTGGCCGCCACCGGGCTCGGATTGAATCACGCGTCCGCCGCCGAAACCGCCCCGTCCGCCCTCGGCTGGGACCTGCCCGCCCTGTCGTTTGCCTACGATGCGCTCGAGCCGCACATCGACGCCAAGACGATGGAGATTCACCACACGAAGCACCACCAAGCCTACATCACCAACGCGAAGAAGCTCCTCGCCGATCATCCCGATCTGCTCGCCCGCGGACCCGAGGCGCTGGTGCGCGATCTGGCCAGCGTGCCCGAGGCCATCCGCACCGGTATCCGCAACAACGCCGGCGGCCACGTGAACCACGCGTTTTTCTGGAAGGGCATCGCACCCGGTGGCGCAGCTTCATCCCCGCAGCTCGGCGCGGCCATCGCCGGCACCTTTGGTTCGATGGACGATTTCAAGAAGCAGTTCGTCGACGCCGCGCTGAAGCGCTTCGGCAGCGGCTGGGCGTGGCTGAGCGCCAAACCCGACGGCAAGCTCGTGATCCATTCGACCGCCAACCAAGATTCGCCCCTGAGCGATAGCCTCGCGCCGATCATCGGTCTCGATGTGTGGGAGCACGCCTACTACCTGAACTACCAGAACCGGCGGGTGGACTACGTGGCGGCTTTCTGGAACGTGCTCAACTGGACGCAGGCGGAGGCGAATTACGTGATGGCGACAAAAGCCTGAGCCGGGTCATGGGTGCAAAATCCTTTGACGAGATCGGCCTGCCCACGGCGCGGCACCACCTGTTCCTGTGTGTCGGGCCGGATTGCTGCTCGACGGAGCAGGGCCTCGCGACGTGGGAGCACCTCAAGGGTTCGCTGAAGGAGCATGGCGTGCCGGCGATGCGGACCAAGGCGGCCTGCCTGCGCAAATGCAGCGAGGGCCCGTGGCTCGTGGTTTATCCGGAAGGCGTTTGGTATGCGCAGGTGACGCCAGATAAATTCGACCGCATCCGCCGCGAACATCTGGCGGGCGGCGTGCCGGTGGCAGAGTGGGTGAGGGCGGTCCAGCCGCTCAAGGCCGGGCAATGAAACGGGCAATCGCCGCCTCCGGTCGGCCTACTCGTCTGTCACGACCTCAAACTTGAAGGTCCGCGTCAGCTGGTCATTGATGAAAATCTCGATTTTCCATTCTCCCAACGGATCGCCCTCATCGAAAGTGAATGAATAGTTATCCCGCCCCTTCGCCTTGAATATTTTGGTCCGCACGATCGTGGGCGAGTCCTGGCTTTTTTCCAAACTGCCGGTGACCGCGGCGGGGGGACGAGGCAGGTAAAAGACCGCACGGTGCGTATACTCGGCTGCATCCTGGGGGGAAATCTCATAGCCCCACCTGAATCCCGTCGCCTCTAATTTTAACGGGATCGTCAGGGTTTCGGTTGCGAGCTTATCGGGTTGGCCGGCTTGTTTGGCGGCGAAAATCCCAAAGTGGATTTGATCAGCTTCTTCCGCCCCCATCGACCAAGGGATCACGGCCAGAGTCACCCAAAGGACAAAGAGCCGATTCATAGGTTCGGACGCGAGCCAGCCGTCAGGCGTGGTCGCTCGGGATGGCGGGAGCCGACATGCTGCGCGCGTGCTTGGTGGCCTGCTGGCATTCCAGGCACACCCCGAAAAATTCCACGACATGGCTGATCTGCGCGTAACCCTTATCCTGCAATTTCTCCTCCACGCCCTCGGCGAGGGCGTAATCCACCTTGTCGGTTTTGCCGCAGGACTTGCAGACGATGTGGTAGTGGCGCGCGGTGCCGAGAGTCTGTTCGTAGAGGCAGGTGCCGTTGTGCAGGTAGCTGCGACGCACGAGGCC
>JAHFTH010000101.1 GCA_023269445.1 Lacunisphaera sp.
ATGTCCTGCGCGCCTCGCAGAACGGCGTGTATTGCGCGGGCGAAATCTATGTGCCGTCCAATCCCGACGCACTGAGCTTGATTGGCTTCACCCTGCTGGTGGAAAAGCTGCTCCGGTTCCAACAGACGTCGGCCAGCTTCCGCACCACAGCGATGGGCCCGGCATCACAGGTTTACGGGATTGTCTTCAATTCCATCAAGGCCAACACCGACATCGAGGTGCCGAAAATGCGCATGCAGCTTCGCTTGAATCAATTTAAGACCCAGAAGCGCGGCTGCGCTCCGGCCGCAAAAATTTGCACCACCCAGATCCGTGACGCGATGATCGTGCGGCGTGCGGTGACACTCGGTTTGCCGGTGTTTTTGGTCGGCACTGAAGGCACTGAAGCTGACAGTGTCGCCAACGATTATATGATGCTTGCGACCGAGATCATCGAAAACGCACCTCCCGTCTGACCAACCTATTCCCGAATCCATCGCTACCATGGCCAAGTATACCTCCACTGAATGGGACGACATCCGCAAAAAATTCCGCCACTCCATCATGGCGGACACCTCACTGGTCAGTCTGGCCCAGAACCTCGACACGCAGGAATGGCCGCATAAGGGAGAGGAGGAAAAGCCCTCGAAGTATATCGATTTCAATTACGACGAGCTCATGATGCTGCCTGAGATCGCTGGTAACGCCGAAAAGGCCAATCATCTGATCGGCATCCTCAAGGAGACTCTGGCCTTCGATGATCCCTTTGGAGACATGGTAACCCAAGTCGAACAGACTGCCTCCAAGGAGAATCCCATCCTTAAGACGCTCTCCCGGCTTGGTATCTCTGAGAACTACCCACTGAGGCTCTCCAATTTCAGTGAGGGCACCCGGGTGGTGTGCGCTTCGGAAGGCGTCAAGACCATCGGCGAATTCGCCAACCTCGGGCAGCAAATGTCCACGCGGGTGGTGCTGGGGGGTGATTTCCGCAACGCCCTGAACGCCTTGACCCACGGCGACGAGGAAGGGATCGGCCTATTTCTGCCTTACCGCAAAGGTTCCACCGGGTTGCACCTGACCGAGGCGATCGGTTTGATCCCGGCTGGTTTGCCGCGGGCAGATCAACTGTCCCTCGCCAAGGCCTTTGGAGCCAAGCTTTCCAACAGTGATGCCGCCGCCGCCAAGCCGATGAGCAAAGAGCAAATCGAGAAGCATGAGACGACGATGCGCGTTACGCTGACCGCCGCACTTGAATGGTTCAAGGACGACAAAGAAGCGTTGATCAAGCACCTGGCCGACGGCGGCACTTACGAACGCTATTTTGTCGTGCTCAACGATCCCGCCCGAGAGGCCATCGCCGTGAGGCTCGTTAGCAGCGCGGTCAAGGCCGTGGGCAAAGTTGCGCCCGCCTCCACATCGACCGCAACCGAAGAGAAGAAAGGCGGATTCTTCTCCAAGCTTTTCGGCAAGCGCTAGCCCGGCTAACTCCTTTTCGTGGACAATCCGACGCCAACTCCTCCCGGGGTGCCCTTTCCGCCTGCGCCTGCTTTCCCGTCACCTGCCTCCCCCGCAGGGCAGGGACCCGCGCCCGGGCCTGCTTTCCCGCCCCCGGGCAGCGTCAAGTTTCCGTCCAAGCCCCTGAGCGGAGGCATCAAGCCCTTGGTGCTGCCTCGCCGGGCCAGTCCCTTGCAGCGCGCTCAGGAGGCCTCGCAGGCTACTGCTGCCGCCCGCAAGTCCATCGACGCCATCATGTCGAGCTCCCGCGCTCCGTGGGGTGGCAAGACTGCGCTCAGCAGCACGCAAGTTGAGGAACTGGAAAAAGCCTTGCGCGCCCTAGAGGCCAAGGTCGGCGAACGGGAAATGGCTCTGGCCGAGGCGGAGAATAAGCTGGCCGAGCGTGACCGCGCCTTGGCTGAGACCGAAGCCCTGCTGCAGGCGCGCGAAAAAGTGATCGACGCCATGCGCAAGCAACCTGCGGCCCAGGCCGGTGGGGCCATCAACCCGGCGGAGCTGGAGGCGCTCGCCAAGCTCAAGGAAGAACTCGATCGGCAGGAGGCTTCGATGAAAGAGCAGCGCCAAGCCCTGCAGGAGCGCGAGGAATTTCTCAACCAGAGCGAAACTTCCCTGTTTGAGAAAATGCAGGCTCAGCAGGAGAAAGAGACTGAGCTCGAGCAGAAGGCCGAGGATATCAAGCGAGCCATGCTCAAGGCTGGTCTCGCCAAGGCGGAGCCCAAAGGGCCCATGGAGAAAGCTTAAACGGAACCTGGGCTGATTTCCCCTTTCCAAAGGCCCAACCCGTCCCTATGTCCATTTTTCCCATGACCCTGCGTTTGCTTAAGACCGCCTCTCTTTTAGCCCTTATTTCCGTGCCAGCCCTGCTGTCCGCGCAGACCGAGACCACCGGCAAGGAGGAAGAACGTCTGGAGGCTCTGGCTCGCAGTCAGGGGGAATGGTATGTCCCGAAGACCAAGATCAGTGTCGGTTTTCGCTTCCTGAATTCCGGCGGCAAGGTCGATTTTGGCAATCTCGGGGAAGTCGCGACCCAGCTCGCCATTGTTCCCGTTTCGTCTGGGGCGGTGACTCGTAGCTATGCCAACGGGACTGTTGAAGTTGATGCGCTCCGGGCTAACGAGAAAGACGCGGATGGTAATCAGACTTCAACCCCCGGCGGTCGCTATGATGTTTTCACCACCACGACGGTCAACGTCGTCGATGCTGATGGTGTTGTGACCGGCACTCAGGACGTAGTAACCCGCACCGGCGATCTGCTCAGCTATACCGCCGGCCTGACCCGGGTGTGGTTTGCTTCCACGGAAGGCCAACTCTCCACCCCGGGTTATGTATCCTTCAGCATATACGATGTGACCTCTGGTGGTGGCAGTGCCAGTCACAAGCAAGGAGCGAACGGTGGCGTGGAATTTCAGTTTTCCCGCGAGATAGGTCACGGCACGTCGCGCCTGCAATGGGGCCTGATTGCCGGTATCACGCTCAATGGTATCAACAGCAAATCCGCCGGCACGGTCAGCTCGACCCTGCACACCCAGACCGACTATTATTCCTTGAACGGACAGGTTATCACCGCCGTGCATCTCACCAACCCCAGCACCGGGGATATTTTGGATAGCGATGGAAATGTGCTCGTTTCTGGAGGGTTGGAGACCACTGCGGCGCTCAATGCCTTGCCCGATGGCACTCTCTCCACCAATCTATCCACCACGGGCGGGGCCAATGTGGACGGGAATTGGCAGGTCAAGGGTTCCTATTTCATGGTCAAATTTGGCCCGTCGATTCGGACGCAAATCACCGATCGGCTGGGTCTGACCGCGAGTCTCGGTCTGGCCGGTGCCTATGCCGGCACCCGTTACAGCGCCTATGAAGCCTATACTTTGACCGAATTGCCCGGCGTTACTTTCGATACGACCGAATCCAGCACCATGGATAAATTCCTTCACGGCTATTATGCCGATGTGAATCTCGAATGGACAGCCAATGAGACACTCGGACTATTTGGCGGCGTCACCGCCCAGCAGCTTAGCGCCTATGAGCAAAAGCTCGGCAACCGCACGGCGAAGATCGACCTAGGCAGCGCGGTCGGTATCCGGGGCGGCGTCTCGATCAAGTTCTAAGACTGCGCAGCACTTCGTCCGTGCTGCGCAACTGGGCCTTGGGGAAGAGGGAATTGATCCGGGTGATGACCTGCTGCACCAGTCCGTCCGGACAGGAAGCCCCGCCGGTAATCAGCACGGTCTTGGGCTTTTGGCAGTCCGGCCAAAGCGGATGCAGTTCAGTGTGGCCGGCGGAGCCCCGTCCCGCCGAGGGAAAGACATAGTGCATGATCTGGTCCCGTGACAGGATGCTGTTCTCTGATTGGATGAAAAACGCCTTGGGCCCGAGTTTCTGTTCGCACAGCCGGTAGAGCTGATAGGTGTTCGAGCTGTTCTTGCCTCCGACGATGAACGCGGCGTCCAAGGGCTCGTTCAATGCGCGCTGGAGGGCGTCCTGGTTGACCTGGGTGGCGTAGCACAGCGTATCCTTCCGGCCGGCGCCGCCGACATGATCCGGGCCCGCCGACTCGCCGTATTTGGTGGCGAACACGGTTTTGAAATAATCGATGATGGCAGCGGTCTCGTTCATCAGGAGGGTCGTCTGGTTGACGACCGCGATCCGGTCCAGCTGGCGGGCGGGATCGAAGTCCGGCGTGTGCAGTCCGGCGAAACGGGCGAGCAGGGCGGTGCGCTTGGCTTCAGTCGGGGCGGCAATGTAGTCGCCGAGCAACCGCGCCTCCGCGAGATTGCGGATGATGAGCGAGGGCGCATGCCGTCGGGTGTTGGAAAAGGTGGCCTTGGTCTCCTCATGCTCGCTTTTGCCGTGGATGACCACGGTGTAGCCCTCGCGGCCGAACGTGCGTGCGGCCTTCCAGACTTTCTCCACCAGCATGCAGGTGGCGTCGTATTGGGCGACGCGGATGCCTTTGCGCACGAGTTTATTTTTGTCTTCGTCAGTCGCACCGAAGGCGGGGATGATGACGACATCGTCACTGGTGAGCGTGTCCCAGAGCAGAGGCTCGCTCGCTCCCGGGGCGGCCGGTCCACCCTTGATGTTGAACGGCACGCCCTTGTCGCTCTGGAGGTAGCGCAGGCCGCGCTGTAGCAGATCCTCGTTGACGAAAGGATTGTGGATCAGCTCGCTGAGCATGAAGACGCGCTTGCCGGGATTCTCCGCCAGCGACTCATAGGCGCGCTCGATGGCGTTTTTCACCCCGAGGCAGAAGCCGAAATGGCTGGGGATCACGTAGCGCACCGCGCCGAAATCGAGCATGGCCGGTGCACTCGCCGAGCGCTCGCTGGTGCGGGCCACGGTCTTGATGGCCTCACAGAGACGGCTCTGGTAAAGTTCCCGCGCCGCATCATCCTGCTCATAGATGTTGCGGTTGCGGTCGCGCTCGACCCGGAATTTGTAGATGTAATCGTTCTCGCCGAGATGAAGATAAGGAATCGAGATGAGATGAGGCTCGAGCCCGTCGAGCACGGCGGTGAGCGAAGGGGCGAGGGCGGTGCGCTGGGTAGCCAGTTGTTCCAGCGAGTGGAAGGAGACTTCGATGTCCGATGGTGCGGACTGCACTTGGGTGAAGAATACACGGTAGCTCAACGCCCCCGTCGCACAGGTGAAATACTCGGCCGGTGCCGTGTGCGCCTTGAAACAGTTTTCGAGACGAGCAGTGGCCATGGTCTCGTCCACCCCCACAAAGGCCAGCCCCAGTCGTGTGCCGGCCGAGCGCACGGCCAGTTGGTTACTCGCATTGAAGGCGAGAATGACGGCTTGGGCGGGTGAGGGCATCCCTGCCACGGAAGCACAACGCGGGGCGGGGTCAACTTTGCGGTGGCTTGCCATGGGCGGTATCACCGGCGATTCTGTTCCGATGAACCTTGGGGAACTACGCGGCAATTACGCGTCACGCTCACTGGACCTGCCCGATCTGCGGGTGAGCCCGTTCGAGCAGTTCGATCTTTGGATGCGCGAGGCCATCGCGACCCAGATTCTGGAGCCCAATGCCATGTCGCTCGCGACCGTGGATGCGGCCGGCCAGCCGTGGCAGCGCTTGGTGCTGCTCAAGGGCTTCGATCCGCGTGGGTTTGTGTTCTACACCAACTACGAGAGCCGCAAGGCCCGGGACATGGCGGCCAACGCCCGGGTGTCACTCTTGTTTTCCTGGCTGCCGCTGGAGCGGCAGGTGAGCGTGACCGGTCAGGCGGAGAAAATTTCCGCGGCCGAGTCGCTCCGCTATTTTCTCAGCCGGCCGCGGGACAGCCAGCTCGGCGCCTGGGCTTCGCGCCAGAGCGAGGTCATCACGACGCGCTCGTTGCTCGAAGCCAAGTTCGCCGGGATGAAAAGCAAGTTTCTGAATGGCGAGGTGCCGCTACCCGACTTCTGGGGCGGCTACCGGGTGACGCCGGACACCTTTGAGTTCTGGCAGGGCCGGCCCAGTCGCTTGCATGACCGGTTTCGCTACACCCGGCAGCCCGCTGACCGTTGGACGATCGAGCGGCTGATGCCTTGACCGGCCGCGACCACTTTGTCCCGGAGCGTCACTAGGCCAGCCGCGGATCAAACGAGAACGGCTCGGGCTTGCCCAGCTTCACCTTGGCAAAATCCGGATGCCCGGGATTGAGCAGGTAGTTAAACTCTCCGGGCACGACAGCGCTTGGCACGCGCAGGGCCGTGCTCCGCTGGCTCTTCACCCATTCTGTCCCGAAGGCCTGCGTGGCGGTCGTGTGCGGGTATTGGCGCCAATCATCCGGCACTCGGGTTGGCTTTTCGATGCAATCCACCGGAATTTCGGCCGGCACAAAAACCCATTCCCGGGCGAACAGCCGTTCCGCTTCCTCCGCGTTGGCCAGGATCTCGATCACGGTGAGCGCGCGCGATTCTGAGCTGTAGGCCAGTGGAATCCCCGGTGTTGACCAACGTCCGCCGTAGAGCTTGGCTCCCTCGCCAGAAAAAGCGGCGCGGGCATACTGGAGGGCGCAGAGACGCCAGGCCTTCACCACCGTGCTCACGAATAGACGCCGTGCTCGATGCGTCCGATGACATTCTCCACTTCGCGGGCACCGGGTTCGGTCTGTGCGTATTCCAGCGGAGTCTTCCCACCCAAGGCCAGGATTTTGGCGTGAAACCACCCGAGGGTGTTCTCGTCCGTGACGAACAGCTGCTTGGCACGGTCATAGACCCGCATGAGCCGGGCCGCCCGTTCGCCTTCATGGATTTTCAGGCGGGCTTTACCGGCCACCCGGCGGGCGTAGGTGCGGGCGGGGATCTGGATCAACCGGGCCAGCTCGTCGGTCGTGAACCCGGCTTGCTTGGCAAACTCCACCACTTCCATGACGGGCAGGCCTTCCTCGACCCGTTGCACCGTGGCATGGTTGTCGTGGATTTCATCGTAGGTGACCGACTTGCTCTTGGTTTTTTTCATGTCTCTACCTTCGGCCTTTCCCCCTCTAAACACAAGCCGTAAATGCCAAATGGCATAAGAACAACTGCCAAATGCCGATGAAAGAATGGAAACGTATGGCGAGGCGCGCTAAAGTTTCTCCGGTCTGCACCGATTACTGGCTCTCAATCCTAAAACAATACCTATGAAAACCCTCCGCCTCCTCCTCGCCACCACGCTCCTCGCCGCCTTCACCGTCCTCGCCCAGGCCAATGACCACAAGGACGAGCCCAAGGACGACCATAAGGAAAAGTCCACCCATGATGAGGGCCACGACAAGGCGGCCAAGGAAGAGCCCAAGGGCGATCATCACGAAGAGAAGAAGAGCGACGACCACAAGGACGAGCACAAGAAGTAAGGCTCGGTAGCATTTCAAAAAGGCGCGGTTCAATCACCGCGCCTTTTTCGTGTGTGTGGTGGTCGCCGATTTCCCTGTCGGCGACCGGTGGAGTCGGCATGGAAACCGACGCCCACCTCACTGCTTCAAGGCCTCGGCCAGCTTGGTGGCGTCGCCGCCGCCGCCCTGGGCATAGTCGGGCTTGCCGCCGCCCTTGCCGCCGAGTTTGGCCGTGAGCGCGCCGATGAGCTTGCCGGCCGCGAGTCCGGCCTTGATGGCCTCGGGCGAGCAATAGGCGACGAGGCTGACTTTGCCCTCGAGAATCGCACCGAGCTGCACGACCGCACCCGCGCCGACCTTGTGCAGCACCTGGCTGCCGAGGGAGCGAAGGGCATCGGGACTGTCGGCCGTGACGACCGCAGAGACCCATTTCAGGCCGTCCTTGGTCGCAGCGGTGGCGGCGAGTTCCTCGGCGAGACCGGCCGAGGCTTTGGCCTCGAAGGCCTTCAGCTTCTTCTCGAGTTCCTTCTGCTGGGCGAGGAGGGATTCGAGCTTGGCGGCGACGTCGTTGGTGCCGGCGTTGAGGCGGGCGTTGACGGTCTTGAGGGCTGCTTCCTCGTGGGCGATGAAGTCGAGCGCGGCCTGGCCGGCGACGGCTTCGATGCGGCGGGTGCCGGCGGCGATGGCCATCTCGGCGACGATCTTGATGACGCCGATCTCGCCCGTGGTGCTGACGTGCGTGCCGCCGCAGAGTTCCATGGAGTAGCCGTCGAGCTTCGCCTTGCCGGAGGCGTCGGCGGTGCCGCCGATCTGGACGACGCGGACTTCCTTGCCGTATTTGTCGCCGAAGAACTGGAGGACGTCGGCGCGGCCGGAGACCTCGGCATGCGGCACGGTGGCGTAATAGACGCCGGTGTTATCGATGACCTTTTCGTTGATGAGCTGCTCGCACTCCTTGATCTGGGCGGGCGTGAGCGCCTCGAAGTGGGTGAAGTCGAAGCGGAGGCGGTCGGGCGTCTTGTGCGTGCCGAACTGGCGGACGTGCGTGCCGAGCATTTTCCTCAAGGCCCAGTTGAGGAGGTGGGCGGAGGTGTGTTGGCGGCTGATGGCGCGGCGACGGGAGAAGTCGACGTGGAGGGTTGCGGAGGAGGCGGGAGACGGGAGGCTGGAGGCCGGGGCCAGTCGATGGAGGTGGCGACCGGATTTGTCCTTGATGGTGTCAACGATCTCGAACTTGGCGCCACCGATGAGGGCGTGGCCGGAGTCGCCCACCTGGCCGCCCATCTCGCCGTAGAACGGGGTCTGGTCGAAGACGAGGTAGGTGTCTTTCTCGGTCTTCACGACGTCCACGACCTTGGCGTGCGTGGCGTGGGTCGCGTCGATGCTGTAGCCGACGAAGTTGGTCGCCTCGGCCACGGTGTCGCCCTCGGTGGAAGCGACGATAACGTCGGTCTTGCGGGCGGCGCGGCCGCGCTCGCGCTGCTTCTCCATCTCGGATTCGAAGCCGGTGGAATCAACGGACAGACCACGCTCGGCGGCGAGCAACTGGGTCATGTCGAGTGGGAAGCCGTAAGTGTCGAAAAGCTTGAAGGCATGTTCGCCAGCCAACTGCTTCGAATCATAGACACTGGCGTCGCCAACCACCTGATTGAACTCGCTTAGGCCTTTGGATAAAGTCCGCCCGAAGGATTCTTCTTCCGCTCGAATTGCCTTCTCGACCATCACGCGCTGGGTCTTGAGCTCGGGGAAGACGTCGCCGAGGGATTCGATGACGGGCGTGACTAGCGCGGAGAAGTCGCCGGTCTTCAGGCCGAGGTTCTTCTGACCATACATGATGCCGCGGCGGAGGATGCGGCGGATGACGTAATTGCGGCCCTCGTTGCCGGGGAGGATGCCGTCGGCGATGGCGCATGACACGCAGCGGGCGTGATCCACAAGGACGCGGAAGGTGATGTCGATCGTCTGCTGCTCGCTCAGGCCGGAGCGCTCCGTCGGGACCGTGCCGGTGTAGGTCTTGCCGGAAAGGGCGGCGATCTTGTCGAAGGTCGGCTTGAAGAGGTCGGCGTTGTAGTTCGACGGCTCGGCGGAGAAATCCTTGAAGCCCTTCGACGTGGCGTGGATGCCCGCGACGCGTTCGAAGCCCATGCCGGTGTCCACGTGCTTGGCGGCGAGCGGGGCAAAGGTGCCGTCGGCGTTCGCGTTGAACTGGATGAAGACGTGGTTCCATATCTCGATGCAGCGCGGGCTGGAGCTGTTCACGCCGTTGCGGCCCTCGGCCTCGTCGTCGGACGTGAGCAGGTTGAAATGGATTTCCGAGCACGGGCCGCAGGGGCCGGTGTCGCCCATCATCCAGAAATTGTCCTTCTTGTTGCCGTTGACGATGTGGACCTTGGGGTCGAGGCCGGCGTCTTTGAAAATCTTCGCCCAGATGTCGTAGGCCTCCTGGTCGAAGTCAGCGGGGTCGCCCTTGGATTTGTCGGGTGAGTAAACCGTCGCGAACAAGCGCTTCGGCGGAATGCCCCAGACCTTGGTGAGCAGTTCCCAGCCCCACGAGAGCGAGTCCCGCTTGAAGTAGTCGCCGAAGGACCAGTTGCCCAGCATCTCGAACATCGTGTGGTGGTAGGTATCGAAGCCGACGTCCTCGAGGTCGTTGTGCTTGCCGCCGGCGCGGATGCATTTCTGGGTGTCGGCCACACGTTTCCACGGGGCGCTTTGGTCGCCGAGAAAGTAGGGCACGAACTGGTTCATGCCCGCGTTCGTGAACAGCAGGTTGGGCGCCGTCGGCATGAGGGACGACGAGGGCACGATGGTGTGCTGCTTCGAGGCGAAGAAATCGAGGAACGACTGGCGGATCTGGGCGGAGGTCATTGAGACAGAGGACAGACAACAGAAGACAGAGGGGAGGGGCGCAAGGCGGGATTTAGCGTCCGTGGTTCGTCCCGGCAAAGCCCGGGTTCGCACCATGAAACAGCCGGTCCGTCCCAAGTCTGAGGCGGAAAACCGTTTCCCCTGATACGCTGCGGTGCAGCTGGCGAGGGGCTTGCCGTCCCGCCAGCAATCCCTAACACAGTCCAATCCCACTTGCGTTCCTCCCACAACCGCAGCCGCCGCTGGCCCTACTTCCTCATCTCGGGGCTGTGGGTGCTGCTGGCGCTGATCTTCACGCTGCAATTGGGCTTCTCCGGCGCGATGCCGTGGACGGACGCGGCCCGCACGTCCTTCGCTGAGTGGCTGCCGTGGATGCTCTTTTCGCCGCTGATTTTCTGGCTGGCCGGGCGCTTCCCGATCGAGGGTCATCGCTGGTGGCGCGGGCTGTTGATCAACGTAGCTGCCACTTTCGCCGCGATTTTCGTGGCCGAGCGCGTCTTTCTTCTGACCGTCAGGCCGCCCGACAGCAGCGTCGTGGCGGAGCGGCGTCCGGCCGGTCAGGCCGAGCCTCGAGGCGGTCCGCGGGCGGGCCCGATGCAGCACTTATTGCACTTTCACCTGCCGATCTGCCTCTTCGTGGTCATGGCCGCGCATGCCTACGCCTACTTCGGACGCTACCAGGAAAAGGAGCGCAAGGCCGCCGAGCTTGCGACCA
>JAHFTH010000102.1 GCA_023269445.1 Lacunisphaera sp.
CGCCCCAGTCGGCAGAGTAGAGCGCCTTGTGGCCGGCGGCGCAGATACCGCGCTTCACTTGGCGTGGGTCGGTGACGCCGGCGAGGATGGCCGGCACCCAGTCGCAGAGTTCGACCCAGGAGTAGGCAGCGGAGAAGACTGCAGGCGCGACATTTCGACAGTGCCAGAGCTTCGACCAGAACCACTCCGAGGAGTAAGTATTGCCGCACTTGGCGATGAATTGCGGCCGGTGCTGCGCGGCGAGCGCGGTGATCTGCGCGGCCTCGCGCCAGCTGGTGTGATCCTTCCACAGCCAGCACTGGGCGTGGAGGTTTTTCGCCCATTTTTTGGAGGAAGCGAGCGGGACGTTTTTCGCGTCGACCGGGATGGGGCTGGAGCCGGTGGTGTCGACGCCGAGGCCGATGACTTTGGCCGCATCGAAGCCGCGGGTTTTTTTCGCGGCAGCGAGGGCGCCCTTGACGCTCTTCGTCAGGCCGAAGAGGTAGTCGGCGGGATGCTGGCGGGCGAGGTGATGGTCGCGCGGGTCGAGCAGGACGCCTTCCTTGCCGCTGGGATAGGGGACGACGCAACTGCCGAGCTCCGCGCCGTCGGCGCAGCGGACCACGAGGGCGCGCACCGAGTTTGTGCCGTAATCAATGCCGAGGGTAAACACGGCACCATTGCTACTGGATGCGGGGTTGCAGAGGAACGACCAAATTGCTTTACAGTCATACTCCAGCAGCTTTGCCGCCCAGACGGGAAGAATCTCTAACCAGTCTGGTCGTCACTCAACCCCGTTCCCCGTCGCATGAAACTTACCCCCTGGTTCAAATCCTTCCTCGCGTTCGTCAGTCTCGCCGCGGCCACCGTCGCCCCGGCCGCCCTCAAGATCGGTTTCGCCCAGACCGGCGCGGAGAGCGCGTGGCGCACCGCCAACTCCGACTCCATGAAAGCCGAGGCTGCCAAGCGCGGCATCGACCTCAAATTCTCCGATGGCCAGGGCAAGCAGGAGAACCAGATCCGCGCGCTCCGCTCTTTCATTGCGCAGAAAGTCGACGCCGTTGTGCTCGCGCCGCTCGTTGAGACCGGCTGGGACCCCGTGCTGCGCGACGCCAAGCGCGCGGGCATCCCGGTGATCATCACCGACCGCTCCATTGTGACGACGGACGAAACGCTCTACGCCTGCTTTATCGGCTCGGACTTTTTCGAGGAGGGCCGCATGGCCGCGGAGTGGCTGGCCAAGAAGACCGGTGGCACAGGCCGCATCGTCGAGCTGCAGGGCACGCCGGGTTCCGCGCCGGCCAACGAGCGCCGCAAGGCCTTTGCCGAGGGCATCGCCAGTCATCCCGGCTTGAAGATCATCGACTCGCAGAGCGGCGACTTCCGTCGCGCCGGCGGCAAGGAAGTCATGGAAGCCCTGCTGAAGAAGCACGGGAAAAGCATTGAGATCGTCTACGCTCACAATGACGACATGGCCCTCGGCGCCATCCAGGCGATCGAGGAAGCCGGCCTGAAACCCGGCACGGACATCGTCATCGTCTCCATCGACGCGGTGCGCGAGGGCGTGCAGGCCGTCGTGGCCGGCAAGATCAATTGCACGGTCGAGTGCAATCCGCTCTTCGGTCCCAAGGTTTACGACACCGTGGCCAAGCTGCTCGCCGGCCAGAAGGTCGAGCGCAAATCCTTCAACAAGGACGAGCTCTTCGACGCGACCAACGCCGGCGCGGCCTTGCCCACGCGGCAATACTGAGATTCATCTGTCATTCTGAACGAAGTGAAGAATCCATCGGCACAGCCGCTAGCGTGCATCATGATGGATCCTTCGCTTCGCTCAGGATGACAGGTTGCGGGGGTTGTATACCATGAACACGCCAGCCCTCCTCGAACTCCGCGGCATCGGGAAGAAGTTTCCCGGGGTCGTGGCGCTGGCGGGCGTGGACTTTACGGTGCGCGCCGGCGAGATCCACGCGCTGCTCGGCGAGAACGGCGCGGGCAAATCCACGCTGATCAAGGTCCTGACCGGCGTGTATTCCGCCGATGCGGGCGAACTCCGTCTCGCCGGCCGGGTCATCCGGCCCGCCGCGCCCAAGGACGCCGAGCGACTCGGCATCAGCACCGTTTACCAGGAGGTGAATCTCGTGCCGTCGCTTTCTGTCGCGGAGAACATCACGCTCGGTCGCCAGCCCGGCCGGCTGGGTTTTCTCAACTGGCGCGCCTTCCGCCGCCGCGCCGCCGCGGCGCTCGCGCGGCTCGAGGTGAAGTGCGACGTCGATGCCGAGTTGGGTTCGCTGTCGGTCGCCATGCAGCAGATGGTCGCCATCGCACGGGCACTCGACACGTCGGCGAGGTTGCTCGTGCTCGACGAACCGACGGCCAGCCTTGATGAGAAAGAGGTCGCCGAGCTTTTCGGCATCATGCGCAAGCTGCGCGCCGAGGGGATGGGCATCGTGTTCGTCACCCACTTTCTTGACCAGGTCTACGCGGTGAGCGACCGGCTGACGGTGCTGCGCAACGGCCAGCTCGTCGGCGAATACGCCACGGCGGACCTGTCGCGGCTGGCGCTGGTCGGCAAGATGCTGGGCCGCGAAGTCAGTGCGGCGGATTTCACCAGTCACGCGGCGGCCCCGGCCGTCACCACGCAGCCCGTGCTCGCGGCCCGCGGACTCAGCCGGCGCGGTGCCATCGCCCCGGTGGACCTCGCGCTGCAGCCCGGCGAAGTCGTCGGGTTGGGCGGTCTGCTCGGCTCGGGTCGCACCGAGACGGCACGGTTGCTGTTCGGCATCGACGTCCGCGACGCCGGCGAGATCAGCGTGAAGGGCGCGCCGGTGCGGATCACTTCGCCCCGCGATGCGGTGCGGCTGGGATTGGCCTTCTGCTCGGAGGATCGCAAGGGCGAGGGCATTTTGCCGAACCTGTCGGTGCGCGAAAACCTCATTTTCGCTTTGCAGGGCAAGCGCGGCGTGCTGCGGGCGCTGAGTCGCGGCGAACAGGAGCAGTTGTGTGAGCATTACATCAAGGCCCTACGGATCAAAACCGCCGACGCGGAGACGCCGATCAAGAATCTCTCCGGGGGCAACCAACAGAAGGTGCTGCTCGCCCGTTGGCTGGCGACGCAGCCGGCGGTGATCATCCTCGACGAGCCCACGCGCGGCATCGACATCGGGGCGAAGCAGGAGATCGAGCAGTTGATCGCCAAGCTGCGCAGCGACGGACTGGCGGTGCTGTTCATCTCGTCGGAGATCGACGAGGTGGTGCGCAACTGTTCGCGCGTGCTCGTGCTGCGCGAGCGGCGACTGACCGGCGAGATCGCCGGCGCGGGCCTGAACTCGGAGAACCTGATGCACCTGATGGCCGGCACCCATGAAGCCCAAAGCTAAATCCCCGATTTTCTGGCCACTCGCGGGACTCGTGGCGCTGGTGCTGCTCAACGCGGTGCACGATCTCGGCTTTCTGAAGATCACGCTGCTCGACGGCCATCTTTACGGCGTGCCGGTTGACATTCTCACGCAGGGCTCGCGCACGATGCTGGTCGCGCTCGGCATGACGCTGGTCATCGCCACCGGTGGTGTGGACCTGTCGGTCGGCTCGGTGGTCGCCATCGCCGGCGCGGTGTGCGCGGTGCTGTTGCAGGGCGGGCATTCGCTGGCTGTGACGCTGGCGGCGGCGATCGGGACCGGCTTGCTCGCGGGTTCGGCGAACGGATTACTGGTGGCCCGGCTCGGCGTGCAACCGATCGTGGCAACACTCATCCTGATGGTGGCGGGTCGCGGCGTGGCGCAGCTCATCGTCGACGGGCAGGTGATTATCATCAAGAGCCCCTCCTTTGAATTCCTCGCCAATGGATTTTTGCTCGGCGTGCCTTTCGCGCCGCTGCTCGTGATCGCGCTCTATGCGGCGACGCATTTTGCGCTGCGGCGCACCGCCCTCGGGTTGTTCATCGAGGCGGTGGGCGACAACGAGACGGCGAGCCGCTTTGCCGGACTGGCGGCGGCGCGGATCAAGGCGCTGGCTTACATCTTCTGCGGGGCGTGTGCGGGTCTGGCCGGTGTGCTGGCGGCGGCGAACATCCGCGCGGCCGATGCCTATCGCGCGGGGGAGAACATGGAGCTCGATGCGATCTTCGCCGTGGTGGTGGGCGGCACGGCGTTGACCGGCGGGCGGTTTGTGATTCTCGGCACGGCGATCGGGGCCCTGCTCATCCAGACGCTGACGACCACCATGTATAACCTCGGTGTGCCGCCGGCCATCGCACCCGTGCCGAAGGCGCTGCTCATCATTGGCGTTTCGCTCCTGCAGTCGGAGAAGGTCGGCCGCTGGCTCGGCGGACTGTGGCCGAAAAAGGAGGCGGCGTGAACACACCCCGTCGCTTCGCGCCACCCCTCTTGATAGAGGGGAATCAAACCCTCGCAGCCAAAGTCCCCTCTATGAAGAGGGGTGCCCGCAGGGCGGGGTGTGTCGAAGAACACACGATGCAATTACGAGGCGACGAAGTATGACAAAGTCATCTTCAATCTCCTCGCGCCAGTTGCCGCTGATTGTCACGGCGGTGATCTTTGCGGCGCTGTTCGGCACCGCGGCGCATTTCTACGAGGGCTTCTTCTCGGCGCGGGTGTTCATTAGTCTGCTGTCGGAGAATGCCTTTCTCGGCATCGCGGCTGTCGGCATGACGCTGGTGATATTTTCCGGTGGCATCGACCTGTCGGTTGGCGCGGTCATCGGGTTCACCTCCATTTTCACGGCGACGCTGATCGAGCGGCACCAGGTGGCCCCGGGGTTGGCGTGGATGCTGGGACTGGCGGCCGGGGCCGGGCTCGGGGCGGGGATGGGGGCGCTGATTCATTTTTTCCGGTTGCCGCCGTTCCTGATCACGCTGGCCGGAATGTTTCTGGCGCGCGGGGCGGGTTTCTGGATCAGCACGGATTCGATCGGTATCGGCCATGAGCTCTACGGAAAGATCTCCGGCTATGAATGGGTGTTCGGCACGGTGGTCGTGCCGGCGAATGCGCTTTTCCTGCTCGCCGTGATGTTGGCGGGCTGGGGGGTGGCGCATCACACGCGTTTCGGCCGCACGTTGCTGGCCGTCGGCGGCAACGAGCAGTCGGCGTTGCTGATGGGCCTGCCCATCGGTCCGGCCAAGATCGGGGTCTATACGGTGAACGGCCTGTGCGCGGCGTTGGCCGGCATCGTGGCGACCTTATATACCGGGTCGGGCAACCCCAGCATGGGTCTCGGCCTCGAGCTGGATGCCATCGCGATCGTCGTCATGGGCGGGACCCTCCTGTCCGGCGGACGCGGGCATATGTTGGGGACGCTGCTGGGCGTGTTGATTTTCGGCACCATTCAGGCCGCCATCCTGTTCGACGGGCGACTGAGTTCATGGTGGATGCGCATCGTGGTCGGGGCCTTGCTGTTGGTGTTTATCCTGTTGCAGCGCCTGTTTTTGCGTCGGAAACGGAGCTGAGGGGAAAGCCGCCCGCGGAGCGGCCGGCCCACCTGCCTGCAAAAATTACGGAATCGGACTTGCCAAGGGTGGGGGCGGTGTCTGTTTTCGGCCCTTCCTGTTCCTTAATCCATCAACCTAAACTGCAGTTACGATCGCAAGGCGGCCCAGTTGGCCGACCTGTGTCTCGTTACGACATAGATCATATGAACGTTACTCCTAAAGACCTCCTCGATGCCGGCGTCCACCTCGGTCACCAGACCAAGCGTTGGAATCCGCGCTCCAAGCCCTACATTTTCGACCACCGTCAGGGCATTTCCATCATCGACCTCGAGAAGACGCACGCCGCGCTGGAAAAAGCCTGCACCTTCATCGAGAACCTCGTTGCCCACGGCGATGACATCCTGCTCGTCGGCACCAAGCGCCAGGCCCAAGAAATGATCAAGGAGGCCGCCGCCGCGACCGGCATGCCTTACGTCACCAACCGCTGGATGGGTGGCACGCTCACCAATTTCGAGACCATCAAGAAGTCTCTCGCCAAGTTCAAAAAATACCAGGCGATGGACGCCAGCGGCGAGCTCGGCAAGTTCTCCTCCAAGGAAGAGTCCGCCATCCGCCGCGAGATGGCCCGCATGACCCGCAACTTCGACGGTATCATCACCCTCACCGCGCTACCCCGCGCCATGTTCGTCATCGACACCAATTACGAGGAGATCGCCGTGGCCGAGGCCAAGCGCGTCGGCATCCCCTCGATCGGTCTCGTCGACACCAATTCTGATCCGACCCAGCTCACGCACCCGATCCCGGGCAATGATGACGCGGCCAAGTCCGTGCGCATCATCATCGAGACCGTAGTCGCCGCCATCCAGGCGGGTCTGGCCCACCGCGAAGCGCGTCGCGCCACCCCGGCCGAGACGGCCGCGGCCGCTGCGTCCGGCGAGGTCGACCTCGACAAGGTGATCATCCCACCGAATCTCAAGGACGTCATTGAGGACAAGCCCGTCGTCAAGAAGCGCGCCAGCCGCGCCGGCGCCAACAAGTCCGCCGTCACCACCGACGAAGTTTAATCCTTTAAGTCCACTTACTATGTCCGTTGTTACAGCCAGCATGGTCGCGGATCTCCGCGCCAAAACCGGTGCCGGAATGCTTGAATGCAAGAAGGCCCTCGACGAAGCCCAAGGGGTCATGGACCAAGCCGAAACGATCCTCCGCAAAAAACTCGGGAGCAAGATCGACAAGCTGGCCAGCCGCGCCACGAAGGAAGGACTCGTCGAGTCCTACATTCACGTGGGCGGCAAGGTCGGTGTCCTCATCGAAGTCAATTGCGAGACCGACTTCGTTGCGAAGAACGATGACTTCAAGGCCTTCTGCCGCGACCTCTGCCTGCAGATCGCCGCCGCCAACCCGAGCTACGTGCTGCGTGAGGAAGTGCCCGAGGCCGATCTGGCCAAGGAGCGCGACATCGCCTCGGCCTCGCTCGCGGGCAAGCCGCCTGCCGCCGTGCAGAAGATTGTCGAGGGCAAGCTCGAGAAATACTATTCGCAGGTCTGCCTCCTCGACCAACCCTTCGTCAAGAATCCGGACAAGATGATCAAGGACGTGCTCAAGGACCTGATCGCGAAAATGGGCGAGAACATGCAAGTCCGCCGCTTCGTTCGCTTCCAGCTCGGCGCCTGAGCAAACGGCCATTGATTTCCCGGGCGCCCCATCGCAAGGTGGGGTGCCTTTTTCTTTCATGAAAGTCACGCACGGTCAGATCCTCGCCCGCGGCCTCGCCAACCACTGCCCCAATTGTGGCGGGAACCGGCTGTTCAAGGCGGGCACGCTTTTCGAACTCAACGACGGCTGTCCGGATTGCGGGCTGAAGTTCGAGAAGGACGAGGGATTTTTCCTCGGTGCCATGTCGCTGAATTATGGCGTCACGCTCGTTGCTTACCTCGTGCCCGTGCTGCTGCTGTGGTATGGCGGTGTGCTGGGCGGCCGGGTGGCGGTCGGCCTGGCCTGCGGCGGGTCGCTGGTGGTGCCCATGCTGCTCTACCGGTCGTCGCGGAGCTGGCAGTTGATGCTCTATTACAGTTTCTTCCCCCACCACCTGCCCGCCAACCGGCGCGAGCTGGGCGGCACCGAGGACGAAAACGTCTAAAAATTTCGGCTTCCGTTTTCAGGAGGGCGGCCTACGTTCCCGCTCCTTGATCACGGAGAGGTGGCAGAGTGGTCGATCGCGCCGCACTCGAAATGCGGTGGGCCGCAAGGTCCCGGGGGTTCGAATCCCTCCCTCTCCGCCAATTTTCTTCCGGAAGTCGGAAGAAAATTGCCCTCCCTAGCTTTGGCGAAGGAGGGCTTTACGCATCCGACCGGGATACCCGCATCCCCCACGAATCCCTCCCTCTTCGCTCCGATGCCTAGAGGCGCTAAACTCCCGCTGGATTGTGCCGATGAGCATAAAATCCATGAGAAGTCGTGATTACACCAAAGAGATCGGCATTGCCGCCACGGCCGAACGTCCCGTGCCCATCTTCGTGACCACCACGCTATTTGTCGTGATTGTGGTTCTGGCCCTGCTGTTCGTCAGGCAGGTGAATGGGCTCAAGAAAGACGTTGCGGAGACGACCAACGCTCCCGTGGCGGTCAGAGTCAGCAGTCGCTGACCGGCGGCTCAGACGCGCTTAAACGCTCTCCAGTAATTTGTAGAGGCGGGCGACCATCGGTGTCGCATCCTCCAGCATGCCGGCGGAGATGAGCGCATTGTCGAGAATCTGCTCGGCGACGAGTTTCGCTTTTTCGGGCGCAGCAGTGTGCGTTTCGAAGAGGCGTTTCATCACCGCGGCGCGCGGGTTGATTTCGAGGTTCACCCGCTGGGGCACATCGGCGCCGTCCTTGTTCATGGCCTTCATCATGCGGCGCATGTGGGCGGACATGAACTTGTCGGCGTTGATCGCGAGAGCAGGGGAGTCGACGAGGCGGTCGCTGGCCTTCACCTCGGCGACGCGTTCGCCGAGCGATTCCTTGAGCCAGGTCGTGAGGGTCTTGGTGTCGGCTTCGCTGAGCGCGCCCTCGGCCTTGGGCAGGTCGGTGAGCTTCACGTCGCCATGGTCGGCGGCGATGAGCTTCTTGCCGTCGAACTCGCGGACGTTGTTCATCACGTATTCGTCTACGGGCTCGTAGCAGAAGAGCACCTCGAGGTTGCGGGCCTTGAAGGCTTCGAGGTAAGGACCGCTCTCGATGACCGTGCGGTTGCCGCCGACGAGGTAATAGATCTCCTTCTGGTCCGCGCCCATGCGCGTGACGTAGTCGGCGAGCGAGGTGGACTTGGTCTTGTCGGTCAGCGACGACTCGAAGCGAAGCAGCTTCACGAGTTGGTCCTTGTGGGTGAAGTCGAGCGCCGCGCCCTCCTTCAGGAAAATGCCGAAGTCGGCGTAGAACTTGGTGAACGACTCGGGGCGCGACGTGGCCTCCTCGTCGAGGAACTTCAGGAAGCGTTTCGTGATGACCTTGTTCAGTTTCTCGATGAGGGCCTTGTCCTGCATCGTCTCGCGCGAGATGTTGAGCGGGAGGTCCTCGCTGTCCACGACGCCCTTGAGGAAGCGGAGCCATTCGGGGAGCAGGTCCTTCGGCGCGGCGTCGATCAGCACCTTGCGGCAATAAAGCGAGACGGAGGGCTCGAGGCGGGACATGCCCATCTTCTCGGTGTTCTCCTGCGGGACGAAGAGCAGGGCGTTGATGGCGAGCGGGGCGTCGGCGCTGAAGTGCAGGCGCAGGCTCGGGTCCTCGTAGGCGTGGGCCTGGAACTTGTAGAATTCGTTGTATTCCTCGTCCTTGATTTCGTTCTTCGAGCGGAGCCAGAGCGCCTGGACGGTGTTGATGTGCTTGCCGTTGAGGTTGACTGGGAAGGAAACAAAGGCGCTGTAGCGCTCGAGGATTTCCTTGATGCGGCCATCGGTCGCGTATTCGGCGCAGTCATCCTTCAGCTCGATGACGATCTTGGAGCCGCGGCTGAGGCCCTCGGTCTCCTCAATCTCGTAGCTGCCGGAGCCGTCGCTCGACCAGACGTGGCCGGGCTCGCCGGTTTTCCACGAGTGCGAGTAGACCTTCACGGACTTCGCCACCATGAACGCGGAGTAGAAGCCGACGCCGAACTGGCCGATGAGGTTGGCATTCTTTTGGTCGCCCTCGCCGAGCGCCTTGAGGAAGGCCTTGGAGCCGGAATGGGCGATGGTGCCGAGATTCTCGACCAGTTCGTCACGCGTCATGCCGATGCCGTAATCCTGGATCGTGAGGGTCTTCGCCTTGTCGTCAGTCGTGAGGTTGATCTCAAGGGCGAGCTTGTCGTCGTGGATTTCCTTCTCGGTCAGCTGGGTGTGGCGGAGTTTCTCCAGGGCATCGGAGGCGTTGGAGACGAGCTCGCGGACGAAGATTTCCTTCTCCGTGTAGAGCGAGTGGATGACGATATCGAGGAGCTGCTTGATCTCGGCCTGGAACTCGAATTTTTGCGGTGTGGCGGTGGACATGGGAGGAAGGAAGTGAGGGTGAGAGGGAAAGTGAAAGGGGCGGTCAACTTACAGGCCACCCGACAAAAATCAAGGGAGCAGGACTGAGGCCCGACGTGTATCAGGCAGCAGTTGCCGATAAGCCAGTTAAGGCGCACATCCAATGAATCGCAGCTTGTGAACGCCGCTTTTTCTGTAAGATTATACACTGATGACACGCGACGAACTCATACTTTCAACGCTGGCTGCTGCAAAATCGGAGATGTCTCCAGTTCAGGTTCAAAAGGCGTTATTTCTTCTTGAGCGCAAAGCCCAAACCTTGACGAAGGCGCCCCCATTTAACTTTGCGCCATATGATTATGGTCCGTTCGACCAAAGCATTTACGATTCGCTGGCTTCCCTGAAGCAGCAAGGATTGGTGGAGATTAAAGATCCGACCACAAAATGGCGTAGATACAGCCTCACCCCGGCGGGCGTGGAGCGCGGAGCAGCGGCCCTAGCAATCGAGCCAGCGGCCACTAAATATGTTGGCGAGTTGGTGGCTTGGGTTCAGCGCCTGAGTTTTACTCAGCTAGTTTCTGCCATCTATAAGGAATATCCGGAGATGAAGGCCAACAGTGTATTCCGGGAATGACCGCTATTGTTGGAATGTTTTGTAAGGACGGAATCGTCATCGGTTCCGACAGTGCCGCATCTATGTCTGATGGTGTTTCGCACACAATTGAACAGCCGGTCAAAAAAGTTCACCTCATAGACGATAGCTTTCTCTTGGCCGGAACAGGGTCCCGAGGTCTTGGGCAAAGGATCATTCAGCTCATCCTGGAAAAGAAGAGTGAGGTTCTCAATCAGTCCAATGGGCACATTGATACGGGAAAGCGATTGAGCGGACTGGGAATCAAGGATTTTCACTCAACACATATCCAACCGCATCCGCATTCT
>JAHFTH010000103.1 GCA_023269445.1 Lacunisphaera sp.
TGAAGGCATCGTCCTGTCGGGCGAGGCGCTCAGCATCAATCCCGCCGGCCGGGCCCTGGCGGAATTGCCAGCGCGCTGCGACCTCGGGATGGTGCCGCGCCAGCCAGTCGGCCGTGCGCAACGGGGCGAGGACGGCGTGCGGGCTTGTTTGCAAAATGTCATTGCGAGAAGTCCCGCCCTGCGGGACGACGAAGCAATCCAGCTGGATCGCCACGGCCCGCTCCTGCGGGCCTCGCGATGACAAGGCATTTTGCAAACCCCGCGTGTGCCAGTGCGCGATGGTTTCCGCGGGACAGGCGCCGAGTTGGGCGTGTTGGGCCTGCGCCGCCGTTTCGGACGCAAAGCATACCGCCGTCGCGGCCCGCCAGCTTTCGCACAGCAGCGTTTGCACGGCGGGGATCGCGGTGGCGTCGGGCTCCAGTGGTTCGCCGGTGCTGCAGTCGAACAGCACGGGAATTTTCTGCCGGTGGGCGAGGGTGATGGCCCAGCCGCAGACCGGGTCAAACACGGCGACCGCGTCGAGGTGTTTCCAAAGAATCTGGCGTTGCAGGTCGTGCAGCGCGCGATCCATCGCGGCGGCATCGCTCGCGGCAAACAGCGGGCCGGGGTTCACCACGAGGGATTCGGCCCCGGCCTGCTCAAAAATGTTTCGCAACGGACCGTCCTCGGCGCTGACGACGCGGGCCGCCCAGCGGTGGGAGGAAATCAGGTGTCGCGCCAAGTCGAGGGCCCGCAACGTGGCGTCATTGGGCAGCAGGCTACGGATGACCAGCAGCAGACGGCGGGGCCGGCCCGAGGGCAGGGCGGGCAATTGGCGTGGCGTAACCGTCGCATAGCCCAACTCGGCGGCCCCCGGAAATGTGTAACGTATTACGTTACACATTTCCGGGGGCCTGATCCGCTGCGCAAAACACAAGGTGACCGAGCCGTCGGGTGACACGGCATAGACGCGCAGGCAGGCGGGCTCGACGAGCGTGGCGGGCCAGTCCACCGCGCCGCGCAACCGGGCGTATCGCGCGCCGGCGTGTTGCGGCACTTTCACGGCGAGGGCGTCGTCGGTGAGGCTGTGGTCGAGGTGGTTGAAGACGAGCGTGTCGGTCGTCGCGAGGACGGTAGCCAGCGGCTGGGTCTCGTCGAGCAGCCAGCCAAAGACCGGGGCCCGGCCGTGCGCGAGCACCGGCGTCGGGCCGGGCTGGTCGAGGTGGCCGTGGAACGGATGATGCGCGTCGCGCACGGTCCACGTGCTGTTAAGGGAGGTTTCCAACCGGCCCTCAATGCGCGGTGGTGGCGTGCCGTCGGGTGCGACGGTGAGGGAGATGGCCTGCAGGGCGTGCCAGCCGCCGTGGGCGTCCATCACCTCGAGCGTGAGCGTCACCGGGCCGTCGGTCACCGGCACGCCGAGGATGAACTCGGCGGGCAGCCATGCGCGGGCGGATTTGAAATGCACGGCGAGATCGGTGCGCGGCAGGCCGAGCACGCCGAGGTGCGTCTGGCCGCCGTGCCGCACGCGCAGATCGATGCAGTCGTGGCCGGGTTTGCCAACGACCCAGCCGCGCAGCCACACCACCGGACCGGCGAGGCGCGCGCCGGGCGCCGGCCACTCGAGATTATGAAAACACTGAGGAGATTCGCGCATCGCTCAGGTCAAATACTCTGCAGGTTGGCGAGTGTTGCTTACACACCCCGCCCTGTTGGGCACCCCTCTTGATAGAGGGGACTCCGGCAGCGTCGGTCTTGATTCCCCTCTGTGAAGAGGGGTGGCGCAACGCGCCGGGGTGTGTGGGGGAGGCATCGGCGTCGATTATCGTAATTCGGCGGCGGCGCGGGCCAGCCGGGCGTGCCGGGGCAGCGAGGCGGCCTCGTGGTATTTGCGCAGGATCGAGGCGCGGGCCTTCTCGGGCCGGCTCCGGTCGCCGGCTACGTGGGCCACAAGGGCGAGCTTGATCGCCTCGGCGAGACGGTAGCGGTCGCCGGGCGGCGTGAGCCAGGCCTCGTCCGGCTTGATCATCTCCGCGATGCCGTTGACGTTGGTCGAGACGATGAGCCGGCGGAAGGCGGCGGACTCGAGCAGCACGCGCGGGAAGGATTCCTCGAAACTCGTGCAGACGAAAATATCAGCCAGCTGGTAGAAATCGAAAATCTCGCCGGTCTCGCCCACGAAGAGCGCCTGCTCGCCCAGACTGAGGCGCGCGATCTCCTCCTTGAGCGTCTCAAGATAAAGCCCGGGCCGGGCGCCGACCATGACGAACTGGATTTTCCGTCCGGGGTAGGTGAAGCCCAGTTCGCTCTTCAGCAGGTCGACGGCCTGGATGAACACATGCTGGCCCTTGCGCTCGCAGACGGAACCGATGTTGACGACGAGGATCGCGGCGGGATCGAGCCCGTGTTTGCGCCGGAGGCCGGCGGACGGGTGCGCGGCGACGAAGGTGTCCACGCGGGTCGCGTCCACCCAGCTGGGCAGCAGGGCAAAATTCGCGCGGTCGCCGAGGTAATCAAAAACTTTCCGCGACGAGTCGGCGGTGAACACGACGCGCGTGGCCGACCGGAAGGCGTCCTCGACCAGCGGGAACAAGGCCGGCGCGAGCAGCGGCTCGAAGAAGCGTCGGATGGCCGCGCTCTCGTGCACGTAGAGCAGCGAGGGCTTGCCCGCTTGCTTCGCTGCGTGCACGGCCCAGAACGAAACCATGGTGTTGGCGATCACGAGATCGGTGGTGCTCCACGGTAGCGCGGCCGTGGCGGCGGCGAGGGCCGTCTGAAAATCCGGTGGCGACTTGGCGCGCAGCGCGGGGCCGACGTCGATCACGTCCACCGGCATGCCGGCCTTCGTGAAGACCTCGCGCATCGGGCCGTCCTGCGGCGAGACCACGCGCACGGTGGTGCCGGGCTGCGCGGCGAGATGGCGGGCCAGCTCAAAGATGAACCACGGCGCGCCCTCAAAGTTGAGGTTGTGGGTGACGACGAGAATGCGCAGCGGGCTCGACGCATCCTTCACCGGAGAAATATCCGGAGCGAGCCGGGCGCGGCCGGCTTGGGCGGGAGCCTCGGCGGCGTAGGCGGACCAGGCGGCGGCGAGTGCCGGCTTCAGCGCGGCCCAGTCGCCCAGCGGCAGGCCGTGGCGTTTCGCCGAACCGCGCAGGGCCCATGCGGCGCGGGCGAAGGTCACACGGGACAGCGCCGGCAGGACGGCGTCGGCTCCGGCGATGACGCGCGGGATGAAGCGCTGCGCGAACGCGAGGTGCTTCTCGCCGTTGTCCAGTTCAGCGAAAACCTTGAGCATGGCCGGCACCGTGGTGTCGGCGGGCAGATCAACGTGGCCGACGAAGGCCGAAGTCTCACGGCCCGGCAGGTCGGCGAAGACACCGTCCACGTCGGTGCGCTTGATGCCGTGCAGCAGCGCGCCTTCCTGCAGCGGATCGACCATGGCCGTGATGCGGGTGATCTTGTGGTGGCGGTGCGCGAGCCAGCCGGTGATGGAGAGCCGGCCGAAACGGATCCAACCACTGTCGCGCGGTTCCTCCAGTGCACCGTGAAAAGGCGGATTCGGGAGCGAGTTCAGCGGTTCGCCGAGTGCACCCGAGACAATTTCATCGGCCAGCGCGGCGAGGGGCGCGGCGGGTCGTGAACGGTGGAGGCGGAGCAACGGGCTGAGCAGGTCCGGCAGGAGGACGGGAAAACTTTTCGGCGGCGGGCAGTCCGGCGCGCCGTCGGCCACCGTGATGCCGGTGCGGAAGATTTCCGTCCACTGGTTGGTCTGGTCGCGGACCTCGAGGCGCAGGAGGTTCGCCCCGGCGTGCGGCTCGACCAGAATGGTGAAGCCGAGGTAGGGCGGGCCGGGCCGGTGCAGGAAGCGCTCGTCGAGGCCCGGCTTGGGCAGGCCCCAGATGGCGAGGAAGGGCCGGCCGTCGATCCAGAGGCGGAGGTCGGTGGTCAGCCGGTTTTGCGGCGACCACAGCCAGCCGGCGATCCAGGACTTGCCAGCGGGAAAACGCCAGTCGGCCGGTCGCACCTCGATGTCGCACTGCCAGTGGGGAGTCTCGATCATGGCGTGGCGGCGATGGTCGCGGCGAGCGCGGCGTGGCGGGGAAGGAGAATCTCCGCGCTGAACTCGGCCACGACCCGCGCGCGGGCACGCGCGGCGAGCGTGCGGCCGATGGCCGGGGTGAGGAGGAGCTTGGCCATGCCTTCGCAAAGCGCGACGGTGTCGCCCGGCGGGATGAGGGTGGCCTCGAGATCCGCCCGGGCCTGTTCCGGCACGCCGTGCACGGCGGAGCTGAGGATCGGCACGCCGCAGGCCATGGTTTCCAGAATGACGCGAGGCGAGGACTCCTCGTAGGTCGAGCAGACGAATAGGTCGGCGGCGGCGTAGTAGGGGAAGTAATCCGCGGTGGCGGGATCCACGACGAGGTTGGTGCGGCCGAGGTGGGCGAGCAGGTCGGTGAGCACGTCGTCGAAGGGCGTGGCGCCGCCGCCGAGCATCACGAAACGCGTGCGTGCGGCCAGTTCCGGGTAACGCCGCCAGAGGAGGTCCACCGCGCGGGCGAAGATGTGCTGGCCCTTGCGGTCGCAGACGGTGCCGACGTTGGTCACGAGCAGTTCGTCCGGCCGGAGATTGAATTTTGCGCGCAGAGATTCGCGCGGGTTCTGCGTCAGCCAGCGGTCGATGCGGGTGACGTCGATCCAGCCGGGCGTCAGCCGGTGATGGTCCGGCCGGCCGTAGTCCAGATGGTAGCTGCGCGTCGAAGCGGTGGTGAAGGACACGGCGTCGGCCAAACCGAAGGCCTCGTCCACCAGCGCGACCACCTCGGGATGAACGCGTCCAATATAAAAGCTCGTGGGTGTTGTGCTCTCGTGGACGTAGAGCAGGACGCATCGGCCGGCGGCCTTTGCGGCGTGCACGGCCCAGAAAGTCGTGAAGGTATTGCAGACCACGAGATCGAACGCACTGAAGTCGACGGTCTGGCCGACAGCGCTAATGGCGGCCTGCGCCGCCGCGGTGGAGCGCGCGGCGAACACCGCTCCGGCAGCGGTGATCTGAATCTTGGCTCCGAACTCCTCAAAGTTCCTCCGCAGCGGGCCGTCGTCGGGTGAAAGCACCGTGAGCTGCGCGTCGAGCGTAGCGTAGTGCCGGGCCAGATCCACGAGGAAGAGCGGCGCGCCCTCGTGGTTGAGATTGTGCGTGACGAGCAGAATGCGACGGGGGAATAAAGCACCATTCGTTTTGTCATCGCGAGGCGCGCCTTGCGCGCCGTGGCGATCCAGCTGGATTGCTTCGTCGTCCTGCCAAGCAGGACTCCTCGCAATGACAGAAAGGGATAATGTCTTCGGCGCGCGCAGCTTGAAATCGGTCTCGATGCGCGTGAGCTCGGTGCGCATCTCCGCATCCTCGACTACTTCAATGCCACGCTCAGTCATGGCCGCCTGCAAGGCCGCGAGGGTCGCGGCGAAGGTTGCCTTGTCCTGCGCGGGATACGGGGCCTTCTCGTCTTCGTTGGTGAAGAGCCGGCTGCGTTGGACCGAGCAGAGGTGCAGACTGCCGTCGGCGAGTTCGGCGTAGAGCCGGAGGCAGACGGGATTCGGGAGCTGCGCGGGCACGTCGATGATGCCGAAGAGTCCGCACTTTTGCGCATTCGCGAACTGCGGGTAGTAGGCGGCCGGGCCGGGCGAGGGCTGGCCGTGGTCGATGGTCTGCCACGCCTGCAGGTCGAAGGTGGCGAGCACGCGCTTGATCGGCTGCGTCTCGTGGAAGAGATAGCCGAGCACGGCGGCGCGGCCGAAGCCGCAGCGCGTGACGGCTGCAGGCTCGTCGAGATGGCCGCGAAAGGGCTGGTGCGGGTGCCGCAGGTCGCGTGGGTAGGGAATCTGCGCGACGAGGTCGCGGGCGAGGGTGGCGACCGGGGTGCCGGAGGACCGGCGTTGCTCGCGCAGGAGAATCTGCAGCGCGCGGCCGAACTCGTGCCAGCGCAGCGGACCGGAGGGCGTCGCGACTTCCGCGGGAGGACTGGCCAGGGCGACCTGATACGTGACCGTCGAGAAGGCCGACCAGCGGCCCTCGATCGCGAGCGCTTCCAGCACGACCTCGGCCGGGCCGGGGGCGAGTTCGACCACGACGTAGAATTCGGCCAGCGCGACGGATCGGCCGGTCGAGAAATGCGCGGCGAGATCGGCGCGGGGAATGCCGTGGATGCCGGGGAAGATCCGGTCGCCGACGCGGGCGCGGACATCGACGAAGTGGTCGCCGGCCTTGGGCCACACCCAGCCACGCAGCGTGTGCCGACCCTGCGGCAGCGCCGCGCCCGGGGCGGGAGATTCGAGGTGGCTGAAGCTGATGGGGGTTTCGTGCATCAGGTGGCGGAAATTGTAGGCGGGGTGCCCTCACCCCGCGAGACATAGGCCGCGAAAGCTGAAACCAGCGGGGTGAGGGCACCCCGCCCACAACAAGGCATGGATCCTTCGCTGCGCTCAGGATGACAATCCATTTTTGATCGCATGGTCATCACCCGAGCCAAGCTTCACGGACCACCTGCAGGTGCCGGGGGAGGGCGCGGGCGTGGTGGTAGTGGCGGGCGGCGCGGGCATGGGCCATCGAGATCATCTTTTGATTGCCGGCGAAGTGATCGGCGAGCGCCTTTTTCAGGGCGGCGGCCAGTTTGAAGGGGTCGCCGGCGGGCACGAGATGAGCCTCGTCGGTGTTAGTCAGCATCTCGGCGATGCCGTTGACGTCGGTGCTGACGATGCGTGTCCCAAAGACCATCGCCTCGAGCAGGACGCGCGGAAAGGATTCCTCGAAGCTCGTGCAGACCAAAATGTCGGCCAGCCGGTAGAAGTCGTAGATGTCGGGGGTCTCCGGGAAAATCTTCACGTCGTGCAGGCCCATGAGCTGGATGTCCTCGGTGAGCGACTCCATGTAGAGGCCGTCGCGAGCGCCGACCATGACCCACTGGATCTTTTTGTCCGGGAAGAGCACCGGTAGCTCTTTGCCGAGCAGGTCGATGCCGCGAATGTAGATGTGCTGGCCCTTGCGCTCGCAGACCGAGCCGATGTTGACGATGACGACGGCGTCGGGATCGAGCCCGTGCTTGCGGCGCAACGCCGTCTTGTCGTGTGCGGCGGCGAACTGTTCGATGCGGGAGAAGTCCACCCAGCTGGCGAGCGTGCGGAAATTGTCGTGCACGTTGAGCTCTTCGTGGAGGTCGCGCGTGGCCTGCGCGGTGTAGACGACGCGGGTCGCGAGCCGGAAGGCCTCCTCGACGGTCTCGTGCATCACCGGCGGGAGCAGCGGCTGGAAGAAGCGCTTCACGGCGTTGCTCTCGTGGATGTAGAGCGCGGAGGACTTGCCGAGGTGGGCGGCAAGGTGCACGCCCCAGAAGGTCAGCATGGTGTTGCAGACAAACACATCGGTGTCGTTCCACGAACGGGTGCCCGCGAACTGCTTCAGGGCGGCGGCGAAGTCTGCCGGGGTCTTCGCGCCGAGCAGTGCGGCGGCGGGCCAGATCTCGACCTTGAGGCCGGCCGACTCGAAGCGGGCGCGGAGCGGGCCATCCTCGGGGGAGGCGACGGTGACGGACACGCCGGGTTGCTCGGCGAGGTAGCGGGCCAGCTCGAAGATGAAGATCGGCGCACCCTCGAACTTGAGGTTGTGCGTGAGCACGACGACGCGGAACGGCCGGGCGGTCTGGGCGTAGCGCTGATGATAGGGATTGAGCGGCAGGTTGCGCGGCGGGAAGTCGAGGGCCTCGCCGTGGTAGGGATCGCGGGTGGTGCCGTGGCGGGCGATATACTCGAGGTGCTCGCGTTCGGCGTAGGTGTTGCCGCGCGACGCGCTGCCGACGTGGCGGAGGACGGCCTGCGGCGTGATGACGGAGCGCTGACCCGCAGCCCCGGCGCGCAAGCAGTAGTCCACGTCGTTGTAGGCGACCTGGAGCTTGTGTTCATCGAAGCCGTTGAGCTGGCGGTAGAGGGCGGTGCGGGTGAGCAGACAGGCGCCGGTAACGGCGGCGACGTTGCGCGCAGCGTGCGGCAGGAAAAGTAAACCGAGGTCTTCCGCCGGCTCGCGCTCGAACAGCACATGGGCGAGGCCGTCCTCGCGGCTGAGGGCAATGCCCGCGTGGTTGATCGTGCCGTCAGGGTAAAGGAGTTTGGCGCCGACGACGCCCACGCCCGGCACACTGAGCCAGCCGGCCATGTCCTCAAGCCAGCCGGGGGTGAGTGCCTCGACGTCGTTGTTGAGGTGCAGCACGAAGGGCGTGGCGGCGCGCGCGGTGCCGAGGTTCACGAGGCGCGAGTAGTTGAAGCCGCTTTGGTGGGCGTCGGTTTCCATACCGACGCCTGTCGCCGATGTGGAAATCGGCGACCACCCAGCGTGGAGCACTTCGCAGCGGAGGTCGATGCGGCCGGGCAGGTCCTGCAGGTAGGCGAGGGTGGCGGGATCGTCGGAGTTGTCGTCCACGACGACGATCTTCACGGAGTCGCGCGGCGTCGTGCGCGCGAGCGAGTCAAGACAGGTCTTGAGGAGATCGGCGCGGTTCTTCGTCGGGATGACGATGGTGACGGGGTTGTCGCGCAGCACGGCCGGATCCCAATTCAACTGGTGGAGGCAGAGCGCGTAGTTCTTCGCGAACTCCGGCAGCATCGGTTCGGCGCGCAGGTGGCGGCGTTGCACCGCCTCGGCGATGCCTTTGCGGGCGGCTTCGAACAGATAACCCTTCTGGTCGCCGCGGGTGGCGGTGCTCTCGGCGTGGGCGCGCCAATGATAGCCGACGAACGGCACGTGCACGACATCCTTGGCGGCGATCAGCTCCCAGCAGCGGAGGAACAAGTCGAGGTCCTGCGCGCCGTTGAACTCGGGGCGGAGGCGGCCGGCCTGCTCCACAATGGTGCGGCGAATGACGGTGAGGTGGTGCGTGTAGTTGTGCGTGAGCGCCATCTCCGGGCTCCAGCCGCCCTTGAACTGCGGGTCGAAGCGCCGGCCAGTGTCGTCGATCTTGTCCTCGTCGGTGTAGAGGTAACCCGCGGTCGGTCGGCGGGCGATGGCTTGGGCGACATGCAGCAGCGCGTCGTGCGGCAGCAGATCATCGTGATCGAGCAGGGCGATGAACTCACCGGTAGCCACGTCGAGGGCCGAGTTGGTGGCGCGGGCGATGTGGCCGTTCTCGGCGCGGAAGACGGGCTTGATGCGCGGGTCGAGCTTGGCGGCGGCGGCCAATATTTGCCGGACATGCGGCTGGGGCGAGGCATCGTCGGCGATGCAGAGTTCCCAGCGCGGGTAGAGTTGCTGCTGCAGGCAGTCGAGCAGCTCGCGGAGATATTTCTCCGGCGTGTTGTAGGCGGGGACGAGGAGGCTGATGAGCGGGCCGCCAGCTTTCACGAGGGCGTCGGCATCTTTTTGCAGCACGGTGCGCAGGCGCGGGGTGAGACGGTTGTGCCAGCACCAGCGGGTGTAAGGATCCTGGTCCTTGCGGCGGACGATGGCCTGCGGGATTTTTTTCGGTTCGCCGCGGCCGAGCGTGGCGGCGAGGTGATCTTGCAGGCGCTTGATCTCCCCGTGCGCTTCCTTCCAGCTGTCGAACTGGTAGCGACCGAGCAGGCGGCCGCGGAGGAAAGCGAGGAGGACCTTGACGAAGAGCGCCGTCCGGTAGACGGGGATCGGGCCGGCGTGCTCGTCGCGCCGGTCGAGATACATGCGGCGGGCAAAGGCGAGAGGGCGGGTGCCGTCGCCAGTCTCGGCAAAGATTTTCAGGTTGGCCGGGTTGGGCGTGTCCTTCCGGATATCGACGAGGCCGAAGTAGCCGGACTTGAGGGCGTTGGCGTGGTCGGCGCGGTGGGCGGCGACATCGGGCCGGTCCTTGGGGAAGACGAGGCGGTTCTCGGTGAGGACACCGGTGGTGGCGCTGAGCTGGGAGATGGTGCGGTCGGTGCCGAAGATCCAGCCAGTGATGCGGAACTTGTCGTAGCCGGCGTTGATCCAATAACCGGGATTCTCGATGTGGCCGAGGAAACGGTCGCCGATGACGACATCGCTGGTGGGCGTGAGAATATCGCGCAGGACGGCGTCGGTCTCGCGGCAGAGTTCGCTCCAGGAAGAGCGGTGAAAATGACGGTAGAGATAGTGGAGCGTCTGGTAGGTGACGGCGGCGCGGAGGAGGCGCGGCGGCTTGGTGGCGTCGGCGGGGAGCGCGGAGGTGTCGAGGGCGGTGCGGAAGAATTCGCGCCATTGCGTGCCGTCGTGCCAGTCGAGGGCGAGTTCCTGCGCGCCGCGCCAGACCTGCACGCGCTGGATGAAGCCCGTGCGCCGGGCGGCGAGCGTGCCGCCGAAGGCCTGCTGGGTGTCGGGGCGCTCCAGACCGTAGATGCCGAGGTAAGCGCGTTTGTCCACGCGGGCGCGGAGATCGACGCAAATGACCGTCTCGCCCGGGTAAAGCCAGCCGACCACCTCGATGCCCGCGCCCGTGGGCCGCCAAGTGGCGGGACTGTCGATATGGAATAACGGTGCGGCCGGATCGGGCATACGGAGGTCGGAAATTAAGCGTCGGTCCCGGCGGGGGGTAAAGCCTGTTCCGTCTGACAGTATTCCGTGCCGGGCTTGCCCTAGGCGGAGAACGAATCAGAAACGACGGCACATAGCTTGGGCAGTCGCATCCCTACTTAAGTTCTGGCCGGATTCATCACAGATTAAGGCGGCCGTGGGTTTTCCGCCGTTGAACGAGGACCAACCTTCCATCGACGAGCAGGCTGCCG
>JAHFTH010000104.1 GCA_023269445.1 Lacunisphaera sp.
CGAGCCCGAAGCGCATCTTGATGATGCTGGCCTCGCGAGGATCGAGCGAGTTGACCATGGCGCTGAGGTCCTCCTTGAGGCTCCGGTCGCCCAAGTTCTCGTAGGGGCTCAGGGCAGACTCGTCGCCGACGAGATCGCCGAGCGTGGCGGAGTCGTTGTCCTCGCCGACGGGGGCGTCGAGCGAGGCGGGGCGCACGCTGACGGTCTTCAAGAGCGCGACCTTGGCGGTCGGGATCTGGAGCTCGGCGGCGATCTCCTCGTTCTCCGGCTCGCGGCCGAGCTCGTCGGTGAGCTTGGCGATCATCTTCCGCATGCGGGAGATCTTGTCCACGAGGTGGACGGGGAGGCGGATGGTCTTGGACTGGTTGGCCAGGGCGCGCTTCATCGACTGCTTGATCCACCACGCGGCGTAGGTGGAGAGCTTGCCGCCCTTGGCGGGGTCGAAGCGCTCGACGGCCTTGATCAGGCCGAGGTTGCCCTCGCTGATGAGGTCCATGAGCGGGAGGCCCATCTGGTTGTAATCGTAGGCGATTTTCACGACGAGGCGCAGGTTGGCCTTGATCATGTGGTCGCGAGCCGCCTTGTCGCCCTTCTTGATGCGGGCAGCGAGTTTGATCTCCTCCTGAATGGTCAGCAGGGGAGTCAGGCGGATCTCGTTGAGATAAAGCTGGAGATTGGAACGCTCGTCGCGGCGATCAACCGGCGAAGCCTGGTCGAATTGCGAGGGAGCGGTGACGGTCACAGTGATCTCAGGGCGGACGGAGAGACCTTCGTTCGGGGATGGAATCTTGACGGAAACTGTGGCGCGAGCCGCGGGCATCGCGACTGCTACCGGCGTGGAGCGGAGAGTCTTTTTGCGATTAGGCATGATATTGAGAGGTCTGACGTTTGAGCCAACTGGAGGTTACGCCGTGACTCTTTGCATTTTAGATGCCGGAACGCGGGAGTAAATTCCCGCATGCTCTGTTACGACCCTGTATACGCGGCATTGTGCCGCTGGGATGCCTTAACCGGACAAACGGTCCGCCAGCGTGATGGCCTTAAACAGGGCGGACGCCTTGTTAATCGTCTCCTGATACTCGGCGGCGGGCACCGAGTCGGCGACGATGCCGGCCCCGGCTTGGATGTGGACTTGCCCGGCTTTAACGAGTGCCGTCCTGAGAGTTATGCAGGAGTCCAAATTGCCATCGTAACTGAAATAACCGAGCGCGCCGGCGTAACTGCCGCGCTGCGTGCCCTCCTTTTCGGCAATCAATTGCATCGCGCGAATTTTTGGAGCGCCGCTGACCGTGCCGGCGGGAAACGTGGCACGCATGAGGTCGAAGGCGGAACGTTCTGGCGCAAGTTGTCCCTCCACCTGTGACACAATGTGCATCACGTGCGAGTAGCGCTCGATGACCATGAATTCGGGGACCTTGACCGAACCGTAGGCGCAGACGCGGCCGATATCGTTGCGGGCGAGATCCACCAGCATGAGGTGCTCGGCGCGCTCCTTCTCGTCGGCGAGCAATTCCTTTTCCAGAGCCGTATCCTCGGCGGTGGTCTTGCCGCGTGGGCGCGTGCCGGCGATCGGGCGGATCTCGACCTTGCGGCCGGTGAGGCGCACATGGACTTCGGGTGAGGCACCGACGAGGGAGAACTCCCCCGTATCGAGCAGAAACATGTAGGGCGAGGGATTGACCGTGCGCAGTGCGCGGTAGAGATCGAGGGGAGTCTTCCCGAATTGCCGGCTGAAGCGCTGCGACAGGACGATCTGGAAGATGTCGCCGGCGCGGATGAATTCCTTGGAATCCTCGACCATCTTCTCGAAGGCGGCCTTGGTAAAATTTCCAGCGGGCACCTGCACCGGGCCGGTGTCGCCGAGGGTCGCCGAGGCGAGGGGCGTGGGTTTGTCCAGCGCGGCCTGCATGCGCCGGAGTTCGGTGCAGGCGGCATCGTAGGCGGCTCCGGCGTCGGTGCCGATGTGGGCGTTGACGATGAGGCGCATGGTCTGATGGGCGCGATCAAAGGCTAGGACCGAGTCGCACAGCATGAACCACAACGCCGGCACGCCGAGTTCGTCCTTCGCGGCGAGCGGCACGGTTGGCTCGACGCTGTGGATGTATTCGTAGCCGAGATAGCCCACGGCCCCGCCTGTGAAAGGGGGCAGGCCGGGCACCTCAACGGGCCGGTAGCCGGCCAGCTCCGCCTCGATCAGCTTGAGGGGGTCGCCGTCGCCGGCTGCGGCGGTGATGATCTTGCGCGGATTGCAGCCGATGAAGCTGTAGCGGGAGACGTTTTCGCCGCCCTCGACCGATTCGAGCAGAAAGGCCGGGCCGTGGCCGCGCAGCTTGGCGAAGGCGGAGACCGGGGTCTCGAGATCGGCCAGCAGGTCGGTGCAGACGGGGATGACATTCCCCTTCCGGCTGAGCTGCAGGAAGGCTTCGCGGGTGGGGGAGAATTGCATGGCTACTCGACGGTCACCGATTTGGCCAGATTCCGGGGCTTGTCGACATCCCGTTTCAGCTCCACCGCGATATAGTAACTCAAAAGCTGGACCGGCACAGTCGCCACGATGGGGAGGACCGCTTCGTGGCACTCGGGGATGCGGATGACCTCGTCGGCCAAGCCGGCGGGCAGGTCGCATTTCTCGGTGGCGATGGCAATGATCTTACCCTTGCGCGCCTTGATCTCCTGCATCGAGGAGACGACCTTGTTGAACATTTCGCCGGAGGGCACGAGGAAGACCGAGGGGCACTGTTCGCTGATCAGGGCAATGGGACCGTGCTTCATCTCGGCCGCGGGATAGCCCTCGGCATGGATGTAGGAAATCTCCTTCAATTTCAGCGCGCCCTCGAGGGCCACGGGGAAAAGCGACAGGCGGCCGAGGAACAGGAAGTCGTGGTAATGCGCGTAGCGCTTGGCGATCTCCTTGATGTGCGGGGCCAGCTCCAAGGTCCGGCGGACGAGGTCGGGTGCGCCCTTCAGCGCCTGCACGTATTCGACGCCGTCGCTGAAGCTCATGTCGCGCATGCGGCCCACGTGGAGGGCGAGCATCGCACCGATCAGGAGCTGGGATGTGAAGGCCTTGGTCGAGGCGACGCCGATCTCGGGTCCGACGTGCTGGTAGACGCCGCCGTCCGCTTCGCGCGCAATGGACGAGCCGACGACATTGCTGATCGCGAGAACCTTGTAGCCCTTGCGCTTGGCCTCGCGCATGGCGGCGAGCGTATCGATCGTCTCGCCCGACTGGCTGAAGGTGAAGAAGAGCGTGCTGTTGCCCAGTGGCATGTTCCGGTAGCGGAACTCCGAGGCGTAATCGACCTCGACCGGCACGCGGGCGAAACGTTCGATCAGGTGCTCGGTCACGAGGCAAGAATGCCAGGCACTGCCGCAGGCGAGCAGGTGGAAGCGGTCAATCTGGCGGAGGTCCACCGCGGAAATGTTCAGGCCGCCGAACTGGGCGGTGCTGCCGTCCTCGGAGAAGCGGCCGCGCATGGAGTTCTCTAGCGCGGCGGGCTGCTCGAAGATTTCCTTCTCCATGAAGTGGGCATAGGTCCCTTGCTCGGCGTCCTCGATGTTCCAGGTGATCTTGTCGACGACGGGCGAGACATCCTCCGACTCCAGCGTGCTGATGGAGAAATTCTTCGCCGTGATATGGACGATCTCGCCGTCCTTGAGGTAAACGACGTTCTGGGTGCGGCTGATGATGGCGGAGACGTCGCTGGCGAGCATGTATTCGCCTTCACCGACACCGAGGATGAGAGGGGAGCCTTTGCGCGCCGCTACGATCTCGGCCGGGCAATCACCGCACATTACCGCGATGCCGTAGGTGCCCTCGATGTGGCGCAGGGTCTTGCGGACCGACTCCTCGAAACGGCTGCCCTCGGCCGTGGCCGGCTCCTTTTTGTAGTGATAGGCGATCAGGTTGCAAAGCACTTCGGTGTCAGTCTCGGACTGGAAAGTGTAGCCCTTGGTCAGGAGGAATTTCTTGATGCTGGCGTAGTTCTCGATGACGCCGTTGTGGATCAGGGCGATCTTCTGGTCGCTGCTGATGTGGGGGTGGGCGTTGGCGTCGGTGACGCCGCCATGGGTGGCCCAGCGCGTGTGCCCGATGCCGGTCGTCCCGGGCAGTTTCTGGGCACCGGTTCCCTTGATCAGGCCTTCAACCCGGCCGGCTTTCTTGGCCAGATCGAAATGGGAGCCATTTTGTGTGACAACGCCAGCGGAGTCATAGCCGCGATACTCAAGGCGTTTGAGGCCCTCCAGGATGATGGCCGAAGCCTTTTGTTTACCGATATAGCCGACGATGCCGCACATAAGTAGGTAGGTTTTAGCTGGAGATTTTTGGGCGGCTTCAAATCATACCGCAAGGAATTAGAACACCCTATCTTATGGCGGAATCAAAACGAGTCTTATCAGTGATCATGGGCGGCGGGCGCGGCACGCGCCTCTACCCGCTGACCAAGGAACGCTGCAAACCGGCCGTGCCCTTGGCGGGCAAATACCGGCTCGTGGACATTCCGATCAGCAATTGTCTCAACTCCGGCCTCAATCGCATCTACCTGCTGACCCAGTTTCTGACGGCTTCCCTGCACCGGCACATCAACAAGAGTTTTCATTTCGATCCGTTCGGCGCCGGTTTCATCGATCTGCTTTCTGCGGAACAGACCAACCTCAGCACCTCGTGGTATGAAGGCACGGCCGACGCCGTCCGACGCAACCTAGAGCATTTCGATGCCCACGCCCACGACCTCATTCTGATCCTTTCCGGCGACCAGCTCTACCGGATGGATTTCCGCAAGATCATCGACCAGCACGTCGCCACCGGGGCGGATGTGACGATCGCCGCCATCCCGTTTCCCGTCTCGAAGGTCGAGGGCCTCGGCCTGATGCGGGTGAAGGACGATCTCTCGGTTTCCGAATTCGTGGAGAAACCCAAGGCCCCCGCCGTTATCAACAGCCTCACCATCAGTGCGGCGTTGGAGGCGAAGCTCGAGCCTTGCCCCGAGAAACGCTGCCTCGCCTCGATGGGCATCTATGTTTTCAGCCGCTCGGTGCTGCGCGATTCGCTCGCCAACAACATGAAGGATTTCGGCAAGGAAGTCATTCCCGCCCTCCTCGGCAAATCCAAGCTCTACAGCTACATCTTCGAGGGCTACTGGGAGGATATCGGCACGGTGCGCGCCTTCTTCGAGGCCAACCTCGCGCTCGCCCAACCGCTCCCGCCTTTCAATTTCTTCGACCGCAACGCCCCGATCTACACCCACCCGCGCTATCTGCCGGCTTCCAAGATCAACCGCTGCAACATCGACCACGTGGTCATTGGCGACGGCTGCCTCGTCACCGATTCGACCCTGCGGCACAGCGTGATTGGCATCCGTTCCATCCTCGGCGAGAACACCCACTTTGAGGATGTCGTGATGATGGGCGCCGACTATTACCAGACCCCGCAGGAAGTGCAGGCCGACAAGGCCAAGGGCCGTCCGCGCATCGGCGTCGGCCTCAACTGCCACATCAAGCGGACGATCATCGATAAGAACGCCCGCATCGGCGACAACGTCACGCTCTCCCCCGAGGGCAAAGCCGACGGCGACTACGCCCACGACGTCGTCATCCGCGACGGCATCCTCTGCGTCTGCAAAGGCGCAGTGATCCCGTCAGGTTTTGTGCTGTAAGCTGCGCCGGGCCCGAAGGCCCTATGACAAATCTTAGAGCCTAACGTCGACCCTGCCAGCGGGGGAGCGCGATGGTCGGGCTCGCTGCAGCGCATGTTGGCAACTTCATCCCAGTTTCTGTTGTGCTGCAGTGATTGCGGAGTGTAGCTCATCCGCGTGCTTCTTATCGACTGACTGCAGTGCTTCGCATTGCTTCAGGGCATTGTCTAGGTCGCTCAATTCGACATATATCATCCCAAGGTTCCAGACTGCTTTGACGTAATTGGGTCTGATACGGAGAGCTTCCTTAAAGGAGTCTGCTGCCTCTCTCGCTTTCCCTATGTCTTTATAGCTAAATCCGAGATTGCAGTGCGCCTCTGCAGAGTCGGGTGTTAGTCGGATGGTGTCCTTGAATGACTCAATTGCTTTCTGATTGTCCCCTACCTTCGAGTAAGCGAGGCCGATGTTGAAATGCGTCTCGGCGGAGTTTGGTTTTTTCCGGATGGTTTCTTTGAAAGCTTCAATGGCCTTGGCATAGTCTCCAGCTATGTAAAAGGCCCGGCCCGGATTTTTTGTCCCAACATACCATAATGAACCGTATAAAGAAGCAGGGAGCCACAGCAACTTGAGAGGGAACATCACACTAGCCAAACCAAGCACAAATGATGCGGGTATCATCCACAGTAAATGAAATGGCGACAACGAGAGGAGCGGTATGACAATTACCGATATCACAAGCAGCAGTGCATGGAGTTCAAACGTATGTTCAGTTGCTTGCTCATCCTTGGCTTTCTGACGAATGTTGAATCCTTGGGCAATCGCCCACATCACCCCTACCACCCAAAGAACATTTCCGACTAATTGCATTGTGTCCGCTTTCCTGTCTTTTTGTCTAACGTTCCACGATCAGGCTCGAAGGGCCGAGTTGTCTGTAACGCGCTTGTCAGGCTCTTCTTCATAACATTCCGTGCTGATACAGAAACTCACTCCCTGCGTTGGTAATGCGGTGCGGAGGATCGGAATCATCTGTTTGGGCGCGTGACCACTGTGCGAACTTCAACTTTCTCAAATAGCCAAGATGTCTCTTTACTCTTTCCAAACCAATACCGCTAGCATCGGAAATCTGATAGCAAGTAAGCTCGCCACCGCCATTGGAGAGGCGAAATAGAACCTGCGCAGCTTCTGCATCTACACCCGTGGGTGGTGTGAGCCTCGCTATCTGCGCCTTCAATTCTTCATTTTCCCTCTTAAGAATCGTCATCTGCGAGCGTAGCTCGCGAATCTCCACCTCCAATCGAGCCTGCGACGGCAACGCAGCGAGACCCTGCTCAATCAGCTTTGCTCCGGGGATAATAGGGTCACTGGACATAGGGTTCCTTCTTTGCCGAACAGTGTTATTCAGGCCTAGGTAAAAGTCTAGGCTGTCCGCCGCTTAGCGAGGGCCATCACAGCCAGTCCGCCGACGGCGAGAAAGAGCGAATAGAACATGCCGCGGCTGAGGCCGAGGATGAGCGCCGCGTCGGGCTCGCGGAAGATTTCGCAGACGACTCGCGCCAGCGCGTAGGCGGCAAGGAATTCGCCCGAGATGCGCCCGGGTTGCCGCCGGGCGACATCGCTCTTCCAGAACCGCCATTGCATGAAGGCCAACAGCAGCAGGCCCTCGAGCGCGGCTTCGTAAAGCTGCGAAGGATGGCGGGGCAGATTCCCGCCACCGGTCTGCTCAAAAATCACGCCCCACGGCACGTCGGTCGTCTTGCCCCAGAGTTCGCCATTGAGGAAATTGGCGATGCGCACAATGCCCAGACCGACCGGGACGGTGGTCACAATCACATCGGTGACCTTGAGGAAAGAGAGTTTGCGGCTGCGCGTGAACCACCACGCCGCGAGGATCACGCCGATAAAGCCGCCGTGGCTGGCCATGCCGCCCTTCCAGACCTGAAAGAAGGCCCACGGGGGGTGAAACAAATCCTCCGGGTGATAGAGCAGGAAATACCCGAGACGACCCCCGGCCATGACGCCGACGACCATGAACATCATCAGGTCCATGATCTGCACCGGCGCGACGGGCGAGCGGCCCGCCCGATGATAACGGTTCAGCAGCCAATAGGCCGCGACGAAGCCCAGCAGATAACCCAAGCCGTAGTAGCGGATGCCCAGGGTTTCACTGAAGCGGATCAGAAAGGGGTGGGGCGTGTGCTCCCAGTAGGCAATCGGTAGCCAGCCAAGCATGAGACAGGGTAGGTGAAGTTCGCGGGAGTTGAACACAATATCTTTCGACCCGGGTATTTCGCGCCTATCTCTCGCAATTCCACACACCCCGGTCCCGCGATGGCGGGATCACCCCTCTTCATAGAGGGGAATCAAATCCTAGCAGCCGAAGTCCCCTCTATGAAGAGGGGTGCCCGACAGGGCGGGGTGTGTAGATTCGCTGTTAGCTATGAACCTCCAGAATAGCCGACGGCACCGCCCGTAATGACCTCACGCGCGGCCACTGTTTCCTTGCCCGGGCTGCACTGGGCGGGTTTCGTCGGGGCATGAGCGTGATCCAGACCACTCCCCTCAATGCCTTTCACCGCCGGCACGGCGGCCGCATGGTGGACTTCGCGGGCTGGGACATGCCGGTCCAATACAAGAGTATCCTCGACGAGCACAAAGCTGTGCGCACGCGCGCCGGTCTGTTCGACGTGAGCCACATGGGCGAGGCCGACGTGAAGGGCCCCGAGGCTCTGAAGTTCCTCCAGCACCTCGTCTCCAACGATTGCAGCAAGCTTTTCCCGGGCCGCATCCTCTACACCGTCATGTGCTATCCGTCCGGCGGCGTGGTGGACGACCTGCTCGTCTACATGCGCGGGCCGGACGATTACTTTCTCTGCATCAACGCCGGCAACATCGCCAAGGACATCGCGTGGATGCAGGAGCAGGCCAAGGGCTTCACCTGCATCGTGACTGATCGCTCGGCCGACTACGGTCAGCTCGCCATCCAAGGCCCGAAGGCCATCGAGATCGTGCAGACGCTGACGAAGTCCGCGCTGGCCGGCATCAAGTATTATCACTTCGCCGACGGTGAGGTCGCCGGCGTGAAATGTATCATCAGTCGCACCGGCTACACCGGCGAGGACGGTGTCGAACTTTACTGCGCGGCGGGTGGCACCGAGCGGCTGGCCGAGGCCGTGCTGGCGGCGGGCGTGCCGTTGGGCCTCGAGCTGACCGGTCTGGGCGCGCGCGACTCGTTGCGGCTGGAGGCAGGCTTTCCGCTCTACGGCCACGAGATCACCGACCAGATCAATCCCATCGCGGCCGGACTCGGTTGGGTGGTGAAGTTCGACAAGGGGCCGTTCATCGGCTCCGACGCGCTCAAGGCCGACAAGGAGAAAGGGCCGGCGAAGAAGATCGTGTTTTTCAAGACCGGCGACCGCCGCATTGTTCGGGCTGGTTCCGTGGTGCTCAACGCGGCTGGCAACGAGGTCGGCCAAGTGGTCTCGGGGACGCTCTCCCCCGTGCTCAACGAAGCCATCGGCTCGGCCTTGATCGAGGCAAAGACGGCTCAAGAGCAGCTCGCGGTGGACATCCGCGGCACGAAACTGAATTTGCAACTCGTCAAGCCGCCCTTTGTGTCCCTAAAGAAGAGCTGATCTGAACTGTAGGAGCGGCTTTACGCCGCGACCTCAGCACAATCAATCGCGGGATAAACCCGCTCCTACTTCCAAACCATTTCCCATGAGCAACGTCCCTGCCGATCTTAAATACGCCAAGTCCCACGAATGGTTGAAAGCTGCCGCCGACGGCACCGCCTTGGTCGGCATCAGCGACTACGCGCAGAACAGTCTTGGCGATATCACTTACATCCAGCTGCCCAAGGTCGGCGCGGTGCTCAAGGCCGGCGAGACTTTCGGTGTCGTGGAGTCGGTCAAGGCCGCCTCCGATGTCTATGCGCCCGTGGCCGGCACGGTGCTGGAGATCAACCAGGCGCTCGAGGCCAACCCCGAGAAGGTCAATGGCGCGCCTTACACCGACGGTTGGATGCTGAAGCTCAAGCTGGCCAATCCCGCTGATGTCGGCGCGCTGCTCTCGGCCGCCGACTACGGCAAGGTCATCGGGTGAGCATCGGCTCCATGAAGTCCTGGCGGATTATTTTGCGTCTGCTTTCTGTCTGCTTGTTGCTGGGCGTGTCGTTGGATTTGCGCGCGGCGGATGACCTTTCGCTGGCCCGGACAGATCTGGCCCGACTGCAGCAGCGTTACGGCGAGAAGCACCCCAAGGTGCTGGACCAGCAAATCAGAGTGATTGAGCTGGAGAGATTGTCGAAGACTGCGGCCACTGAACCACCTGTGCTGCGAACCGCGCGGGTCGAGCTGGCCGTCATGCTGACCCACTATGCCGAGAATCACCCGAAGCTGCGGGCTCAGGTGCTCCGCGTGGTGGAGCTGGAGCGGCAATGCCAGATTGATCCGGCGCTGCCTTCCGAATTACTGGAGGCCCGGGGCGAACTGGCTGCCTTGGGGACGCGCTATGGATTGGATAATCCCCGTATCATCGCGGCGCAGTCGCGCGTCCGCGCGCTGGAGAAATACCTGCTGGCACCGGGTCCCGAGTCCCACGAGCTGAGGCTGGCCCGGGCCGAGCTCGACCAACTTTCCGAACGCTACGGCCCCAATCATCCCAAGCTCCAGCGGCTGGCCGACCGGATCGCGATTTTGGAACAGGGTCGCTCGGTCGCGCCCGGGCAATAAAAACCCGCGGCGCGAAAATCGCGGACGCGGGTTGGAGAGAATCGGGAGTAGCTTCCGTTTACTTGCTCGACTTAACGGCCTTTTGGCGCGCGGCATTACCGAGGATGCGCTTGCGGAGGCGCAGGCTCTTCGGCGTGACCTCGACGAGCTCGTCGGCGGCGATATATTCGATCGCGCGCTCGAGCGAGAGCTTGGCCGCCGGCGTGAGGCCGGTGGCGACGCCCGAACCCTGCGAACGGAAGTTGGTGAGCTGCTTCGCGCGCACGGCATTGCAGGCGATGTCTTCGTTGCGGGGATTCTCGCCGACGATCATGCCTTCATAGACCTGCTCGCCGGGATTGACGAAGAGCTTGCCG
>JAHFTH010000105.1 GCA_023269445.1 Lacunisphaera sp.
GGCGACAGCCGGGCGACCGGGCGCAGTTTCTCCACCAGCGCCCGGGCTTCCGGCACCTTGCCCTCGTCCACCAGCGCGCCGACCCCCGCCAGCTCCTTCTCCATCGTTTCGTGGAAACGTCCCGCCGTCTGCGCGTAGAGCTTCTGATATTTTTCCCGCGTCGGCGAAGTCAGCCAGAGTTTCGGGCGCACCGCCTCCCGCGTGAGGGTCGCATAGGCCCGCTCGGGAGGCTGGAGCGACAGCTGCTGCTCCAGCGCATGCAGCCAGGCCTCCTGGGCCCCTTCATGCAGTTGTTTGTAGTTGTCGTCGTAGGGTCGTAGTCCCCGGGCCTGGCCGTAACCGGCCACCAAGCGGGTCAGGTCAGTCTTCCCCTCGGCACTCGAGGCCCCGTCATACGCCACCTTGGCCGCCTCCTCATCCTGCTGGACCAAGGATACATAATAACGGGCCAGTGCCACCGCGCACACCGTGAGCAACGCCAGGGTCCAAGCGCGATAGTGACGCTCCGGCTGGGTCGAACCCGGGGGGAGGTGCTTGTTCAGCGCCGCTCGTCGGAGTGTCCGCACCGCGTGGATCCACCACGCCAGCGCCGGCAAGGCCGCGAGGAGAATCCACAACCCCACTCCGAATTCCTCCCTTCCCACGCCGGCGGGCAAGACGAGATGATTCTCTCCGACCGCAGTTTGAACCGCCAGGGTCAGCACGGTTCCGGCGATGATCGCCAGGAGGCCCCTGAGCATTCCACTCAGTTGCCGCGCTACCCAGGGTCCAAAACTGTCCACGGCGGCCGCTGCTTGGGTCACGCTGGAGGTTGCGGTGGCCACCGGCGCCGGGCCGCCGTCCGTCTTGAGCGAAGGCAGCGTGGCTCCTTCCTCTGCCAGCACGAGCGTCTCGTAGGCTTCGGTGATGCGGGCCAGTGCCTCGCGGTATTGTGCCTGCAGTTTCGGCGTCAGGGCACGGGCGGCCTTGTCCTCCAGCAGCGTGCGCTGCTCCACAAAGCGGGCCTCAACCTGCTCCGGAGTCGAGTGCGGCAGGAGATCGAGAATCTTGATGGCTTCAGCGGGCGTCATGCGTGAGTCGGCCTAGAATACGAGGATCTTGTTCGTGTATTCGAAAGATAGGGCGGTCCAGGTAAGGGTGACGTTGTCCTCGACCTGCCAATCCGGTTCATGGCCAAAAAGCACCACGTCCTCGCTGGCCATGGCGAGCAGTTGCGTGGTGCGCGAGGTGAAGCCGATCTGGGTCCCGGTCTTCTTGTTATAAGCCCGGTATTTGATGGTCACTTCCATGGCCACGTCAGTGTGATTGCGCAGCGGTATTTTCACCCACGTCCCATCGGAAAACGAATTGCCATTGGTCACGGCATCGCGCCGGGCGATCTGGCCCCTGATGTATTCCCCGCGCTTCTCCCACGACAGCCGGGCGGCCTTGTCATTCGCGTTCCGGTCACCCTTCAGCCAGTTCAGCACCTGCTTGCTGTCCGCCGCCGCCTGGGCCTTCCTCACGGCAAAGTCCGCCTTTTCCTGCGCGGCTTTCTTGGCGTAGTCGGCCATCGTCAAGCGCGGCTTCTTCGCGGCCGCCGCCTTCGCTTCCCGGGCCTCCCGTTCACGCCGCAGGTCCATATTGTCATCTGGCCAGGTGCAGATGCCTGTGCCGTAACCTCCGGCCTTCCAGTCAATATGTTTGAGCGGCGGCGGCTGATCCGACCGAGTCGGCCGGTCGGCCTGCTTGGGATCGTAACCTTTGATCTGCGGACCGACCGTGTTGACAGGCACGGGCGCACGCACGGGCGCGGCCGCTTCCTCAGCACTGCGCGCCGCCTGCGCTTTCGCGAGCATATCGGAAGCTCCGCCCGTCGTTAACGGGAGGTCCACTTTCTGAAACCGCATCAGGCCCGTGCCGTTCATCCGGACCAAGGTTTGCTCCAGCCCCTGCACGATGTCCGCCGGCAGACTCGCTGGCGCCCAAAGACCGAAAGGCCCCACCCAGCCTACCGGCACCAAGCCCTGCAGGTATTGTTCGGGCATTTCCAAGGGTGCCAGGAGCAGGCTGAACTTGGTTTGACCACCGTCGATCTGGGTCTTGGTCAGGGACGCCCGGAAGCTCTCGATGGACCGCTCATACTCGCGCGGGTTGCCGGATTCGAAGACCGGCGTCATGTCCACATTGACATTGTTGCGCGGGGCAGAAATCCCGCGGGTGCCAAAGGCGACTCCCAGACCAACTTGGTAGTCGCTCGCCAGACTGGTGTAGTTTTTTGCCACCGCCAAAGCAGGCGCGCAACCCATCAAACCAATGAGCAGAAGCCGGTGCCACATGGGCGCAGAGGCAATCTCAGTGTCGCGCTCTCTGGCAAGTGCTAAGTCTCCGATTGTCCCGTGGTTTCGCTCTTTTCTTTCGTGCATTTCGTGCCTGCCCTCCGTAGCTCTTGCCAGCGAGCGAAGGAGGGTGTTCCGTGGTGCCCTCTCCCATGCGGCTCCTGGTCACCAACGACGACGGCATCAACTCACTCTTCCTGCACGAGCTGGTCTTCGCCCTGAAGGCAGCCGGTCACGAGCTCTACGTTGTCGCGCCCGTGAACGAGCAGAGCTGGACCGGCGCCTCCAAGACCCGCGGCCGGCCGGTGAAATCCGCCGCCGTGGACCGCGGTTTCGGCTGCCCCACCTGGATCGTGGACGGCACGCCCTCGGATTGCGTCAACATCGCGATCGCGCATTTGTTGCCCACAAAAGTCGAAGGCGTGGTCAGCGGCATCAACGTCGGCTTCAACTGCACGCTCGGCTTCATCATCGCCAGCGGCACCGTCGCCGGAGCCTGGGAAGGCGCGCTGCACGGCCTGCCCGCCATGGCCGTGTCGCAGGATGTCTCGGAGGAAGTTTATCATCACCTCAAGGAGCATGGCTCCCAGCCCGACGGCGAATTGCTCACCACGTTGAAAATCTCCGCCGCCCGCGCCGCCCAGCTCGCTGGCGAGATCCTGCCCGCCACACCGATCCGCAGTTTCACCGTGCACAATTTCAACTTTCCCTACCCCTGCCGGTCGGATACCGCCGTGCAACGCACCGTGCCAGCCCACTTCTTCGTGCCCGGCCTGTTCACCGCCGCCGACGACCAAGGCCGCCACCAGCTCATCTGGACCGAGGGCGAGGACGTGTCGCCACCAGAGCCACTCACCGACCTCAAGTGCATCGAGTCCGGCTGCATCAGCCACTCCATCCTCGATTACCGCAAACTCGGCCACGGCTAGGCCACGACCTGCCAGCCGTAGGCCCGGCGAAGGCTGGTTGCCTTAACTCGTAATTCATGTTCATTCGCCGGCTCCCATGATCGAAGTCGAAAATCTCACGCGGGTCTTCCGCACCTACAAAAAGCAACCCGGCTTCTGGGGCGGCGTGAAGGGACTCTTCAAACGCGAATTCGAGGAGACCCGCGCGGCCGACAGCGTGAGCTTCTCCATCAAAGAGGGTGAGCTCGTTGGTTTTCTCGGACCCAACGGCGCGGGCAAGACCACCACGCTCAAGATGCTCTCCGGCCTGATCTACCCCACCAGCGGCACCGCCCGCGTGGCCGGCTTCGACCCGTCGAAACGCGAGAACGCCTACCGCCGCCTCTTCGCCCTCGTGCTCGGCCAGAAAAACCAACTCTGGTGGGATCTGCCCGCCATCGAGTCGTTTCATCTCCTCCGCGCCATCTACGGTCTGCCCGCCGACCAGTTCAAGGCCACGCTCGACGAGCTGGTCCAGCTGCTCGGCGTCGGCCCGAAGCTGAACGTCATGGTCCGTGAGCTCTCCCTCGGCGAACGCATGAAGATGGAGCTGATCGCCGCGCTCCTCCACCGGCCGCGCGTGCTCTTCCTCGACGAACCCACCATCGGTCTTGATGTCCTCTCGCAGAAAGCCGTGCGTGAGTTTCTCCGCGACTACAACCGCCGCTACAAGACGACCATTCTGCTCACGAGCCACTACATGGCCGACATCTCCTCGCTCTGTGAGCGCGTGATCGTCATCGACCACGGCAAGAAAATCTACGACGGCGACCTCAACCGCGTCGCCGGTGCGGGTGCCGGCCAGCGCATCATCAAGTTCAAGCCCCGCGACGGCGCCTTCCCGACCGACTGGAAGCCCGCCCACGGCACGGTCAAGGTGGGCGACGACAGCGAGATGATTCTCCATGTCCCGAGCGAGCACGTGACCGCCGTCTGCTCGCAGATCCTCGCTCACGGCGCCGTGGATGACATCACCATCCAGGATGTGCCCCTCGAGGATATCATCAGCGAGTTGTTCTCTCGCGGCGTCACGGCCGGCCGGCCCGCCAGCGCAACCTGAGCTGGGCCCCGGGAGCGCTCGCCTCACGCGCAGGCTTTCTCTCCGGCAGCCGCGCTCACGGTGTTGCCTTCGCGCCAGCAGCAGTGGACCAGCAGGCTGCGGCGCACGCGCGGGATGCCGCGCTCGCCGGCGCGCACCTTCGACAGCACGAGGTCCACGGCCGCGCGGCCGATCTCGTCGGAATTCTGGTCAATGCCCGCCCACACCGAGGTCGCGCTGGTGACGTCGAGCGAAACGAGACCAACATCGCGCGGACAGGTGATCCCGCCGGCGGCCAGCCACTCGCGCATCGGGTTGGCGACGTTGCGGAACGTCGAGAGCGTCAACACGCAGTCCACCTCGTGTTGCCGCACCCAGTCCATGAAGCCGCGCTCGGACATCTTCTCCGGGAGGAAAGGCGGGATGGCGGCCAGCCGGGGGTTCTCCGCCGGGAGCGCGGCATAGCCGTTGACCCAACCGTGATTGGTGATCGCGTTCTGGTAACTTTCCATCGCGAGGCCGATGCGGCGGTAACCGCGCTCCGCGAGCACGCGGCCCGACAACAGCACCGCCTGGGTGTGATCGCTGACCACGCAGTCGAGCTGCAGGTTCTGGATCATGTGGCCGACGGGGACCGTCACGAAATGCTCCCATGGCAGCACCAGATCGAAAGGTTCGTTGGGAAACGCAGCCAGTAAAATGCCGCTGATGCCACGCGCGCGCAGGATGTCGCCAAGCCGCCGGGCGCTCATGCCGTGTGAACCGAGGGCAAATTCACTCACCCCAAAACCAAACCGCGCCGCCTGGTCCCGAGCCGCTGACCAATGCCGGCAGAGAGTCGGAGTCGCGCGCCACTCCTCTACGTGCTCGCACGGCGTGATGTAGGCCAGGGTGCCGAGGTAATGGTTGGGCACGCCGCGCCGCGCCGCGCGCATGACCTCGCCAAGCAGGGGGTTGTAGCGGTAGCCGAGTTCCGCTGCCGCCGAGCGCACGCGCGCCTGCGTCGCCTTGGCGATGCTGACGGCACCGGTCAGGCTGCGCGAAGCAGTGGAAATGGAGACACCGGCCTTGGCCGCGACATCCTGCAGGGTAACATTTCCGGAGGGGGTAACGGAAAGCATGACCTGTAAGTGCTCCCGACCAGTAGGCGGGTCAAGCCCCGCTATCCCTTCCTGCAACGATTGCAGAATGAATTTTCGGCGTGTAAACAGCCAAAACAGCTCCGTTGAGGCGTATTCCGATCAATTCACCGATTTCGGCATTTGGTGAATCCGCAGGGTTTTCGAGTCATTCCGCACCTCGCCGACCTGCGAGCGGAGCAGGATCAGGCCGCCGGCGGCGTCTTCGCGGATCCACAGGCCGGGGCGGCCGGGGGAGCCGAGACCCGTGCCGTCCACGTGCACTTCCTCAAGCACCGTGCCGGCCAAAGTGCCCTGCCCTTTCGCGCTGCCGGGGGCGACAACGGAGATGCCGTCCGACAGGCTGTCCTTCACCTCAAGTCCGCTGACGCGCAGGCCAGTGAGGCTGCGGCGGTCCATGCAGATCTGCAGCGCAGCGCGGTAGGCCCACGAGTGGTCGTAGCCACCGCAACGGACGAGGCGGTTGTTCGCGACGACCGTGATGCCGCTGAAATTGTTGTCGATGCCCCTGCCCTCGTGCGCGGTCGGGAAAGTCGTGCTGATCAAAATGCCCGAGCCCGTGCCGATGTCGGTGAACAGGCAGTCCTCGATGCGGTTGCCCAACCCGCCGTAGAGCGACGCGCCGTTGGCGAGCCACGTAAGCTGGCCGGTCGAGCGGCGAATGACGTTGTTGCCGGGCTTGCCGTCGAAGTCCGCATACCCCTGGTCCTCGACCACGGGCCAGACAGCGTAGCAATCGTCGCCCGTGCCGCGCGCGGTGCAGTTCTGCACGACAGAGTGGCTGGTCCCGACGCAAAAGTTCACGCCATCGGCGATCAGGTTGCGGAAGCGGCAGCCGTCGATCACGAGGTTGATGCCGTTATAAACCCACACGCCCGCCTTCGTGTGCTCGATCCACACGCGCGACACCGAGGCGTCCCGGCAGCCGGCGCCGACGACGCCGTCGTTAGGCTCCTGGTCGTTCCGGTAGTTGAGGTGGCCGAGGATTGCGAAATCCGCGAGATGCACGTCGCGGCCGGAGAGCTTGAACCGCACGCGGCGTTCGGCCTGCCCGTAGAGGGCCTCGTCACCGACGAAGGTCGTGTGCCACATGCCGGCGCCTTGGATCGTGACGCCGGACGGCACGACGATGTCGCCCGTGAGTTTGTAGTCGCCGGCCGGCACCCAGACGGTGCCGCCCTGTTTAGCTGCGGTCGCAACGGCTTTCCGCAGCGCCTTCGTGTCGTCGGCCGTGCCGTCACCACGCGCGCCGAAATCGCTCACGGAGAGCGCGCCGGCCGGCTGCGCGACCGGCGCGGGCACGAGCTCGAGGTCCACCAAGTCCACGGTGCAGGGGATGCCGTCGTCCGCCACTTTCTCCAGGCGCACGGTGTCACCGGCGTTGATCGTCAGGCGCTTCAGGCGGAGCTCGTCGTAGAAGTTGCGCGGCTTGCCCTCCGCAGGATCGTTCGAGAACGGGTAGTTGCCGTAGAGCCAGATGTTGCGCGAGCTGAGTGTCAGAGTGCGGACCGGCTGGCCGTTGACCAGCAGCCTCAGCGACGACTCCACGCCGCCGCCCTGCGGCGCATCCGGCAGGTGGAAACGCAACACGAGCGAGTCAAAGGCCCCCGGCGATGCGAACTCCACGTGCTCGCCCGCGTGCGCGAGTCGCACGGCCTGCTGGCCCGACGACTCCACCTCGACGCGATGCGGGCCGTAGTGCGGCGCGAGCACGGTGCCGTTGGTGCGCATCGTCTCCGCCTCGATCGTTGTCCACGGGAGAACGGCCCCGATCTGGCCGGCGGCTGACGTGACAACGCAAGTGACCACGAAAAACAAAAGCCGAAACGGGATATTCATGATGCCTTGGAATTCGTGGCTTCGACCTCGACTGCCGCCCCGCGGCGATGAGCCACCGTCACCGGCTCGCCTGCGATACATACGATGGTCTCGCCCGCGATCACGAAGGTGCGCACGCCGCGATTGGTCTCATGCGGACTGACGGTGACCGAGACCGGTGTGATCCGCACCCGGAAACGGTCACCCCGATGCTCCAAGGCAAACTCCTGGCTCCGCCACTTGGCGGGCAGCCGCGGGTTGAGCACGACGGTCTCGCCCTCCACGCGGAGGCCGCCGAAACCGAGAACCGCGACCATCCAGGCGCCGCCGTTGGCCGCCGGGTGCGAACCTCCGATGAAGATCGTGCCGACGTAGAGCTTGTAGCGCGCCTTCAGGTCGATCTCTGCGGTTTTCAGGAAATACTGGTAGGCACTGTCAAGGTTGCCGAGCTGCGCCGCAACCATCGCGTAGGCGCTCGCGCTCAGGCTGGAGCCGTGCTCGGTGCGCGGTTCGTAGTAGGCCCAGTTGGCGCGCAACACTTCGGCGGGATAACGCGTCCGGAACAGGTTCAGCATCATCACTACGTCGGCCTGTTTGATGAGCTTGGTCGGCACCGCGAGGCCCTGGCCGGCGCCAAGATATTCGTGTGGGTGAACCATCTTGGTCTTCAACTCTTCCAGAGAGGCATCGCGCAGGGCAAAGTAGCCCTCGAACTGCTCGATCACGCCGGTTGCCGCTTCGGGGGCCGGCACGAAGAGCCGCGTCGCGGCGTCGGCGAAGCCCGCCAGTTCGGTCTCGATGTCCAGCTTGTCGAGCAACGCGCGCATCGCGGCGGGATGATGCTTCTGCAGGTGCGCGACTGTGGCACCGGCGATCACAAAGGTCTCGCGCACTACGGCGTTCGTGAAGGCGTTGTTGTTGACCCGCTCGTGGTATTCGTCGGGCCCGACGACATCGAGGATCTCGAAGCGGGCGCGGTCCTTCTTGAAGTAGGCGTAGGAGTAGTAGAAGCGGGCGCACTCCAAAATAACCTCGGCACCGCCTACGAGCAGCAGGCGGTCGTCGCCGGTCACCGCGAAATATTCCCACAACGCGATGGCCACGTCGCCGCTGATGTGGACCTGCTTGTCGCGGAAATGCGTGCGCAGTTCGCGGCCGGTGGTCGGGTCGCCGATGTTGAAATAGGTGCAGGCGTCGTCGCCGGTGTCCTGGCTTTCCCAGGCGTAGAACGCCCCGCCGTAACCCGGACCCTCCGAGCGGGCCTTCCGTCGCGCACCGTCGAGCGTGCGGATGCGATAGCGGAGCAGCTCAACCGCCTTCTCCGGGCTGGTGTGCAGGAAGAATGGCAGCATGAACATCTCCGTATCCCAGAAGACCGCGCCCTTGTAGACCTGCCCCGAGAGCGCGCGGGCCGGGATCGAGTTGGCGCTGCCGGCGACCGGTGCGACCATGAGCAGCTGTAGGATGCTGTAGCGCAGCGCGTGCTGCGCCTCATCATCGCCTTCAATGAGCACGTCGCTGCGTTCCCAACGTCGGCGCCACTCAGCCGCGTGCGCCTCGGCGCAGGCGGAGTGGCCGAGCGTTTGCGCACGGCGCACGGCGGCGATGGCGGCTGTCGTCGGCGGGCCCTCAATCCGATCCTGATCGGTGAAGACCGCGAAGTATTTGATCAGCTCGCAGACCTTACCAGCCGGCGCCCGGAAGCGGAACACACGCAGATTGCGATTCTCCGACGTCGCGTGCTCCTCACCGGTCAGGTCGGTCTCGACGGCCTCGGCGACGGCGACGCGTTTTCCCGCCTCGTGCGTGCGGCCTTCCGTGCAAAGGACCCCGTCACACCGGTTGGCGGTCAGCTGCGGCAGGTGCGGACCGTTCAGGTCCCAGATGTTCCCATCGATGCCAGTTTGGATCACGAGATCCGCGTCCCGGTCGCACTCGACGGAAAAGCGCACGACGCCGAGATTGGGTTGGTCTGCGCTGAGGTAGCGCGCCGACCGGATCGTCACCTGTTTGTCGCCCACCGCAAAAACTGTCTCACGCTCGAACACCGCATCGGTGAAACGCAGCGTCTGTCGGTGCCGCAACACGGACTCATCGCGGGCGGAAAGATCCACACCATCCACTGTCACGCGCGTGTAAGCACCGTTGGGCGCGTTGACCGGCTCGCGCCACGCCGACCCCACCCGGTCGAAGATGCCGGCGAGCGTCACGCCGACCGACTCGTCGGGACCAAACTCGTCCAGCGTGCCGCGGCAGCCCATGCAGCCGTTGGCCAGCTGATACATGGTGGCCCGGCGCATGATGCTTTCGCGATCGCCCGTGCATTCGGTGGTGCTGATTTCCCAAAGGTTTTTCATCAAGTGTTGCGGGGACCGGGCGTGTCCTTCACCCGGAGCATCGCCACTGCGGCGGCGACCATCGCCACCCCGCCGAGCAGAAGCGCGTTGACCGCGTGACCGTCGAACACGGTGCGGACCAGCAGGCCCAGCAGGGCCGCCGCGAGAATCTGCGGGATGACGATGAAGAAATTGAACATGCCCATGTAGACGCCCATCTTCCGATACGGGACGACGCTGCTGAGGATGGCGTAGGGCATCGTGAGCAGGCTTGCCCACGCGATGCCGAGACCGATCATCGAGACGAGCAGCCACTGCGGGTCCTTGAAGAAGAGCATCGAGCCGAGACCGAAACCGCCGATGACGAGGCAGCCGACGTGCGTCAGCACGCGGCCGACACGTTGCGCCAGCACCGGAAGCGCGAAGGCCACCAGCGCCGCCACGCCGTTATACACGGACATCAGCACGCCCACCCAGTTGGCACCGGCGTTGTATTCGGCGGTGCGCGGATCGGTGCTGCCGAAGTGATGACCGGCGACGGCCGCCGTGGCGTAGATGAAGAACGCGAAGAGCGCGAACCAGGTGAGCATCTGTGCCAGCGCGAGTCGCTTCATCGGCTCGGGCATGCTGCCGAGGTCGCTCATCAGGCCGACCAGCCCACGGACACTGCCCGCGCGATGACCCCACGCCGCCACAATCTGCAGAAGACCATAGGCGCTCGCGCCGAGCGAAAGGATGTAGAGGCCCTTGTCCCAGCGCAGACCATAAACCAGTCCGCTGAGCACAAAGCCGGTCACCAACCAGAGCGTCCCGCCGCGCGTGTAGCGGCCGGCATCGAGGCTGACCGCCTCGTCATCCGCGTCCGCCGCATCCTCCGTTTCACCGTGGAATGCGCGTTGCTGCTCGGGCGAATACTCCTTCACCCGCAGGATCGTCCACATGACGGCCGCGAAAAACACGCCGCCGCCGAGGTAGAACGACCATTTCACCGAGTCGGGCACGTGGCCTTCCGGCGCGGTGTTCGCGACATCGAACCAATTGGTGAGCATCCAGGGCAGCAGCGAGCCGATGACCGAACTCGCGCCGATGAAAAAAGTCTGCACCGCAAAGCCGGGCGTGC
>JAHFTH010000271.1 GCA_023269445.1 Lacunisphaera sp.
GTCACTGGCGACGAGTAGCGTGAGGGCGGAGAGGATGAGGACCGTGAAGATCATGGCGGACGGCTCAGGTCAAGCGGATGCCACCGTCGATGGTGATGTTCTCGCCGATGATGTAGCTGGAATCTGCCGACAGGAGGAAGCGCACCAGCTTGGCGACTTCATCCGCCGTGCCGAAGCGCTTGAACAGCGACTGGGCCGCCATGTGGTCCTCGAAGCCCTTCTGCGCGTCGGCGGGGAAGCCCAGCTTGTTGAAGATGGGGGTCGCGATGGGGCCGGGACTGAGCGTGTTGAGTCGGACGCCGCGCGGGGCGAGTTCCACCGCGAGGGATTTGCCGAGGGACACCACCGCCGCCTTGGTGGCGGAGTAGATGCTCGTGGTGGGAAAGCCGAGCTCGGCGACGACGGAGGCGTTCAGGACCAACGCGCTCGGGTTCGCGAGGAGCGGGAGGAGCGACTGTAGCTGGAAGTAGGGCCCGCGGACGTTGACGTTGAACATGTCCTCGTAGTGCTGCGGCGTCATGGCCTCGATGGGGCCGAACTGGCCGATGCCGGCGTTGAGGAACACGCCGTCAAGCTGCGCGGTGAGCTTCTTGATCTCAGTGCCGAGCGCCTGGGCTTCGGCGAGCGATCCGGAGTCGGACTTCAGGATGACTGTGCCGGCGGGCAGTTCTTTTTGCGCGGCGGCGAGGGTCGCAGGATTGCGGCCCGTGACGATAACCTTTGCGCCTTCGGCGCTCAGGAGTTTGGCAGTGGCGAGACCGATGCCGGTCGTGCCGCCAGTGATGAGGATGGTTTTGCTTTTCATAGGAAAGGGAGGGGAAGTGTGGATGGTTTGACTGGAACAAACGTTCCAGAAAAGGCAGAAGAAAATCAGTCGAGAACCTGCAAGGCCAGGCGAGCGCTCTGGCGAAGGGATTCCTTGTCGCCGAGGGCGCGGGAGGCTACGGCCAGGCCCAGGATGGTGTGGTAGAAGAAGCGGGCGAGGGCGACGGGCTCCTTGGCCTTGGCGATTTCGCCTTTGCGTTGGGCGGCACTGAGGCGGGTGACGAAGATACCCTCGATTTCGCGGGCGTGGGTCTGCGCCAGCGCGCGCGTGTCGGCGTCGTGCGGAGCGAGCTCGACCATGGAGTTCACCATGAGGCAGCCGGGGGAGCCATTGGCGCAGCTGCCGGAAATCATCCCTTCAAAGAAGCCGGCGAAGGCTTCGCGGACCGGCGTGTCATTGTCGAGCTTGCGGCGGATGTTATCGAGGCCGCGGTCGAGGTAGCGCTTGAGGGCGGTCTGGTAGAGAGCCTGCTTGTCACCGTAAGTGTCGTAGAGGCTCTGGCGGCTGACGCCCAGCTCGTCGACCAGATCGGCAAACGACGTGTGCTTGAAACCGCGCGCACGAAACAGCTCGAGTGCTTGGTCGAGCACTTCGGCTTCATCGAACTCTTTGACGCGAGGCATGGGCGTATATGGAACGACTGTTCCAGATACTGCAAGAACTATTTTCCGGGCCGCATTTCGCGGCGGGATGCCACGGCCTCAGTCGGGCGCTTCAGGCCTTCTTGATTTTCCAAGCCGCATCCATGAGCGCCGGGGTATAGGGTGCGGGAACCACGCCCTCCGCGGCATAGACATAGAGGGCGCAACGGTAGACATGACCCGCCACCGCGACGAGATAACCCAGGGAAAACATCGCGCCCAACCAGACCAGAATCGTCAGGAAAATGAGCACCGGGGAATGCAGTATCACCGACAGCGCGATGGCACCGGCGAGAAAGACGATGGAGCCCAGCAGAATGATCCACGAGCCGATGCTGATGCCGACATAGCCGATCAGGGATTCGCCCCAGGTCTTCCGGAGCACCGCGGCCGATCGGCGCAGCATGATGAGCGGATTGGTGCCGCCTTCCCGGATCAGGACGGGGATGGCGAAGGTGGAGGCCACGCTCCACACGACTCCGACGAGCCGCATCGCCCACTGGCCGATCCAGCCGAAGCGTTCCTCGAGCGACTTGATGATCAGACCGACCGTGCCGGCCAGCAGGCTCCACATCAAAATCGAGCGCACCCGGAACCACGCCGAGGCCAGACCGGATCGGACGGAAACCGGCTGCCCCGCCAGAGCTTTCAGGATTTCGTTGTAGAAGGCGGCATTGAAGAACGTCGCGAGGAACATCGACACCACGTAGACCATGGCGAGATAGCCGTAGAAGATTCCATTGGGGTGCACGGCCGAACGGCCGCCCGCAAAGTCGAAGCCCAGCTGATGGCCGAGGGTCTCCCAATGTGCCGTCTCCTGCAGGGTGTGGCCGCTCGGGTAGAGCAGGGCGGGGGCGAAGAAGAAGAGCATGATCACCACGGAGCAGGCCGAGGTCACGATCGGGAAAAGGAGCAGCTTCTTGTTTTGGCGGACAACCTGGAGCGACGTGGTGAACAGCAGCCAGCTCTGGGTGAATTTACTGGGGGTGGGGTCAGGCATGGGATTTCAGTTGGTTGAGTTGTTGGATGATTTGTTCGAGGGGAATGCCGTGGCTGCGGGCCTCGGCCGCAAAGCGGGCGCTGAGTTCGTCGACCTTGGCCCGGGTCTCGCGGGTCGACAGTTTCGGAGCCGCCGGCGGGGCCGAGACAAAGCAGCCGCTGCCATGCTCCGTCGCGATGTGGCGCAGGTGCTCCAGTTCGCGGTAAGCCTTGGCCACGGTGTTGGGGTTGACGTTGAGCTGCTGGTGCAGGGCGCGGATGGTGGGCAGCTGGTCGCCCTCCTTGAGCCGGCCGGCCGTGATCGCCGACTGCACATGGTGGATGATCTGCCGGTAGACGGGGATGCCGGAGTGAAATTCAACCGTCCAGGACTCACCAAGGGGTTCCATAGTGTATTACTACAATAGGACACATCGGGGCCTGTCAACTCCGGATTCCATTTTTCCCGGGCCCGGCTCTTTGACGGCACAAAGTTTCGGGTGTAATGTCTGGGACATAGCCAACCTATTCCCGCCATGAAAATCCTCTCTGTTCTCGCCCTCCTGAGCCTCGCCGTTTCGCCCGCCTTCGCCGCCGATCAAGCCGCCACGCCCGCGGTTCCGGCCGGTGAACTGCCGGATGTCAGCCACCTCGTCTATCTCCGTGAATTGCCGGAGTCGGCCGACCTGATGAAGGACGCTGCCGCCAACGGCCTCACCGTCACGCGCCTCGATCGCACCAGCGACCGGGTCGTGATCACTTACACTTATCCCGACGGCGGCACCGCGAGCA
>JAHFTH010000106.1 GCA_023269445.1 Lacunisphaera sp.
AGCCCAAGGCCGGCCTCGTGGGCTTCACTGTTTCGAATCTCCGCTTGCCCGGCGCCGTCCAGCCCTGGGAAAAAGATAACGGCAAACCCGGGCGCATCGTCTCCGCCCTCGACATCATGATCGAGGGCCCGCTCGGCGGCGCGGCGTTCAACAACGAGTTCGGCCGCCCCGCCATCAACGGCTATTTCCGCACCTTCGAGCAACAGGTGCCCGGCGCGCAGGGTTCCGAGCTGCGCGGCTACCACAAGCCCATCATGCTCGCCGGCGGGCTCGGCAACATCCGCGCCGAGCACGTCCAGAAAGGCGCGATCAATCCCGGCGACCAACTCGTCGTCCTCGGTGGGCCGGCCATGCTCATCGGTCTCGGCGGTGGCGCGGCCAGCTCCATGGCCAGCGGCTCCGGCGACCAGAACCTCGATTTCGCCAGCGTCCAGCGCGACAACGCCGAGATGGAACGCCGCTGCCAGGAGGTCATCGACCGCTGCTGGGCCCTCGGCGCGGACAACCCCATCTCGTTCATCCACGACGTCGGCGCCGGTGGCGTCTCCAACGCTCTGCCGGAACTCGTCAACGACGGCGGCCGCGGCGGCAAATTCAACCTGCGCAAACTCCCGAACGACGAACCGGGCATGTCCCCGCTCGAACTCTGGTGCAACGAATCGCAGGAACGCTACGTCCTCGCCGTCCCGGCCGATCGCATCGAAACGTTTAAAAAACTCTGCGAGCGCGAGCGCGCGCCGTTCGCCATCGTCGGCGAGGCCACCGCGGAAAAGAAGCTCGTCGTCGAGGATCCGCATTTCAAAAACACGCCCATCGACATGCCGCTCGAGGTGCTGCTCGGCAAACCGCCGCGCATGCACCGCAAGGAGACCTCGCTCGCGCGCCCGCAGCACCGGCTCGATCTGCGCAGCGTCACGATCCTTGAGGCCGCCAAGCGCGTCCTCTCCCACCCCACCGTCGCCGACAAAACCTTTCTCATTTCCATCGGCGACCGCACGCTCGGCGGCCTGATCGCCCGCGACCAGATGGTCGGCCCGTGGCAGGTGCCCGTCGCCGACTGCGCCGTCACCGCCGCCACCTTTGACGTCTACACCGGTGAGGCCATGGCCATGGGCGAACGCACGCCCGTCGCGGTCAACAACGCCGCGGCCTCGGCCCGCCTCGCCGTCGGCGAAGCCATCACCAATCTCGCCGCCGCGCAGATCGGCGATCTCGGCAAGGTGAACCTCTCGGCCAACTGGATGGCTGCGCCCGCCGTCCCCGGCGACGCCGCCGATCTCTACACCGCCGTGCAGGCCGTCGGCATGGAGCTTTGCCCCGCCCTCGGCATCACCATCCCCGTCGGCAAGGACTCGATGAGCATGTCCACCGTCTGGCACGACGGCCCCACGCAAAAACGCGTCACCGCGCCCATCTCGCTCATCGTCTCGGCCTTCGCCTCCGTTGCCGACATCCGCCTCACGCTCACGCCGCAACTTCAGCCGGTGGAGAATTCCGTGTTGCTCCTCATTGATCTCGGTCGGGGTAAGAACCGCCTCGGCGGCTCGATCCTCGCGCAGGTCGTCTCGCAGATGGGTGAGGCCACGCCGGATGTGGACAGCGCCACCGATCTGAAGAATTTCTGGAAAGTCATCCAGCAACTCGGTCGGGACAAAAAGCTCCTCGCCTATCACGACCGCTCCGACGGCGGCCTGCTCGCCACCGTCGCCGAGATGGCCTTCGCCGGACACACCGGCGTGGATCTCGAACTACCGCACCTGCACGAGCCCTTCGCCGCGCTGTTCAACGAGGAACTCGGTGCCGTCATCCAGGTGAGCGAAGAAAACCTCGACGACGTTTATCTCGCCTTGCGCGAAAACGGCCTGAAGGCCTGCGTCGCCCGCCTCGGCACGCTGAATTCCCACTACGCTCTCCGCGTGAAACAGTCGGGCCGCGAGATCTTCAACGAAAGTCTCATCACGCTGCGCGGCTGGTGGTCCGACGTCACCCACCGCATCGCCACGATGCGCGACAACCCGAAGGCCGCCGCCCAAGAACAGGCGCACCGGCTCGACAAGGCCGACCCGGGCATCACCCCCAAAATCACGTTCGATCTCGGAGCGATGGCCGCCAAAAGCGCCAAAACCAAACCCTCCGTCGCGATCCTCCGTGAGCAAGGCGTCAACGGCGAGGTCGAGATGGGCGCGGCGTTCACCCGCGCGGGCTTCCGCGCCGTGGACGTTCACATGAGCGACATTCTCAGCGGCCGCGTCAGCCTGAAGGATTTCCGCGGCCTCGCCGCGTGCGGCGGGTTCAGTTACGGTGACGTGCTCGGCGCCGGCGAGGGCTGGGCCAAGAGCGCGCTGTTCAACGAACGCGCCCGGGCCGAGTTCGCCACGTTCTTTGCGCGAGAGGACACCTTCGGCCTCGGCGTGTGCAACGGCTGCCAGATGATGAGCAATCTCAAGTCCATCATCCCCGGCGCCGGCCACTGGCCACGCTTCGTGCAGAACCAGAGCGAGCGCTACGAGGGCCGCTTCGTGTCCGTGAAGATCGAGCCAAGCCCCAGTATTTTCTTCAAGGACATGGCCGGCTCGGTCATCCCGATCTGCACCGCGCACGGCGAAGGCTATGCGGAGTTTGTCGATCGCGCCGCCGCCGAGTCATTCAGCGCCTCCGGCCTCGTGTCTGCCCGCTTCGTGGACAACCACCACCAGACCACCGAGCTCTATCCGCTCAATCCCAACGGTTCCCCGCTCGGCATGACCGCCCTGACCACGACCACGGGCCGCGTCACGATCATCATGCCGCACCCGGAACGCGTCTTCCGCTCCGCCTGCATGAGCTGGTCACCGAAGGACTGGCCGGAGGACAGCCCATGGATGAAATTATTCTACAACGCGCGGGCGTGGGTCGGCTGAGATTCGCAACTTGCCTCTTCTTAGCTTTGGCGAAGCCAGTGGATACTGTTCGGTTGAACTAACTAGCGGTTTACAAAGACTGGTTTTTCGTCTTAGCTAGATGAATGGCCATTGAAGCGAGCGGACATGATGACGAGATTGAACCGAGTCGTCTGCTATTAGACTCGGGCAACCTACGATTAATGGAGCATGTCGCTCAGGACCTTATAGACACTCCGGCGGACCAGATTGGAACAGGCCCTATTCAAGAAAGGTTACTGCAAACATTTAAAAACGAACCGCGATTTAAAATCGAGGGCCTGATGACATCAATCTCGGCACTGGGGTTTTTACGCAATGATCGACTGATAGTCGCCCCTTATGACGGTTCTCGTTTTATCGTTTTGGAGGGGAATCGAAGACTTTCTGCTGTAAAAACGATCGTGGCAGCACCCAAATCGGTAAAGCCAAATGTATTGGCGACAATACAGACTCTTCCCTGCTATGTGCTAGATGGACTGCCAATTTCCGGAGGCGAGGCTCAACTTAAGACATACAGAAATGCAGCCCTACAGTATATCGGAATACGTCACTTAACCGGAATTCAGCAATGGGAGCCTGCCAGTCGTTACGAGTTCCTTGCTCGTCTCATCGACGAGCAAGGAATGACGCCTCAACAAGTCGCAGAGCGCTTTGGACAACCATTAAGTTCTGTGATGCGCGATTATCGTGCTCACTTGCTATATCGCAGTTTTAGGGAATACGAAGAGCAACGAAAGTTACGTCAGCACAGATTAACCTATAATACTTTCGCAGAAGCAACACGCTCACCCGATATTCGTCAATGGTTGGGGTGGTCCGATACAGATCAAACTTTCACTAACGAGGCTCACGCTCGCGCTTTCTTTGATTATGTAGTTAGACAACTTGGTCTCGCCCAACCCGGACTGTTTGGTGAATCGGAAGAAGATTGGACCCCGGAAGATTCGGCCGAAGGGGTGGTTCGACGCTTTCGCGATATGCTTAAAAGGCGGGACCCTGAAATCGAAAGTAATTTAGAGCAGGGTGATTTTCCTAAAGCTCATGAGCTTTACGAATTGCGTAAAATGGGACGATTGGAACAACGCCTAAAAGGATACATCAACGGACTTAAATCCGTTTCGAAATCAGAGATGCAAGAATCTCCAGCAGCCTCAGCCACTCTCCTTGGAGAACTTAGCAAGGAAGCTCTAGATCTAAAGAGTATCATTGATAAGATTACTTGAGCCCATTTTACCGCCCATGGCATCATTAGTAGATGACGAGCGAGTGGTTGATGCGTTTGTCGCCTTACCAATCGATAGTGGAAGCCAATTGCTTACTGATTTTATTGCAGTCTCTCTAAATTTAAATGCTTCCCAAAAAGCAGAAATATGTCCGGACGCTGATTCGCCAGCAGACGACACTAAGCGCGTGGTGTTAGATCGTATTGCCGCTAGTCTTGATGCGCGTCGTCTCAAAGTTCTAAAAGAGGAAGCAAAAATTTCTAATGCTGTATTAACGACGAAACCTGATGCCGCAGGTGGAAAACCAGAATATTCAGTAATGGGGTTACTGGAATTTCTGCGTAACAGTGGAGCGCAGGATGCATTTCTACAACGAGTTCGTCTTGCGGATACTATCCGCACTTATCTGACCGGAATCGGTGATGGGCTAAAGCTTGAGGCCATTGCGGCAATTCTTCTGAAGCAACAGTATGAATCATGTCGGGCGACACGCCGAAGTTTCGATCAAGGGGTCGACTGTTTTGCCACACAACCGATATTGGAGCTCGAAAGTTGGTGCTGCGCTCCGGACATGATTGCCACTGTTCAAAAAACTGGAGAGAAATTGCACATCATCGCGTCGTGTAAAGCAAACGAAGGAAATATAGCTGGCGGCATTCCTAGCACGATCTCACCGGCACATACTCGAGAATTGATTGGAGCTTGGCTTATCCAGAGGAGTGATTCTGGCATGTGGCAAAAAGCCGCGGGAATAAAACTGCTTTCGCCAATGCAACTGCTCCTAGTTACAACCTATAGATTGAGTGATGATACAATGCAGCTTTGCCGTAATCTCGGTGTAGCTGTTTGGAGCATCACCGAACTTATATATCTCATATGCCGAAGTGCTCCTTCTGATGTGTTCGCTCCAGGAGCCACGACCATTAATATTGATCGAATGGAAGCTTGGATCGCTAGCGCAGATGCGGACAGGGCCGTAGCGATTGAGGGCCAGCTTTAAGGCGGCACGTCGTGACTCTCGATAAAGCACCCAGTCAGCCGGGCCCGCACTGAGGGCGGCGTTGTATTGCCAAAAGGCCGGGCGTGACTCCACTGGGGCCATGCTTTCCCTCCACCTTGGTTCACGTCTACTCTCGTGCCTGAGTCTCGCCTGCCTGCTCGGCGTATTGCTGACACCCTCTTTCGCCGCCGAACCGGTTCCGGCTGCGCCGCCCCACACCTACGTCATCGTCCATGGCGCCACCGGCGGCGGCTGGGACTGGAAGGTGGTCGACAAGCTTCTGACCGCCAACGGCCACACCGTCTACCGACCCACCCTGACCGGTCTCGGCGAGAAGGTGCACCTCGCCAATCGGGACATCAATCTCACCACGCACATCAACGACATCGTCAATGTCATCCTCTTCGAAGACCTGCACGACGTGGTCCTGGTCGGGCACAGTTATGGCGGGATGGTGATCACCGGGGTGATGGACCGCATCCCCGAGCGTATCAGCCATGTCATCTTTCTCGATGCCGCCGTGCCCGACGACGGCATGAGCGCCACTGACGTGTGGGGACCTTTCTCCCCCGAGCACAAGGTGGTGGACGGCCAAGTCCAGTTTTCGTGGCTGGATGCCAGCAAGCCCGCCCCGCGCGACGTGCCGCAATCCTACAAGACCTTCTCCGAACCGGTCTCTTACAAGAATCCTGCGACGAAGCTCCTGCCCGTGACCTACGTTGCCTTTGTTCCCGCCGGCCAGAGCGTGGAAAAGCGGGCGGAGAGTGACAATAACTGGCATCGGGCCAAAGCCCGGGGTTGGACAATCCGCACGCTGGCCAGTGACCATGTCGCCGAGCGAACCCATCCCAAGGAGCTGACCGTGCTGCTGGAAGACGCGCCCAAGGACCGGAACCAGCCCTAGTATCGGACTGGTCTTGGCCGCGGGGTTCGCCTAGGCATTCGTCAGCACCCACCGCCACATGCAGCCATCCACCCTCCGTTCGCTCGCCCTGATCACCGTTCTCTCCCTCGGCTCATTGCCGGCCCAGGACGCACCGGCGCCCATGGACCGGGAGGCCCGGGCCGCCCAGGCGACCGAGCAGCGCCTGGCCTACGCGGCCTCGGCGGATTATAATCCCTATGACCTCAAAAGCCGGGATTTCCTGAAATCCGCCGAGGCCTTGCTCGCCAAGGATGAATTCGCCCAAGCCATCGCCGAGGCCCAAAAGGGGCTCGCGGTGTCCAAGTATAATATCGAGCTCCTGATCCTCGTGGCCTCCGCCTACCGGGCCGCCGGGGACATGCCCAACGCCGACCAGACACGACAGGAGTGGATGAGCATCGTGGATTCGATTTTGCGCAGCGGCGATGGACGGGATTTTGCCACCGCCTTCCAGGTGATCAGCGTGGACGAGGAATATTCCGTGTTGCGAATCCTGCGACTGGACGTGCTGGGCCAGTCCCTGGTGCAGCACGAGGGCAGTGAATTCGATGTCATGCAGGTCAAGGATCCCCGGTCCGGCAACGAGCTCACCTTGTATTTCAATATCGACCTGCCCAAGAAGTGGCTGAGTAAGCAGTTTTCCACGGCTAAGTGATCCCGCCATGCAGCCATCCCGACAGGGTTTCGCCGGCCGGGAAATTCTCCTCATCACGGGTGTCATCGTCGTCGTGCTCGCGGTGCTCGCCTACTCAGCTTTCCAAAAGGTCCGCGCCTCCAGTCAGGACAAAGCCGTGATGTGCCCCATTCGCCAGCTGTCGGCCGCGGCCGACCAATATTATCTGGAGTATGGCGTCTCCTCCGTGGAATACGCCCAGCTCGTCGGTGCGACCAATTATGTGAAGGCCGTCACCACCGTCGCGGGCGAGACCTATCCCACGCGCTACACCCGGGGCATGACGATCACCGTGACGGGCGTCGCCAGCCTGCGCACCATCACTTACGCACCTTGACCTGGCAGGGCCAGATGAAGTCCAGCCAGTGAATCAGGGCGTGAGACCCGGGGGCGAGACGTCGATGAGGCGGCTCTCCTTCAAGATCCACAGGTTGGGGTCGAGTCGCGCGTGGCCATACTTGGCGGCACTGAGTTCGGCCCGACCACCGGGCATCTCGATGCGCTCGGTCTTTCCGTCCACCTCGATTTCCAGCGGCATGGGGAACGGGTAGCCCTCGGGCGTCTCCCAGCGCAGCACCAGCTTGTCGCCCTCGATCGTCGAGACGAGCTTCGGCAGCTTGGGCTGGAAAAGATAGAAGTTGAAAAACCAGCCGAGGTCGCGACCTGAAACCTGATTGGCCGTGCGGATGAAATCGGCCGTGGTCACGAAGTGGCAGGCGCTGCCATCGGTGCTGCGCTCGGCCGCCTCGGTCGGATAGGCAAAGCGCCGGAGGGTGGTCAGCATCGTGTCCTTGCCGACGAGGTAGCGCAGCATGTGCACCACCCAAGAGCCCTTGTTGTATACTTCGTTGCCGAGCGTGTCCTCGATCGCCGCCTGGGAGGTGGGTGCAGCCGGGACAACGGCGGTGACGTTCTTGATCGTGCGCCGATCGGCATAAATGGCGGCATGGTAGGCCATGGGCCCCTCGCGCTCCTCGGCGTAAAGCGCCTGCATGTAAGTGCACAGGCCCTCGTGAATCCAGAAGTCGCGCCAGTCGGACACCGTCACGAGGTTGCCCCACCACTCGTGGCCAAGCTCATGGTGGTGCAGCCAGTCGTAGCCGAGCGGACCGCCGCGAAATTTGTTACCGTAGGCGATGATGGACTGGTGCTCCATGCCCAGATGCGGCGTCTCGACGACGCCGTATTTCTCGGTGCGGAACGGATAGGGTCCGAGCACGCGTTCGTAGAAGTTGAGGTGCGCCAGCATCTCGGGGAACAGCTTCTCGCCGGCGGTGCGGCTTTCCGGCAGCACCCAGAAGGTCACCGGGATGGTTTCGCCCGTCACGCTGCGGTAGGGGCCGGAGACGGTCTCGTAGGGCCCCATGTTGAGCGCGATGTTGTAGTTGCTGATCGGAAAGGCGGTGTGCCAGTGGTAGGTGCGGGTGCCGTCGCCGTGCGGCACGACCTCGACCAGCCGGCCGTTGGACGCCACCACCAGCGGCTCGGGCACACGGATGCGCAGGGTGAACGACTCGGGTTTGTCCGACGGGTGGTCCTTGCACGGCCACCAGAGATCGGCGCCCTCGGTTTCGCAGGTCGTGGCGATCCACGGCTGCCCGCTCTTGGTCTTGCTCCAGGTAAAGCCGCCGTCCCACGGCGCGCGCACCGCCTCCTGCGGCACGCCGCCGTAGTCAATGGCCGCCACCAATTTCGTGCCCGCGGGCTTGCTGCCGCCCAGATAGAGCCACAGCCGCGCCCCGCGCCATTCGAAGGCCGCCGTGGTCGCCGCCCCACCATCGGTGCGGATCCGCACCTGCGCCACGCTGAACCGCGGATCGAGGTCGAGCACGAGCCACTCGAGGGGATCGCGCACCAGCACCTCGAGCGTCGCCGTGCCGGCAATTGATTTTTTCTCAGGGAAAATCTGCAGGTCCAACTCGCAGGCTCCCACATCGTAAGCGGCCTGTTCCTTCAGCAACACGCCGCCGGAATCTTCCGAGGCCGTGCGAACGTGTTTCGCGGCAGGAACGGCGGGTTTGGCCGGCGGAACCGGGGCCGAATGACACCCGGCCAGCAACAACACGCCAAGCCCGGCCAACATCAACTGACTATTGGGTCGTAGGGAATCTCGCATGCCCGAGTGATACGAACGGACGCACCTGAGTCAACGACCGGAGACACAACTTGCCCGGTCTCGGTCCAACAAGCATTGCCTCTGGTGCAGGATCCCTATGCACTGACCCGCCAATGCGTCCCACCATCCTCACCATCGATGACTCCAAGGGCTTGCGGCTCATGGTCGAGAAAACCTTGAGCGCCTTTGACTGCGAGGTGAATGAAGCGAGCAACGGCTTCAATGGCTTCTTCGCCATCGAGCGGGCCCGGCCCGACCTCATCCTCCTCGACGTCGCGATGCCCGTCATGAACGGCGTGGACATGCTCGAACGGTTGAAAGCCACGCCGGAGCTGGCCGATATTCCCGTGCTCATGCTCACCTCGCCCACCGATCACGCCGTCATGGGCGATATCGCCACCCTCGGGGCCAGCGGCACGCTGATGAAACCCTTCACCCCGGCCGCCCTCCTCGAAAAAATCCGCAGCGTCATCAAGCTGAAGCCGGCCAAAAGCTAAGGCGCGGCTTGCCGCAATACGCGCGCCGGAGCCGGCAGGGTGTGCGACCTTAGCAGTGACGGACAAATTCGCCGATGAAGCGGTCGGTGTTCCGACCCGAGACCTGGGCCTCGATCTCCCGGTGCAGGCCGCGGATCTTCTCGGTGAGCTTCACCGTCACGCCCAGACGTTGCGCGAGCTGGGTGATCGCCTGCGTTCGTTTTGACTCCCAGCGCCAGCAGGTCAGCCCGAGGCAGATCGGTTTGACGGGCAGGCTTTCCAGCGGGATGTCAGCGGGTGGCTCCATACGATATTCCTTGGTAGCCGATTTCAGGCCAACCGGACCGGCTTCTTGGTTTCAGGTCTTAAAAAATGATCCGCCCCGTCGGGCTTTGGACCGGCCTGACCTCCTCACCGATCGGGATAGTTTTTCAGCCAATCGGCATTTGCCCGTCCCAAGGCTGATTCCATCATACGCATCGTCTCTCGGGAATCCGCACTGTCATCCAGCAAAGCCCGTTCGACCCGGTGGTAGAGAGCGGCCTTGGCCCTCACCTCCTGTTCCTCCATCTGCATATATGCCGCGATACCGTTGTTTAATCCCAAGAGATTGCCGATGCGCAATCCCGGGTGGCTTTTCACGGCGAGGTCCATGCGACCCTGGGCCGTGAGAAACGCATAGTCAGCGGGAGACTCCTTCATGACCGGACGCACGGACAGCTTCGGCAGATTGAGGACACCATCCCGTTCCACGGCCGCCTCGGTGGATTGCGTGACCACAACCGAGTCATCGGACGTGTGCGCCACATACTTCGGGAGTTTCTCCGCCAGCACCTCGGTGATCCACGACGACGCTCGACGGGATGCGGGCGTCGCATCGGAAAGTCCAACGGCCCGGGCCTCAACTCCGATGAGGAGGGCCAGGACAGCCAGCACTTCAAGTCGGAGATGACGGCAGCCACTCATAGGAACAAGTTGCGGGCGACGAACGACCCCAGCAAGGCAACACCGGTGCCGGCCCGCCAGCGGGCGACATTCACGAAGACTTCACACCCCATCGTCGACTTGGATGTCCGCATAGAGTCTGAACCAGACCTGAAGCCAGTCGCTCTGTTCCTCCAAGGCCCAGGGAGCTGGCCGTCGCAGACGATTTGCGTCCGCCCGAAATCGAGCTTTGCTGCCCTCTGTCGCTCATCCCTTCCACCCCCCGCAAGGAACCCCATGAACCGTCGCACCGCCCAGGAATTTGATCAGGAACTGCTCGATCTCTATGACTATTTTGTCCACGGCCAGATCGACCGCCG
>JAHFTH010000289.1 GCA_023269445.1 Lacunisphaera sp.
GGACAGGAGCGCGTTCCAAGTGCCCAAGTCATGCGGTTGCAAGCGGCCGCTCCGGCGACGCTGTCGTCCAGATTCGCCGCTTGCCTCCGGCAATCGAAAATCGGCAATCTGCATTCGAAAATTCGATCCGCTCCGGTGGTGGAATGGCATACACGACGGTCTTAGAAGCCGTTGCCGCAAGGCGTGCAGGTTCAAGTCCTGTCCCGAGCACCAGCCTTCGCCGCAGCGCAGCGTAGGCGAAGGCTGCCCTGCGAAGCTGAAAGCGAAGCACGGGGCTTACGAAAATCGGTTTTACCGAATTTGTATTGCCCGAACACATTGCGGTTTCTAAACGCCATCCCAATGCTTGTAAAAGACGGAAAGAGATTCGTAGCTTTTTTTGATCTGCTGGGCTTCAGCTCGTGGCTTGAGGCTGAGGGGTCGGCTGAAGTGTTTACCTACGTGCGCGGATTCTTGAATTTGATGATCCGCGCGAGTCTTCCCGGGAGTGTCGTTCATCCAGATATGTCCGTCACGCTTGCGACCTCGGAAATCGGCTTCATCAATTTTTCTGACTCCATCGTGTTTTACTCACGGGATGATTCCGACGCATGTTTTCAAACGATGCTCCGCGTATGCGGGGAGTTCATGAACGCGGTGATTACGGGCCCTTCGCGCATGCTTCGCGGCGCAATTTCACACGGCGAGTTTTACGCTGATCCAGATGCAAACGCATACGTTGGACAGGCGCTAGTTGACGCCTATCGGCTGGAAGGCCGCCAAGATTGGCTCAGTTTTAGTTTTCACGACTCCGTCGTTGCCTTGCCTCAGTTCCAATCGGCCCTCGACAAATTTCCGAATTACATCGTCAAGGCTTTGGTTCCTCTACGAGGCTCGACTGCAATTCCATTCTGCCTAAATTGGGCAGATAAGCATCAGTTTCGCCACATTTCGTTTAATGCTGAGCGAGGCTTAGCCGACTGCGAGATGCGAGCCCGCAAAGCGCTAAGCGATAATTTGACAGAGACAGCCAAGCTCGATCTCCGCATGAAACACACCAGGGAATTCATCCGGCACTATAATCCAGAATAAGCCCAGTTGGCAGAAACATCTGGGAGCATCTCGCCATTGTCGGCGGTGACTGGTCAAACCCATTTCGGCGTGAGCCGAAATTCGGCCCGCACTCTTGACGCATCGGCCGTAGTCAACGCTTGGCGTTGACCGGCTGGTAAAATGGAAAGAGAGCGGCAGGCGAACAACGGGGGACATGACTTCAGGCCCTGTCTGTCCGACAGTTTACTTCTCCTTCTGTTGTCCTTCCCATTCTTGGTATTGGAGCAGCTCAACCACCAGTGGAGATTTTCTTTCCTAACCCGTTAATACCAATTATTAAGCACAATTAGACTTTACTTCGGCGCGCCAGCGTTTGCTTGCTGTAGCAACCAGCCGTCGCCGATCAATTGGGCAACGCGCGCCCCGCTGCGGCGCAGCGGCTCCAATTCGGCGAGAATCGCGTCCTCGAGGGTGCGCAGTTTTTTGAACAGCCGGTTGCAGATCGCGTCCTTCACCAAGTCGCCGAGTTTCTCCACCGGGTTCAGTTCCGGGCTGTAGGGCGGCAGCGGCACCAGGCGCAGGTTGGCGGGCAGCCGGGCATCGCCGGCGGCCAGATGGAAGCCGGCCCGGTCTTGGATGACCACATGCCAGGCGGCCGGATCGGACTCGGCGATCTGGCGTAGGAACAGCGCGTGGATGTCCTGGTTGATGGTCGGAGTGAAGAGCAGTTCCACCTTGTTGTCCTCGTCGACCTCCAGGGCCTCGTGCAGGTAGCCCCACTCGTAGCGCGTGGCGTAAGGCACGTGCACGCGCACCCCACGCAGGCCCCAGCAGCGGCGGATGACCGGCAGCAGGCCGTAGCGGTGTTCATCGAGCACCCACAGGCGCACCGGCCGCGCGCCCGCCTCGACGGTGGCGGCCGTGAGTTTCGCCGGCAGTTCTTGGGGAAAGGCCTTCGCTTGGGCGGGCTTTTTCTTCGCGTGGGTCTTGCGCGGCACTTTCAGCCTCGCGCCGGCCTTGCGCAGAATCGTATAGACGCTGCTCAAGGCCAACGACTTTTTCGTGCGGCCCCGGATCCAGGCCTGCGCCTCCTTCGCCCGGCGGAACCGGCCCCGGCGCAACTGCGCAACGAACGCCTTGCGCGCCGCCCCGCGCACCGTGGGTTTGGGGCCGCCGCTGTGGCCGCGCCGCAGCAGGCCCGCCACGCCCTCGGCCTCGAACGCGGCGAGGTAATTGAAGACACTGGCCCGCGACACCCCGGTGGCCGCCGCGATCTGCGCGGCGCTGAGCTCGTGCTGGGCGGCGAGCCGGATCACCTGGAGCCGCCGCCGCGCCCAGTCGGGCTGCGGTTGGTCCCACACGGCGGCGAGTTTGGCCAGCCGGGCCTGGCCGAGGATGCGAAGGGTTCTTGCCATGCCGCATCTTGAGCGGTTTCGCGGCGTTTGTATAGTCTAAATGTAATTAGTAACTGGTATAAAGTCTCCTGGTTCTTGTGCATTTTCGTGCCTTTTTGTGGCCATTCGGTTTGGAGGAGTTTTGGCGGCGTCTCCGGTGCGACGCCGACAACGCATCCGCGATTCGCCGCTTGAGTCGCGCGCGCCGCAACGAAATTCTCCCGCTCCATGCGCACCGTCCTCCGCCCTCTCTTGGTTGTCAGTTTGCTTGTTTGCACCGCCCTCGGCCTGAGCCCGGTCGTGGGCCGCGCACAGGTTTCGTCGCCCGAGGAGGCCACGTTGAAACGCATTTTTACCGAGGCGCTCGCCCGCGGCCAGGCCTACGAAAACCTCCGCGCCCTCGTCACGAAGGCGCCCGGCCGGCTCGCGGGCTCGAAGTCGCTCGAGCGCGCCGTCGTCTGGGGCGAGCAAACGCTCACCGCCCTCCGCCTCGACCGCGTTTACAAGCAGGACGTGATGGTGCCGCATTGGGAGCGCGGCGAGACGTTCGTCAAGGTCAGCGTCAGCGGATTGCCCCGCTCGCTGACGGCCGTGGCGCTCGGCGGCTCGGCGCCCGGCCGCGCCTACGCCGAGGTCGTCGAGGTGCGATCGCTCGCCGAGGTCGAGCAACTCGGCCGCGAAAAGCTCGCCGGCAAAATCGTCTTCTTCAACCGCCCGATGGACCCCGCCATCGTCAACGGCGCCTACGGCGTCGCCGGCGATCAACGCAACCGCGGGCCCGGTGTCGCCGC
>JAHFTH010000272.1 GCA_023269445.1 Lacunisphaera sp.
TCCTCGAACTGACCGCGGTATTTGGTGCCGGCGACCATGAGGGCGAGGTCGAGGGTGATGACCTTTTTCTCGGCGAGAATCTCGGGCACATTGCCCTTGGCGATTTCCTGCGCGAGGCCCTCGACGATGGCGGTCTTGCCCACGCCGGCCTCGCCGACGAGCACGGGGTTGTTCTTGGTGCGGCGGCAGAGAATCTGGATGACGCGGCTGATCTCGTTCTTGCGGCCCACGACGGGGTCCATCTCGCCCTTGCGGGCCAGCTCGGTGAGATCGCGGCCAAAGGCTTTCAGGGCCGGGGTCTTGACCTCTTTCTTGTCGTCGCTGCCGCGCGGGGCGACTTCCTCGCCACCGCCCGATCCGTGGCCGCCTTCGCCGCCCTGGCCGGAGGAAAACTGGGGATCGAGTTCGCGGAGAATCTCGTTGCGAGTGCGCTCGATGTCGACCTCGAGGGTCTTGAGCACGCGGGCGGCCACGCCCTCACCCTCGCGGAGCAGGCCGAGCAGAATGTGTTCGGTGCCGACGTAGGAATGGTTGAGCGCCTTGGCTTCCTTGCCGGCGAGGGCGAGCACCTTCTTCACGCGGGGCGTGTAGGGGATGCTGCCGACGGGGGTCTTGGATTCCTGGCCGATGCCGACCTGTTTCTCCACCTCGGCGCGCACGGTCTCGAGGTCCATGCCCATTTTCTGGAGCACGCTCACGGCCACACCCTGCCCCAGCTTGATCAGGCCGAGCAGCAGGTGCTCGGTGCCGACATAGTTGTGGTGGAAGCGGTCGGCTTCCTTGCGGGCAAGCGCCAGCACTTGCTGGGCGCGGGGCGTGAAATTGTTCATTGGTTCCATGAGTGGTGGCTGGGTCTAATCGGCTACTTGGAGGCGGAAGTGAAGTCAGGTGCGGTCAATTTAGCAAATTCAGACCGCAGACGGCCGGCCCGCAGCACATCGCGCTGGGCGGGATCGAAGGCGCCCTTCGCGGCGTGCTGGACGTGGCCGGGCTGGCACTCGATGAAGAGGCGGTCCACGACGGCGCGCTGCGTGTCGGGGAACACGTTCAGGTCGATGCCGAGGCGGATGAGCGATAGGAGGTTCATGGCCTCGCCGGAGTTGAGCAGGTAGCCGTTCTGCAAAATGCCGAAGGCGCGGCCGATCTTGTCGGACAGTTTGTTCGGGTCGGTCTCGAGGAGCTTCTGGCGGGCATTGAGCTCCTGCTCGATGATGGTGTTCAGCACCCCGTGCAGGTGCTTGATGATGCCCTCCTCGCTTTCGCCGAGCGTGGTCTGGTTGGAAATCTGGAAGATGCTGCCGCTGGCGTCGGAGCCCTCGCCGAAGAGCCCGCGCACCGCCATGCCGAGCTGGTTGACGGCGCGCACGACCTTTTCCATCTGGCTGGAGATGACGAGCCCGGGCAGGTGCATCATGGCCGAGGCACGGATGCCGGTGCCGAGGTTGGTCGGGCAGGCCGAGAGGTAACCGAGCCGAGGATTGAACGCGAAGTCCACATGCTCTTCGAGGTCGGTGTCGAGGGTGTTGATGGCATTCCAGACCTTCTTGAACTGAAAGCCGGAGCGCAGCACCTGGATGCGGAGATGATCCTCCTCGTTCACCATCACGACGCAGGACTGGTCCTTGCTAATGACGATACCGGAGCCGGTCTTGGCATGGCATAGCTCACGGCTGATCAAGTGCCGCTCTACGAGAATTTGTTTCTGTAGCTCGTCCAGATTTTCGACCGGGATGGCGAGGCCGCGCTTCATCTGCGGCAGGGCGGCGACGGCCTGCATGCACTGGTCGCGGATCTCGCGCTTCTGCGCTTCCTTAGCCCAGCCCGGGAAGGGCTGGCCCGCGAGATTCCGGGCGAGCCGAATGCGCGTCATGAGCACGACCGCGCTCTTGCTGGCGGCGGTATCCGTCAGCTCGGAATGCGAATCAATGAGCTCGTTGATCTTCATGTCAGGACGTGGATTTTTTGTCGCCGGACTCGCGGACTTGGGTGAGTTCATCGCGGTAGCGCGCGGCATCCTCGTAACGCTCGGACTTGATGGCCTGATCGAGCTCGGTCTCCAGTTGGGTGAGGCGTTCGTAGTGGGATTTGCGCGCGACGGCGCGGTGGGGAATCTTGCCGGTGTGGGCGTTGCCCTTGTGCATGGTCTCGAGCATCGGCTCGAGCATCTTGCTGAAATGCTCGTAGCACGACGGGCAGCCGAAGCGGCCGGCCTTCTTGAAATCCTGTGAGGTGAAACCGCACGCGGTGCACTTCGCCGCATCACCCGCCGGCTCGGGATTGAGGGAAGCCTTGAGGAGCAGGTCCGCGAGAGAGAAGCCGCTGGGATCGGTCACCCCCTTCGCCTGCGCGCACGCCTCGCACAGGTCCACCTTGTGGATCTTGCTGTTAACAATCTGCGTCAGATGAACAGTGGCAGGCTTGGAGCAGAGGTCGCATTTGAGTGAGTTGGCCATGAAAGTTGTGTTAGGCAGGATAGTGCCCCCGGTCTCGAAACGCAAATCACGGGGAAGGCCCTGATTGCCTGCACAATCTGTGCCTGACGCCGGCGAATGACGCAAGCGCAGAGGCGGTGTCGGCAAGGTGGGCGTCGGTTTCAAGACCGACGCCGTCACCGATGTGGAAATCGGCGACCACCCTCAGATCCGGGTGCCCTCGACCAGCACGCGCTGGCGGAAACTGGTGAGCACGCGGGCCGTGACCGGGCCGGGCTTGCCGGTGCCGATGACGCGCCCGTCGAGCTTAACCACGGGGATGACCTCGGCGCCTGTGCCGGTGAGGAAACATTCGTCGGCGCACCACACGTCATAACGGGTGAGGTCGCCCGCACGCATCGGGATGCTGAGTTCCTTCGCGATGTCGAAGACCGTGGCGCGAGTGATGCCCCTGAGCGCACCGGCGGAGGAGGACGGGGTGATGATCTCGCCCTTGTGCACGACGAAGATGTTGTCAGCGGTGCATTCGGCAACATAGCCCTGCGCGTTGAGCATGATGGCCTCGAGCGCGCCGGCCTGCTTCGCCTCGATCTTGGCGAGGATGTTGTTGAGGTAATTGAGCGACTTGACCGTCGGCGGCAGCGCGTCGGGCGCGATGCGGCGCGTGGGCACCGTGACGATGCTCAGGCCGTTGTCGTAATACTCCTGCGGATAAAGCGAGATCTTGCTGGCGATGATGAAGGTGGTCGGGTTCGCGCAAGACCACG
>JAHFTH010000107.1 GCA_023269445.1 Lacunisphaera sp.
CAGGGTGCTACAAGCGGACATCCGCCGCCGCTTGCAGGAAATCGCGGCCAAGGAAACCAGCGCCGGCGGCGGCCAGGAATACTTCGCTGATCCGGCCCGGCTGGAAGCTTACATGAAGGAGGCGGCCAAAACCCTTCACCTGGAACGTTCCGACAGCGGCCTCGCCTACAACATCATGTCGCGCGGCGAAGGCGCCCGTCCGGGCCCGGACGACACCGTGGTCATCAGCTGCAAGGTCACCACGGCCGACGCCAAAACGGACCTGCCGCAACTCGGCGCGGATCACCGGCGCATCAAGGTCTCCGAACTGCTGCCCGGGCTTGCCGAGGGGGCGCAGATGATGACCAAGGACAGCGTCGGCATGTTCATCCTGCCGCCGGACCTTTCCTTTGGTCAAAACGAGTGGCCGGCGGGAGTGGAGCCCGGCACGCCCCTCATTTTCACCCTGGCCCTGCACGAGGTCGTCGTCGCCCCCTGACGTGAGTCGCGGCCGCCTGATGCTGCGCGAGACCATGAGCGCCATTGAGACGCGACTTGGCTCCCGGCAGTTTGCCCGGATCAACCACTCCGCCATCGTCCAGCTCGACCAGATCCGGGAGATTCAGCCTGCGCAGCATGGCGACTACACCGTGGTGCTGCGTGACGGCGCCACGCTGCCACTCAGCCGCAGCCTGCGCGGCCAGCTGGGGAAATTTATGACGGGTGGGGCGTAGGCGAGGTGGTCGCCGATTTCCACATCGGCGACAGGCGTCGGTATGGAAACCGACGCCCACCACCAGCACGGCCTGCCGCTCAGAGCTTCACCGAGACACTGAGATTGAAGGTATAGTCGGCGAAGGCGGCGTCGCCGGCCTTGATGGAGCCGAAGGTCGTCACGCGATTGCGGTGCACGGCGATCGGCACCGTGAAAGTGCCGCTGTAACGGCCTTTGCTGTAGGTGATGCCGGGCTCGACCGCGACGGCGAAACCGGGACGGCGGGAACCGCGACTGCCGCCGAAGAGGTCGTGGGCGATGACGCCTTCGTTGCGCACGCCGAGGCTGGCGGAGAGGCCCTTGATGGCTTCGATGCGGTATTCGAGACCGCCGCGCACCATGTAACCGTCGGGAATCGAGAAACCGGTCACCTCATTCCGCTCCTCGGGATTGATGAGGTAGAAGCCGTTGCCGTAGGCGGAGAGGTTGCCCTTGATGTGGTAGAAACCTTGGAGCGAGACGGTGCAGCCCGTGCCGCTGTCGCCCGGCTGGATGGAGGAGTCGACGTAACGTTCGATCCCGCCGGTCGATTTGATGAAGATGTCCCGCGCCTCGGCGTCGCCCGTGGGAAGCTTGAGACCCACGCCGACCGAAAGGTTCCAGCGCTTGGCCTTGTCGGGATCGATCACCCAGTAGCTCGCGCTCAGTTGCATATCGGCGATGCCGGAGGCCTGCGTGGAGAAGCGCTGGCCGGAGGTGTTGCCGAGATGTTCATACATCGAGGACCGGTCGTGGTTCACGAACGGGAGCGTGACGCTGAGGTTCAGACGCTTCGACCAAGCGTAGGTGAGGGTGGTGTCGTAGAACCAGGAATTGTTGTAGACCTCGGTGCCCAGGTCCGAGCGCTGGGTCTGCTCGTCATCGCCGGCAAAGTGCCGGTGGGAATCAAAATGACGGAGAGCGAGGCTGAGCTGCCAGTCGCCTTTCTCAAGATAGCCGCTGCCATCGGTGATCGCCGCCGCGCCGCCGCCACGGGCGATGACGCAGCCCTGGCCGAACAGCGCGGAGGGCAGGAGTAGGAGGCCGAGGAGACAGGTCAGTCCCGTGAGCCGGTTGAGGAAGGAGCGCGAGGAGTGCGTGGATTGCATGGAGGTTGCTGGGGTAGGTGCTTGGTCTGAAAACTGATGGAGTGCATCAGCGGGGCTTTGAGTGGCAGCGGGGTCGGCGGGAGAAAAGCAGAATGGGGTTGTTTGCCGGATAGCGGGGGCGAATTGCTTTCGCGTCGGGAAAGGCGCCGGGATTTTCTGTCTTGAGCGCGGCTGGTCCCTGTTCACCGGCACTTTGTCCCCCCTGGCTTTTCTTTCTGCGGGTGATGGTCATGTTCGCCGCAGGTTCATATTTTAGGTGTTACGACCCCGGCGAGAGTAGGCGCTCTCCGGGGTCGTTTCTTTTTCGCCCCGAAATAACGGCAGTTCGCCCCTCCGAGGTTTGCACTCACTCAGGAATGTCCCCTAACTGCCGCTTCCATCCGCCGCCACGCCGACGATTCAACCCGAAGCCCCCTTGCCCTCCGCATGAAACTCCCCCGTCTCATCCTTGCCGCCCTGACACTGACCGTTGTCTCGGCCGTCGCCGCCGACAATGCTGTCCTCTACTGGAACGAGCAGGCGCTTAATGCCATTCGCCTGGCGCGCACGCCGCCGCCGATTGCCTCACACCATCTGGCCGCCTTCCACGCGGCCCTCTACGATGCGGTTAACGGCATTACCCGCACCCACCAGCCGTGGCAGGGCCAGGAAGCCGCGCCCGAGGGCGCGAACATGGACGCAGCGATCGCCAGCGCGAGCATCACCGTGCTCAACGCGCTGTGGGGTCAGGCCGCCAACCCGCAGAATTACCGGGCCGCCTACGATCAGGCGCTCGCCGCCATTCCCGATGGCCAGCCCAGGACCGACGGCATCGCTTTCGGCAAAAAGATCGCCGAGGCAGTTCTCGCTGTCCGGGCCAAGAGCGGCTGGAACAAGCCCATTGAGGGGACCTTCAGCAGCAGCGAGCCCGGCCTGTGGCGCGAGACGCCTCCCGGTTTCCGTCCGCCCGTGTTGCCCCACTGGGCCAACGTCGCGCCGTATGTGTTGAAATCTCCCGACCAGTTCCGCGCGCCGCCGCCGCCGGCCGTGAATTCCCAGCAGGTCGCCGACGAACTGGCCGAGATCGTCCGCATCGGCGCCCGTGACAACTCCGAGCGCACCGAGTATCAGACGTTGGCCGCACCCTTCTGGGCTGACGACCTCGGCTCGGCCACACCGCCCGGTCACTGGAATGTCATCGCGCAGGACCTCGCCCGCCGGAACAACCTGAACACCGCCGAGTGCGCCCGGCTCTTCGCCTTGCTCAATCTCGCCTGCGCCGATGCCGGCATCACGATCTGGAACACCAAATATTTCTACCGCACCTGGCGGCCGGAGACGGCGATCCGCGATGAACACCTGAGGGAGATCAATCCGCACGCCACGGCGCATCCGGACTTCATCCCGCTGATGGCCTCTCCGGCGTTTCCCTCCTATATCTCGGGACACAGCACGTTTTCCGCTGCGGGCTCGCGCATCCTTGAGCGCTACTTCCGCACCGATGACATCGAGTTCACCACGACCTCGGACGGCCTGCCCGGCGCCGTGCACACATTCAAGAAACTTTCTGATTGCCGGAACGAGATCGGCATGAGCCGCCTCTGGGGTGGCATCCATGTGATGGCCGACAACGTCAAGGGCCAGGAGGCCGGCATCCAGGTCGCCGACTACGTTTATGATCACGCGTTGCAGCCCACGCGCGACTGGACGAAACCCTGATCACCCCGTTATTCTGAGCCCATGCTGAGATCCACGCTTTCCGCCGCCGCGCTGCTCGGCACGGCGGCTTTCGCCTTCGCCGCCGACTACTCGGCCGTGCCGCTGAACCTGCGCTCGGCTCCTGCGCCCGGAGCGAAAGCTTTCACGCGGCTCGCGCCCGCCGACATCGGCGTGACGGTGCCCAACACGTTCAACGACCCGCGCATGTGGGGCGCCCGCTTCCGCGAGCTCACGCTCGGTGCGGTCGAGACCGGCGTGGCGGTGGCCGATTTCTTCCATGACGGGCGGCCCGGTATTTTCGCCGTCTCCAAGAACGGCCCCTGCGCCCTCTATCGGCAGGTCGCCCCCTTCAAGTTCGAGGAGGTCGCCGGCAGGGCTGGCGTTTCGGTTCCTCCGCCCGAGGGCGGGGTATCGAGCAACACCGGCGCCACTGCCGTGGACATCGACCAGGACGGACGGCCCGACATTTATGTCAGCCGCTACGATCTGCCCAATCTGCTTTTCATTAACAACGGCGACGGCACTTTCACGGAGCGGGCGCACGAATACGGGTTGGATATCAAGGACGCCTCCGTCCACGCGACCTTCGCCGACTACGACCGCGACGGGCATCTCGACTGCTACCTCGTCACCAACATCCTCGATTTCGCCAAGTCCCCGCAGGGCCGCCGCGACTTTCTCTTCCACAACGACGGCGCCGACTCCAGCAGGGCCGGCGGCAACGGGCATTTCACCGATGTCACCGCGAAGGCCGGCATCTGGGGCCTGACACAGGGCCACACCGCCCTCTGGCTCGACGCCAATCACGACGGCTGGCCCGACTTGTATGTGGCGAACGACTTCGAGACCGCCGACCGTTTCTATCTGAACAAAGGCGACGGCACCTTTGCCGACATCGTCGACGAGCGCCTGCCGCACGTCACCTACTTCTCGATGGGCGCTGATGCGGGCGACCTCAACAACGACGGGCTCGTGGACTTTTTCATCACCGACATGCGCGACCGCAACCACGCCGAGTTCATGACCGGCATGGAGGAGATCGGCCGCGGCCTCTGGGAGATGGAGCGCGTCACTGAGCTGATTCCCCAATACATGTGGAACGCCGTCTACCTGAACACCGGCACCGACCGCTTCACCGAGGCCGCGCACCTCACCGGCATGGACGCCACCGGCTGGACCTGGTCCGCCCGGCTCGGTGACCTCGACAACGACGGCCGCCTCGACGCCTTCGTCACCGCCGGCATGATCCGCAACTTCATCGACGCCGACCTCGTGGACAAGCAGAACGTCGCGCCTACGCTGGCCGCCCGCGCCAAGGTCTGGCAAAACGCCGCGCCCCGCCGTGAGACCACGCTCGCTTACCGCAATCTCGGCGGGCTGAAATTCGCCGATGCGTCCGCCGACTGGGGCCTCGACGAGAAGACGGTCGCCTTTGGCTGCGCGCTCGCCGATCTCGACGGCGACGGCGATCTCGACCTCATCTACGCCAACTACGATGCTCCGCCCACCATCGTGCGCAACGACACAACCACCGGCCATCGCGCCGTGCTGAAACTCGCCGGACGCGCCCCCAACCGCGACGGCATCGGTGCCGAGCTCAGGATCGAGACCGCCGCCGGCGTGCAGGTGCGCCAGCTCTTCAACGAGCGCGGCATCGCCTCGAGCGAACCGCCGCTCGTTTACTTCGGCCTCGGCGACGACACCGCCATCAGGAAGCTCACCGTTCGCTGGCCGCGTGGCCAGGTGCATGTGCTGGAAAATCTCCCGGCCGACCAGTTGCTCACCATCAGCGAACCCGCGCTCGCCGAAGGCGCCAAGCCCGCGCCCGCGATCTTCAAAACCCCGGCTCGCACCGATGCCCTCTTCGCCGAATCCGCCACCGTCCGTGGTCTCAAGCACAGCAACCAGCTCCGGCCCTTCGATGAATTCACGCGCCAGCGCCTCCTGCCGCGCCGTCTCAACGGTCAGGGCCCGGCCCTCGCCACCGCCGATGTCAACGGCGACAAGCTCGCCGACGTCTACGTGACCGGCACTGCCGGTCAGGCCGGCGAACTGTTCCTCGCCCAGGCCGATGGCACGTTCAAATCCGCCGCCGACCAGCCCTGGACCGCCGCCCTCGAGGCCGACGATGTCGGCGCGACTTTCCTCGACGTCAACGGCGACGGCACGCCCGACCTGTTCATCTCCGCCGGTGGCGTGCAGAAGAACCAAGGCGACGCCTTGCTCAACGACCGCCTCTATCTCAACGACGGCCACGGCAAGTTCACGCTAGCGCCCGATGGCACGCTGCCCGCCGACGGCGAAAGCACGGGTGCGGTTGCCGCGGCGGACTTCGACGGCGACGGCAAAGCGGTTATGTTCGTCGGTGGCCGCGTGGTCCCCGGTAAATATCCCGAGACCCCGCGCAGCTTTCTCTATCGCAATGTGGGCGGCAAATTGGTGGACGTGACGGATGACATTGCGCCCGGTCTGCGCAACGTCGGCCTGGTCACCGCCGCCGTTTGGGCGGACCTCGATGGCGACAAGCGCCCCGATCTGCTCGTCGCCACGGAGTGGGGCCCGGTCTCCGTCTTTAAGAATAACGGCAAGACCCTCGTGAAGGCCGAAGTGTCGGGTGCGACGGGCTGGTGGAGCGCGCTTGCCGTCGCCGACGTCAATGGTGACGGCCGGCCCGACATCGTCGCTGGCAACGCCGGCCTCAACACCAAGTATCGCGCCAGCGCCGCCGAGCCGACCCTGCTCTACGTCGGCGACCTCGATGGTGCCGGCCGCACGCAGCTGATCGAGGCCCAGTATGAAAGCGGTGCGCTGGTGCCCCTGCGCGGCCGCAGCAAGCTGGCCTACGCCTTCCCGTGGCTGAGCAAGAAATTCCCGACCTACAAGGCCTACGCCGCCGCGTCGCTCACCGACCTCTTCGGGGCGGACAAGCTCGCTGCTGTGACGAAACTCGCCGCCACCGAGCTGGCGAGCGGCGTCTTCCTCCAGCAGAAGGACGGCACCTTCCAGTTCGCCCCGCTCCCGCGTGAGGCGCAGATCGCGCCCATCAACGGACTTGTCGCTACCGATCTCGATGGCGACGGGAAACTCGATCTCTGGTGCGTCGGCAACAACTTCGGCCCGGAGCCGACCACCGGCCGCTTCGACGGCGGCCTCGGCGTGCTGCTCAAGGGTGACGGCCGCGGTGGCTTCACCGCGCTCTCACCCGCCCAGTCCGGCCTGCTCGTCACCGGCGAGGCCCGCTCGGCTGTGGCCCTGTCCGGCGCCAAGGGTCCGCGCCTCGTCGTCGCCTGCAACCAAGGCTCGCTTCTTCTTTTTGAAAAGCGCTGACTTGGGACGATGACCTGCCGGTTCCTCGTCACCCTTTTGCTCGCCGCGACGGCTCTGTCCGCTGCGGAAAAATCCCCGCTGGCCAACGCGCCGACTGCGTTCGAGCGGGCCCAGGCGGCTAGCGCTGTTCACTGGCAGCCGTGGACCGACGCCGTGCTGGCACAGGCAAAGCAGCAGACCAAGTCCGTCTACGTCTTCGTCGGCGCGCCGCTGAGCGAGCTGACGCGCGCCACGATCAACCAGACCTTCACCAGCGAGAAGACCGTCGCCTGGTTGAACGAGAATTTCTTCTGCGTCTTCGTCGATGCCGACGCCTCGCCCGAGGTCGCGGCCTACGCGCAGCACTTCATCACCAGCGTCAAGCAGCTCAAGGGTTCGCCCGTCCACCTCTGGCTGACGCCCGACACGCTCCAACCCTACGACGGCGCCAACTACCTGCCGCCGTCCGAGGAGTGGGGGAAGGCCGGCTTTCTGAAGGCCGCCCGCAGCGCACTGGACACCTGGAAAGTTGAACCAGCGCGCGCCCGGGCCCTCGCTGAGGAAGCGCTCTCCATGATGCGCCTGCCTCCGCTCGACGCCGGAGCCAAGACCGACGCGAAGGCGAAGCTGGACGCAGCCGCCGCCGCGTGGATCGCCGCGATCGATCCCAAGAATGGCGGCTTCGGTTCCGCCCCAAAATTGCCCGAACCCGAACTCATTCGCTTTCTGCTGAAACGCGACCCGGCCGCGCAGGCCGCCGCCCTCAACGCCGCCCGCGCGCTTGTCGCCGGGGCCTTGCGCGATCCGGTGGACGGTGGCTTCTACCGCCGTTGCATTGATGACGAATGGAAGGAACCGTATTTCCAAAAGACGCTCGTTGACCAGGCCCGCATCGCGCTCGCGCTGTTCGAGGCCGCCGACGTGGCCAAGGACGACAAACTCCGCGCCGCTGGTATCGGTGCGCTGGATTTCGTGCTGAAGGAACTTCAGGAGCCCAAGGGGCGTTGGTTTGCCGCAGCTCTTGATGGCACCTTGAACGAGAATCCTGATCCGGCCAAACGGCCGGACTTCGCGAAGGTTGGCATCGCCAGCAGGGTAACTCTGGGGTTGTTGATCTCAGCTCTGAAGCGGAGCTGCGTTCCTCGTTTGCAACTGGAAGGAGCGGGCTTGGCCGCTGAAGTCTCCCTGAAGCTCTATGGCTCCAATGATTACGCTATGACTCATATCAAGGGGTTTCGGGCGGAGGCCACGGCTGCCGACTATCTCGCCATGGTTGGTGCCTTCCGCGCGGTCGGGGGCGACACAAATGCTGATCACTTGCTGACGCGCGCCAACTCGCTCTATTTCGACCCGTCCTCGGGCGTCTATCTCGCCGCTCAGGCGAAACTGCCCATGGGCATCGCGATGCGCGCACCCGCCTCGGGCGAAACGCCTTCTGCCGAGGTGCTCGCCTTGCTGGCGGGTGTGGATGAAAAGACCGCCACCCTCATCCGCCGCAATCTGCTCAGCCAAATCGAATACGACGAACTGCCGCCGGGTGATGTCCTGCTCGGACTGGCGCACTAGGCCATGGCCCGACCCAAAGCCTTCGTCTATATCGTCCGTTGCCGCGACGGCACGTTCTACATCGGCACGGCGCGCGACGTAGCGAAACGTCTCGCCCTACACGACGCCGGCAAGGGTGCCAAATACACCCGTTCGCGCGGCCCGGTGAAACTAATGTGGCAGGAAGGCCCGATGACCGTCAGTCGCGCCCTGCGTCGTGAGCACCAATTGAAGCAGCTGACGCGTCCGCAGAAATTCGCCCTCATCAGCGGCGAACTCATCGTCACGCTCAAGCGCCGTAGCTGAGCAACGGCTGCGATTACTTCCGTTTCTTGCGTGGGGTGCGGGGCACCTTGGTGGGAACGAGGAAGATGAACGGCGAGAAGATGGCGGCGAGTTTGCTGGGGAAACGGCCGGTGATCCGCACGCCTTCGGCGATTGATTCCTGTTTCCGCACCTGGCCGGCGCCGTGGAGTTTCGCGACGACGTCGTAACGATTGTGCGGGATGAGCAGGTCGACCGATTCGTTGTCGTCGAGGGCCAGCTCCTCGCAGCGGGCGAGCAGTTTGTCCATGCCCTGACCGGTGTGGACGCTGAGGAAGAGCGCATCCGGATGCTGGGCGCGGATCAACGTGAGAGTCTTGGCATCGGCCGCGTCCACTTTGTTGAAGACCGTGATGGCGGGCTTGTCGGCGGTGCCGAGCTCGCCCAGCACTTCCATCGTCGTGGCGAAATGGTGCGCGACGTTCGGGTTGGCGATGTCGAGGACGTGGATGATGAAGTCGGCGACGACGACTTCCTCGAGCGTGGCCTTGAAGGCCTCGACGAGGCGGTGGGGCAGGCGGCGGATGAAGCCGACGGTGTCGGTGGCCAGCAGCGTGCGGCCATCGGGCAGCTCGAACTGGCGCGTCGTCGGATCGAGTGTGGCGAAGAGCTTGTCGGCGGCGATGACCTGCGCGCCGGTGAGCTTGTTGAGGAGGGAGGACTTGCCGGCGTTGGTGTAGCCGACGATGGCCATGCCCGGGACGGGCGTGCGCTGGCGCTTGCGGCGCTGCGTGGCGCGCTGGGAAATAACTTGGGCGATTTCGGATTTCAGGTGTGCGATGCGGTCGCGCACAATGCGGCGGTCGTTCTCCAGCTGCGTTTCACCTTCGCCACCCATCGAGCCCTTGCCACGCTGGCGGGAAAGGTGGGTCCACGCGCGCGTGAGGCGGGGCAGGGAATACTCCATGCGGGCGAGCGCCACCTGCAGCACGGCCTCGCGCGTCTGGGCGCGGTCGGCGAAAATTTCCAAGATAACTTCCTGCCGGTCGATGACGGCGAGGCCGGACTCTTCCTCCCAGTTGCGCTGCTGGGCGGGCGAAAGCTCCTCGTCGATGACGATGACGTCGGCACCCTCGGCCTTGGCCTGCGCCATCAGCTCGGCGGCCTTGCCGGAGCCGATAAGGAACTTGGGCTGCTGCCGGTCACGCAGGGTGACGAGAATCGTGCTGGAGACGGACAGGTTGAGATTCTCCACGAGTTCCTTGAGCTCGCCGAGCAGCTCCGTGCCTTCGCCGGGGGCCATGTCGGGCGTTTGCACGCCGACGAGTAACGCACGGGTGGTGGGCTTCTTAGCATCCAAAAAATTCGCCATGAGGGTTCATAGCTAGCGCACCGAGCGGGGTAGTCAACCGGGGTGTGACACAGAATTCCGTTGCGCCGCCGCGATTCCCGGCAAAATTAACCGGGTCTGGCGCGAACTCGTGCGCGACCGGACCGCACAGTTCAACCACCGTCTCCGGACACCCCCAGGCCTGATCGCCATGCGACAAGCACTCCAGTCCAGCTCCCGCGCCCTGCAGGTTTTCCGTTTACGGACCACTGCCGGGGCGGAATGAAAAGCATCCTCGATTTCGCCCGGGCCCACCGGGAAGCGCAGCCGATCGTCATGGTCACGGCTTATGATGCCGCCATGGCGCGCATCGTGGCCGCGTCCGAGGTCGACGCCATTCTCGTCGGCGACAGCGCGGCCATGGTTGTCCACGGTCTTCCCTCCACGATTCATGCCACCCTCGAGATGATGGTGCTGCACACCGCCGCCGTGCGCTGGGGTGCGCCGGAGGCCGTCGTGATTGCCGATCTGCCGTTCA
>JAHFTH010000108.1 GCA_023269445.1 Lacunisphaera sp.
CCGGCCAGTGGATTCCCAATATTCTCGGCCACGCCGGCGTCTCTGGTATTTTGGTCCTCGTCTGGATCAACGGGATCATGGCGGTCGGCCGCATGTTCGCCGGTCCCTTCGTGCACAAGCTTTCGCCCATCGGCATGCTGGTGCTCAGCGCGATCCTCAGCACGCTCGGTCTCTACGCCATGAGCCATGCCACGGGCAACATGCTCTTCGCGGCGGCCACTGTCTTCGCCTTCGGCGTCTGCTTCTTCTGGCCCACGATGGTCGGCTATGTCGCGGAGAATTTTCCCAAGACCGGCGCGCTGGGCATGGCCATCATCGGTGGCGCCGGCATGCTGAGCGTCAGCATCGTGCTCCCGATCATCGGCCGCTGGTATGACAATGGCATTGCCCTGCGCACTCCCGCCGGGGTCACGCCCTCGGGCACCGAATTGGCTGACATCCAGGCTGCCGCCGGCCTGCACGCCCTCGGCAATGTCGCCGTCCTGCCGGCGGCGCTCACGGTCGTCTTCATCGTCATCGCCGTCCTGCGCAAAAAGCCCGCGGCGACCGTTTGACGGCCGCAAGTCGCGAAGTGCCAAGTTTCAAGTAACAAGAATACCAATCTGTTTTTCATTCCGGTCTCTTGTTACTTGTCCCTTGAACCTTGTAACTTAATTCCTCCCACCATGCCTCGTCCGATCACGCTCTTCACCGGCCAATGGGCCGACCTGCCACTCGCCAAACTGGCCCCGCTCGCCAAGAAGCTGGGCTACGATGGTGTCGAGCTCGCCTGCTGGGGCGACCACTTCTCCGTGGATGACGCCGCGTCATCCGACAAATACATCAAGGAGAAGTGGGAGCTGCTGAAGGATCACGGCCTGACCTGCTTCGCGGTTTCGAACCACCTCATCGGCCAGGCCGTGTGCGACCTGATCGACGAGCGGCACAAGTCCATCCTCCCGCCCGACGTGTGGGGCAACGGTGAGGCTGAGGGTGTGCGTCAGCGCGCGGCCAAGAAACTGGCGCTCACGGCCAAGGCCGCCCGCCGCTTCTTCAACGCCAAGCCCGGCGCCAAGAACAATAAAGCCGCAGCCATCGTCAACGGCTTCACCGGCTCGTCGATCTGGCACTCGATCTACGCGTTCCCGCCGACCAACCAGGCGTATTGGGACAAGGGCTTCGCCGACTTCGGCCGGCGCTTCGGCCCGATCCTCGAGGAATTCGAGAAGCAGAACGCCAACTTCGCGCTCGAGGTCCACCCGACCGAGATCGCCTTCGACATCGCCAGCGCCGAGCGCGCCGTCGCCGCCGTGAAGGGGCACAAGCGTTTCGGTTTCAACTACGACCCGTCGCACCTCGGCTATCAGGGCGTGGACTACGTGAAGTTCATCCGCACCTTCGGCCCGCGCATTTTTCACGCCCATATGAAGGACGTGTGGTGGGGCCACGGCGACGGCTCCGTCGGCGTCTTCGGTGGGCACACCAACTTCGGTGATGCGCGCCGCCAGTGGGATTTCCGCTCGGTCGGCCGCGGCGACATCAATTTCGAGGAGATCATCGTCGCGTTGAACGACGTCGGCTATGCCGGCCCGCTCTCCGTCGAGTGGGAGGACATCCGCATGGATCGCGAGCACGGTGCCACCGAGTCCTGCGCCTTCCTGCGCAAGCTGGACTTCGCGCGCAGCCAGATCGCCTTCGACGCCGCCTTCGACAAAGGGAACCAGTAAGAGCGTGGAGCGACGAACCTCGAGCTTTGAGCCAAACAATCTCAGAAACTCTGGCTTCCAGTTTTCCACCTTCCGTTCCCAGCTTACACCTCAAACATGAATCTAAATCCTAGAGCTCCGGGCTCCTCGCTCCCAGCTCCACGCTTCAGCCTATGAGCATCAAAATTGGCATCATCGGCGCCGGCGGCATGCTGCGCTATCACGCCGCCGGTTTCAAATCGGCCGGAGCGGAAATTGTCGCGGTCGCCGACGTCAACGAGGCCGCAGCCAAGGCCGTGGCTGCCCGCGAGGGCATCCCCAAGGCCTTTGGCGATGTGGCGGTGATGCTGCGCGAGTGCCCCGAGATCAACGCCGTGTCGGTGATCGTGCCGAATAAATTTCATGCGCCCGTGGCGATGCAGGCTATGAACGCCGGCAAGCATGTCTTCTGCGAAAAGCCGCCGGCGATGAACGTCAAGGAGGCCACTGAGATGGCCGCCCTCGCGAAAGCCAAGAATCTTACGCTGATGTTCAACTTCAACAATCGCGCGCGGCCCGAGTCGTTCGCGATGATGGAGTATATCAAGCAGGGCCAGGTCGGGCGCATCAATTCCGCGCAGGCGAAGTGGATTCGCCGCACCGGCATCCCCGGCCTCGGCGGCTGGTTCACCAACAAGAAGCTTTCCGGGGGCGGTCCGCTCATCGATCTCGTCCATATGCTCGATCTGGCCCTCTACTTCATGGGCTGCCCCGAGCCGGAGTGGGTGATGGCGCAGACGTTCAATGACTTCATCACCGACAAAAACTTCAAGGGCCCGTGGGGCATCGCCGATGTGGCCAACGGCGTCACCGACGTCGAAAGCGCCTGTCACGGCATGGTGAAGTGCAAGACCGGCCAGATCATCTCGCTCCAGATTTCCTGGGCCGAGATGGTCAAGCGCGAGGAAGTCTCCGTCGTCTTCCAAGGCACCAAGGCCGGCGGCCTCGTCCAGCGCCTCTTCGGCGTCGACGGGATCGACGCCACCGCGACCGACACCTGCGAACTCTACGTTCAGGAAAACGGCCGGTCCGTGAACCGCTCCATTTTGGTGCCGCCCGACGAGACGATGGGCCGCACGCGCTCGGCCGCGAACTTCATCAAGACGCTCGAAGGCACTGAGGCCCCGCTTAACACGCCCGACCAGGCGGTCTCCCTCATGCGCATCATCGATGCTGCCTACGCCTCCGCCAGCACCGGCCAACCGGTGCAGTGCTGAGTCACCCTTTTGTATGAAACTTAATCGCAAACTTCGCATGGGCATGGTCGGCGGTGGCCGCGGTGCCTTCATCGGTGCTGTTCACCGCATGGCCGCCCGCCTCGACGGTGAGATCGATCTCGTCGCCGGCTGCTTCTCCTCCGATCCGGCGAAATCCAAGGCCTCCGGGGCGGACTTCTTCCTCGATCCGGCCCGCGTCTACGCCAGCTATGAGGAGATGGCGAAGCGCGAAGCCGCGCTGCCGGCGGACCAGCGCATCGACTTCGTCTCGATCGTCACGCGCAACAACACGCACTTTGCCGTGGCGAAGGCCTTTCTCGAAGCGGGCATCCATGTCGTGTGCGACAAGCCGCTGTGTTTCACGCTCAAGGAGGGGCGCAAGCTCCGCGACATCGTGCAGAAGACCGGACTCGTTTTCGCCCTCACGCACAACTACACCGGCTACCCGATGGTGAAGGAAGCGCGCGAATGGGTGCGCACCGGGAAGCTCGGCCGGATCCTGAAGATCGTCGTCGAGTATCCGCAGGGTTACGCGATCACCGCGCTCGACCAAAAGGGCGATGGCGCCATTTCCAACTGGCGCATGGATCCCTCGGTCTCCGGCGCCTCCAACTGCATGGGCGACATCGGCACGCACGCGCACAATCTCGCCCGCTACATCACCGGGCTCGAGATCGAGGAAATCTGCGCCGAGCTCTCGACCTTCATTCCCGGCCGGCCGCTGGATGATGACGGCAACTGCTTGATCCGCTTCGCTGGCGGCGCGCGCGGCATCCTCTTCGCCTCGCAGATCTCCAACGGCGACGAAAACAATCTCAACATCCGCGTCTACGGCACCAAGGGCTCGCTGGAATGGCATCAGGAAGACCCGAACGAACTCGTGTTCAAGCGGGCCGACGCGCCCCCGGTCACCTCCCGCCGAGGCAACAACTACCTCTCCGCCGCCGCGCAGGGGGCGACCCGCACGCCCTTCGCGCACCCCGAGGGCTTCATCGAGGCATTTGCCAATGTGTATCGCTCCGCCGCCACGGCCATCGCCGACGCGGTGGCCGGACGCAAGGCGCCGAAGGACGGCTACGATTTCCCCACGGTGGACGATGGGATCGCCGGCCTGGCTTTCATCGAATCCGCTGTGAAAAGCTCTCAGGCTGGGGCAAAGTGGGTGAAGTTCCCCAAGCTGTAAGCCTACCGCGTCACCCATGGCCAGAACCGCAGGTTATTGGATGGATGTCCGGAAATCATAAACGCACAGCCGGTGATTTCGGGGTTTGGCATTGGCGCTACATCTGCCATGACTCGGGCAGAGTTTTTTTTAGTGATCGGCCGCGACAGTTATTCTCATTCACCTCAACCTCCCGCATATGAATACCCCCCTTACGCGTCGCTCGTTTATCCGTTCCGCCGGTCTGGCCTCGGTGGCCGCCGCCGCCTTCCCGCAGGTGCTTAAGGGGCAGGCCTCGGGCACGCCCACGCCCAACAACCGGCTCAATGTCGCCTGCATCGGCGTCGGTGGCCGGGGCGAAGCCGCCGTGGACGGGCTCAAGGGGGAAAACTTTGTGGCTTTTTGCGACGTGGATGACGAGCGCGCGGCCAAGACCTACACCACTTATCCGGATGTGCCGCGCTTCAAGGATTTCCGGCAGCTGTTCGACAAGCTGGGCAGCAAGATCGACGCCGTCACGGTTTCCACGCCGGATCACATGCATTTCCCGATCGCCATGGCGGCCTTGTCACTGGGCAAGCATGTCATGGTGGAAAAGCCGCTGACGCACACCATCTGGGAAGCCCGCCAACTGGCCAAGCTGGCCGCCGAGAAAAAAGTCGCGACCATCATGGGCAACCAGGGCCACGCGTTCGAAGGGGCGCGCCTGCTCAAGGAATGGTATGAAGCCGGCGTGCTCGGCGAAGTGACTGAGATTCACAGCTGGACCGACCGCCCGATCTGGCCGCAAGGGGTGAAAGCACCCGACCACAGCAAGATGATTCCGGTCGTGCCGCGCACCCTTGACTGGGATCTCTGGCTCGGGGTCACCGCGGACCGGCCCTACGATCCGGCCTACATGCCGTTCAGCTGGCGTGGCTATTGGGATTTCGGCACGGGCGCGCTGGGCGACATGGGTTGTCACATCATGGACGGAGCCTTCTACGCGCTCGGGCTCGACGCCCCGGTGCGGGTGGAGGCGATCAGCGGCCGCGCCAACAAGCTCAGCGCGCCGACCTCCTCGATGATCGTCTATCATTTCGCGGCTCGTGGCACCCGGCCGGCAATCAAGTGGACCTGGTATGACGGCGGCCTGCAGCCGCATCTGCCTGATTTCTGGCCCGACGAGAAAGGATTCCCGGACAACGGCACTCTGATTGTCGGCGGCAAGAACGCCGTGCTCGCGCCCACTTACTACGAGAGCATCCGCATCGTGCCGGAGGCCAAAATGAAGGAGGCACAGCCGGGCCTGCCCGCCAAAACCATCCCGCGCATCGAGGGCGGGCATTTCGCCGAGTGGATCCGCGCCTGCAAAGGCGGGCCGGCCGCCGGTTCGAACTTCGCTTATTCTTCCCGGCTCACGGAGCTCTGCCTGCTGAGCAACGTCGCCGTGCGCGCGCGCCGGCCCATCGAGTGGGACGCCGCCGCGATGAAGGTCACCAACCTGCCTTCCGCCAACCAGTATATCACCAAGGAATACCGCCCCGGCTTCGGGGTTTGAGATTTCTCAACCATCAACGAACCCTGTCATTCTGAGCGCAGCGAAGAATCCATCTGGATCCTTCGCGTTGCTCAGGATGACAATCAGGTGAAGAGATAACCCTGCCATTTTCCCATGTCCCAACCCACACCCACTCCCGGTCGCTGCGAACTGACCTACGCCTTTTTGCTCCTGCGACTTTTCCTCGCCGTGCGCGCGCTGATGTCCTGCGTCGAGAAGTTCGAGTCTGCTGGCAGCTACTCGCTCCAGAATTATACGACCAACATGACGCGCATGGCCACCGGCATCACCGGAGCCTCGTTCCTTCCGCTGTGGGCGACGAAGGCCTTCGCTCTGCCGCTCGGCTACATTCTCGGTGCGCTGGGCGTGGCGCTGCTGCTGGGCCTCAAGACCCGGCTGACGCTGGTCGTGATGGGCCTGCTCTATGTCTCGCTGGCCTTCGGCCTCATGGCCGTGCAACAGGGCGATGGCGTCGCCTGGCTCGGGGTTTACCTGTTGACCGTCGTCGCCGCGCTGGTGCTGGTGCGTTACAACCGCTTCGCCGTCTGGCCCGATCAACATGACTGACCCCCACGCGCCTGACTCGCTGGATTTCACCCGCCGCGATTTCCTTTCGACCGGCCTGAAGCTCGGCGCGGCCGTCCTCGTGGCGCCCCATGTCGCGCGAGCCCAAGCGACTTCCGGCCAAGCCGCCCTCAACGTGGCGCTCATCGGCTGCGGCGAACAGGGCCGCGTGCTGCTGAATGCCGCGCTCAAGATTCCTGACATCCGTTTCCAAGCGGTGTGCGACATCTGGCCCTACAACCGCACTTATGCTGAGCGCCTGCTGAAGAAATTTGGCCACGCCGCCCAACCCTTCGAGGATTATCGCGAACTGCTCTCCGCCGTGCCGGACCTTGACGCCGTGATCGTGGCCACGCCGGATTTCGTGCACGCGGAGCACACCAACGCCGCCCTCCGCGCCGGCAAGCACGTGTATTGCGAGAAGCTCATGGCCAACACGGTCGCGAACGCTCGCTCCATGGTGCAAGCCGCCCGTGAGACCAAGAAGCTCCTCCAGATCGGCCACCAGCGCCGCAGCAATCCTCGCTACCAGCACGCCCGCGAGAAAGTCCTCAATGACGCGAAGCTCCTCGGCCGCATCACCAACGTGAACAGCCAGTGGAATCGCAGCGTGAGTGCGGACCTCGGCTGGCCCGAGAAATACGCGCTGCCCGAGGCGGCGTTGCACAAATACGGCTTCGCCAACATGCACGAATTTCGGAACTGGCGCTGGTTCAAGAAATATGCCGGCGGCCCGATCTCCGATCTCGGCGCGCACCAGATCGACGTCTTCAACTGGTTCCTCGGGGTCAACCCCAGCTCGGTCATCGCCGGCGGCGGCGCCGACTACTACGAGAACCACGAGTGGTATGACAACGTGATGACGATCTACGAATTCCCCACGCCGCAGGGCATGGTGCGGGCGTTCTACCAGGTGCTCACCACGACGAGCGCCGGCGGCGGCTACATGGAATATTTCATGGGCACCGAGGGCTCGCTCAAGATGTCGGAGAACCCGGCCTACACGAAACTCTTCCGCGAGGCCCGCGCGCCCGAGTGGGACCAGTGGGTGCAGCGCGGTTTCATCCGCAAGCCCGGCACGCCCGACGAGGGTGCCGAGAAACTGCTGCCGTGGGAAAAATCGCGCCCGAAGTTCGGCGCGCCCGCCCGCACCAGCGTCGTGGACGTCCGCGAGACCGCCGCGCTGTCCTCGTGGGATATGCCCGTCACCCTCGACAAGGCGATCCACCAGCCGCACCTGGAGAATTTCTTCGACACCATCCGCGGCAAGGCGCAGTTGAATTGTCCCGCCGAAAGTGCCTTTGCCAGCGCCGTCACCGTGCTCAAGGTCAACGAGGCCGTCGCAGCCCGCTCGATGCTCACGTTCAAACCCGAAGACTTTATCGCCTGAAAACCACATGATCCGCCGCATCCTTCCTCTCACGCTCCTTCTCATTGTTCCCGCCGCGCTCAGCGCGCAGGACCTCGTGCCGCTGCCGCTCGAGCTGCCCAAGCCGCTCTTCGTCGGCACGCCGGTGCCGTTCAAGGTGCCGAACCTGGAAAAGCCCAGCACCACGAAACGTCCGCCGTTCCTCGCGCCCGCCGGCACGGTGAACCTCGCGAAGGGCAAGCCCGTCACGGCCAGCGACACTTTCCCGGTCATCGGTGAAATCGCGTTCGTGACCGATGGCGACAAGGAGGGCACCGAGGGGACGTTCGTCGAGTTCGGCCCCGAGTTGCAGTGGGTGCAGATTGATCTCGGCGAGTCCGCCGCGCTTTCCGCCATTGTCTGCTGGCATTTCCACGCCCAGGCCCGGGTCTACCACGATGTCATCGTGCAGGTCTCGGACGATGCCGAGTTCAAGACCGGCGTGCAGACGCTCTTCAACAACGATATCGACAACACCGCGAAGCTCGGGGTGGGCCAGGACCCGTCCTATATCGAGACGAGCGAAGGCCGCTTGATCGACGCCAAGGGCGTGCGCGCCCGCTACGTCCGGCTTTACAGCAGCGGCAATACCACGAGTGACCTGAATCACTACGTCGAGGTCGAGGTCTTCGGGAAGAAATAAATCCGCCGGCCGTGAACTCCGCCGACTCCACCGCGGAAGTTCACGAACCGCGCCGGCTCCGGCTGGACGCCGGCTTGCTCCTGCTCGTGCTGCTGGTCGCACTGGGCCTGCGCTGCTTTGATCTCGGGGCCCGGCCGATGCATGCGGACGAGGCCAACCAGGCGGTGAAGCTCGGGCAGATGCTTGAGGGCGGCACCTACTTGTTTGATCCGCAGGATCACCATGGGCCGACGCTTTATTATTTCGGCCTGATTCCGGCGAGGCTGCGCGGGCAGACCACGCTGGCGGCGCTGACCGAAAGCACCGTGCGGCTCACGCCCGCGCTGGCCGGGGTGCTGGCCGTGGCGTTGCTCTGGCTGCTGGTGAGGTCGTGGGGACGCTGGCCGGCGTTGCTGGCCGCGCTGCTGCTCGCGGTGTCGCCGGCAGCGGTTTACTACAGCCGTTACTTCATCCAGGAAACCCTGTTGGTCACGTTCACGCTCGGCGCGTTCGTGTGCGGTCAACGCTGGTGGCGCACGGGCCGGGCAGGGTGGGCCATCACGACCGGCATCTGTCTGGGCCTGATGATGGCGACCAAGGCCAGCTCGCTCGTCTATGCCGCGGCGGCTTTGCTGGCAGTGGCGGTGAGTCACAGAAAGGGAAACGCTTCATGGCGCGCGGCTGGATTGGTCGGGGGCACTGCGCTGATCGTGGTGAGCTTGTTCTATTCGTCGTTCGGCCTCAATCACGCCGGCCTGCGCGAGGCGGTCCACTCGATTGACCTCATGGCCCTCAAGGCGACCGCTGGCCTTTCGGGTCACGAGAAGCCGTGGTGGTATTACGGGAGCTTGTTCGTTTGGCAGCGCACCGGTGGCTACATCTGGGATCAGACGCTTTTCCTGCTGCTGGCGCTGGTGGGCGGCAGCCTGGCGCTGCGTCGGAGCGGTCTCCCGCGTTTTCTCGCGGCCTACACGGTGATCATCGCGATCATTTTTTCCGCCACGCCCTACAAAACCCCGTGGCTGGTGGTGAGTATCATTCCCGGACTCTGCGCGCTCGCGGCGCTGGTGCTGAGTCGGTGGCGGCGGCCGGTGGCTTTGCCGCTAGCGTTCTTCGTGGTGCTGGGTCTCGTCTGGCAGATGCGACAGGCGGTGTTTCTGCGCCCGGCGGATGAGCGCAATCCGCTCGCTTATGTCCACACGTCGCCCGACATGAAAAAAGTGCCGGCGCTCGCGGCGGCCGCCCCGGCCGGTCCCGTGAAAATCATCAGTGCGGAATACTGGCCGCTGCCGTGGTATCTGCGGGCGCGAGCGGAGACGGGTTATTGGACGGAGCCGCCGACGGATTGTGATGGTGCATTGATTTTCGCCGATGCGACGCAGGCGGACATGGTGCGCTCGCGGCTGCGAGGAAAATACCGGGAGGGATTTCTCGGCCTGCGGCCGGGCTTCGTGCTCGTGGTGTTCGAGCGGGTGGGAGAGTAGGGAATTTTGTAGGCGGGGTGCCCTCACCCCGCGAAGCATAGGTCGCGAAAGCTGAAACCCGCGGGGTGGGGGCACCCCGCCTACATCAGAAAGCCTAGGCTTCAGGTCTGATCACCGATCTTCCCGGTGCGGTGGGTTGAGCCGTCGGGCAAAGTGAACACGGCGCCGTATCCGGCATGCTCCCGGCAAAAATCAACGACGGTGTTATCGGTCAGCACAAAGAAGGCGGTGGACAGCGCGTCGGCCTCGGCGGCGTTGCCGGCGAAGGACCAGATGCGCCGCGTGCGGCTGGCGGGGGTGCGCGTGCGCGGATCGATGAGGTGCGCGCCTTGCACCGCAATGCCCGAGCCGCTCACGGCGCGTGCGGCGAATAAATCAACTTTGTCTGCGACACCGATCGGCCACCCGGCAGCGTCGGGTGGGGCGGCGAGCGCGAGCGCGGTGCTGCCGCCGCTTTGGAGGCAGGCGGAGGTGATGTCCCACTCAGCTAGGGTTTCCGCCATGCGGTCGAGCGCGTAGCCTTTGCCCACGGCGCCGAGGTCGAGCTGCAGGCGGTCGGTGAGCGAAGTCAGGGTGTGCGTCGCGGGATCGAGGGCGAACAGCGGCTCGTCCGATCCGGCCGGGCGAGGTGAGGCATAGGCGGGATCGAAGGCCCGGTTCGTCAGCGCGGAAATCTGGGCCGCGCCGAGCAGACATTGCAGCGCGTCGTCGCCCAAGATCAGGCTGGTCCCAGCGGCGAGCCGGTTGGCCCGC
>JAHFTH010000273.1 GCA_023269445.1 Lacunisphaera sp.
CCCTTTGCCGGCGAGAACCTTGGTGATGGCGCTGGTCAAGGTCGTCTTGCCGTGGTCCACGTGGCCGATGGTGCCGATGTTGAGGTGGGGTTTGGTGCGCTCGAATTTGGCTTTGGCCATGTCGCAGCCTCCTCAGTTTATACGTAAAAAAGCTGGAGACGGGAATTGAACCCGTGACCCCGTCCTTACCAAGGACGTGCTCTACCGACTGAGCTACTCCAGCAACATCCTGGCGTTATCGAACGGGGGGATACTGTTGAACGCAAACGATTATTATGGCAGAACATCTGGCGATGTCAAGATTTTTTCAGCGATTTTAACGCCGTGTTATTTTAGTGAGTTGCGCGCGGGTTGTCAAACGCTTCTCTGAAAGAAAGCGGGTAGCGGGAATCGGCGCCTTCCGTTCGCTTCGGCTCACTCCAGGTCGGCCACCCGCCGCTCCCAAGGAACGTCGGCGCTCCCTAGGGTCGCGCCGACGTTGAAGAAGTCGCGGCTCCCTTCGATTCCCCGTTTGCGAAAATAAGCGGGTAGCGGGAATCGAACCCGCGTGGCCAGTTTGGAAAACTGGTGCACTACCACTGTGCTATACCCGCGCCTATTCGTTCTTTTTTGAAGGAACGTTCCAGCGGCCGGCCTCGAGGATCGGCAGATTGGTTTCCGTCGGCACGTAAATGACGGTTTTCTCATTGGTGCGAAGGCTATCGATCCAGCGATAGCGCAAGTAATTTTCATTGATGCTGGCTGCGATAATCTCGTTGCTCTTCGCCACGCCTTCCGCCCGGGCGACTTCAATTTCCGCGTCCTTCTTCGCTTTGGCCAATTCAAACTCTTTTTGAAACGACTCCTGCTCTGCCCGGAGCTTGGCTTCAATGCTCTGCGCAAAGCTGGGTGGCAGCCGCACGTCCCGGAGCAGGACATCCTGCACCAGGATGCCGCGCGGCTCTAACTTCGCGCGCAGAAAGCTCAGGATGTTCTCGCCGATGTCTTTGCGGCCTTCATCGCTGAAGAGCGCTTTCACCGGGTAGCCGCTCACGACGTTCCGGATCGCCTCGCGAATGTAGGGCTCGAGGACCGTTTCCTGATAGTTCGTGCCGATGGTCGTGCGCAGGGTGACGATATTGCTTTTCGGAATATTGTAGATAACCGACACATCCAGTTGAGAAATCAGCCCCTCGGAGGATGGGACCTGGGCCTGCTCTTTGATCTCCTGGGTTTTCACGTTCCAGACCTCGACCCAGCTGATCCCCGGCAGATACCAGTGCCAACCGGTGCCCAGCGGACGCTCATCAAACTTGCCGAAGGTGGCTTTGACGCCGGCCGTTCCATCTTCCACTACCACTCCGCATCCGGACGCCAAGAGCGCCAGACCGAGCAGCGCAAACAATCGCACGCGTGACATCACGTCTCCTCTTGTTGTTCCACGAAAAGAAAACATGGGTAGGCCAGGGTTCGGCGCCTGCGCTCGTCGCACCAGTCGGTAATGGTTGATGCCAGGAACACAGGGTGGTGCGACTCACTCCGGTCGGCCACCCGCCGCTCCCAAGGAAGGTCGGCGCTCCTGTTCGTCGCGCCGACGTCAATCAACATGTCGCGGCTCCCCTCTCACCCTGGCCTGCCCCTGAGGGGCATTGGTCAAGATGGTGGGGAGAAAAGCTGGGCAGGCCAGGGTTCGAACCTGGGTAGGGCGCAAGCCCGCGAGTTTTACAGACTCGTGCATTTGGCCACTCTGCCACCTGCCCGCACACTTCATCGTATCATCGCATGAGAAAAAGCCGGTGGAGGGATTTGAACCCCCGACCCGCTGTTTACAAAACAGCTGCTCTGCCCCTGAGCTACACCGGCGTCGACGCGCGTTGATACTGGCGGATCGCTTGGGGTATTGTAGTCGCCAGATCCGACGCGATCAAGCCGATCTGCCCCTGCTGCGCCGCCACAAGCTCGCCGGCCGACCCGTGCAGATACACACCCAACCGGGCCGCGTCAAACGGCGCGAGGCCCTGCCCCAATAGCGCCGCGATCATCCCAGTGAGGACGTCGCCGCAGCCTCCGGATGCCATGCCCGGATGGCCCGTGTCATTGACGGCCACGCGGCCATCAGGTGCTGCGATGACGGTTCGATGTCCTTTGAGCACGAGCACCACCTGATGCCGGGTCGCGAAGGCCTTGGCCGTGGCTTCCCGGGCGTTCTGCGCGGTGTCGCTCCGCATCTTCGCCAGCCGGCTCATCTCGCCGGGATGCGGTGTCAGCACCCACGGCCCGCCGCGACGAAAGGTCCGGGTTGGATCCGCCAGCGCATTCAGCCCGTCGGCGTCGACCACGCAGGGTTTGCGGATGCGCGGCAAGAGGTCCCGGACCAACCGAACCGTCTGCGGGTGCCGTGACAACCCTGGACCGATGGCGGCAGCATCGGCTCGCTCGAGTTCCTTCAGGAGTGTTGGAAGTGCCAGGCGGCTGAGGCTTCTGGCGCGAGTTTCCGGCAGCGGCACGGTCATCGCTTCCGTCAGCTTGACGGCCATCAGGTCCTGCAGGCTCTCGGGGATCGCCAGCGTGACCAAGCCGGCGCCGGTCCGGAGGGCTCCCAGCGCGCACAAGGCTGCGGCACCGGTCAGGCCGGCCGACCCCGCGACGAGCAGCAGCCGTCCCGCCTCTCCTTTATGCGTGGTCACAGGCCTCGGGGGCAGCAAACCCGGCGGAATCGTTCTGCGAATAGTCATCAGGCCAGGATGGCGACGGCGCAGGCCATGGCCAGTCCTTCACTGTGCGACAAGCTGATCTGCAACTCCACGACATGCCGGGCTCGAGCATGCAGCGTCACCGAGGGCCGGCCGTTGGCCGCATTGCGGATCTCAATGGCTTTCATGGACAGCAGAGACCCCGGCGCCGCTTGGGAGATGGCCTTGATCACCGCTTCTTTGGCGGCAAACCGCGCCGCCAGATGCGGCAGCGGGTCGCGATGGCGACGGGCATATCGCTGCTCGGTGGTCGTAAAAATCCGGTTCAGGAAGGCTTGCCCGCCGCGCTGAAGGGCTTGGGCAAATCGCGGAAGCTCCACGACGTCAATCCCGCATCCGAGACCGGTGGCGGACGGCCGATGGGAGGGAGCGCGCGCGCGGGTTCGGCGAGGGGCCGCGGCCATCAGGCG
>JAHFTH010000109.1 GCA_023269445.1 Lacunisphaera sp.
GCAGGATGGATGCAAAAGTGCCGCAGAGCTGGGCGCGCAGGGGGGTGGTCATGGGCCTTGTGACGTCAACGCCGGCCAAATGTTGCCGGGAAAATTCCGCTCCTCAACTCCAGTTGTAGTTAAAGCTGATACTGATCCGCTCGGCGGTCGTGCGGTTGGCCGCGACCTCGTGGCGCAGCCAGCTCTCGAACAGAATCACATGGCCCGCTTTTGCCGGGTAGGTGATATGCGGGCGGTTGGCGGGGCGGGCGGCGGCGGTCTTGGGCGGCGCGGCCATGAACTTGCTCAGACGCGGGTCCTCGAACTTCAACCCGGGGCAGCCGCGCGGAGTCACGACATAATAGGTGCCACTGATGAAAGACAGCGGGTGCAAGTGCAGGCTGTGAGCGGCGTGCTCGGGCATGATGTTCACCCAGAGGTCGGTCAGATGGAAGGTCCGGCCGCGCAGGTCCATGTCGAGCTGGGCGGCGTAGCGCCGCACATGGGCGGTGAGTTTGCGTTCCAGTCCGGTGAAGGTGGACGAGAACTTGTGCAATTGGTTCAGCGAGGCGTAGGAGGTGTAACCGCCGGGATAGTTCTTGGCCGACCACCGGCGGCCGGCGGCATCGTAGTCGCGCAGGCTGCGGCATTCGTCGGCGAGCTCGGTATTGAATTTCTCCAGCCCCGTTCGCTGCAATGGCTCGTGGTAGATGCAGGTGGGAAACCAGGCGCGCGTGGGCATGAAGCCAGTCCACCTATGTCGTCGGTCTGACGCAACATGGAACCTGAATGGGCTGCCCTGGTCAGGATTTCGCGTGGCCGCCGGTTCTTTCGGATTGATGCGGCCAGAGCCAACTGATTCATGAACCGTTCTCTTATGAAAAACGCATCCCTGCACACCCTGTTAGTCACTGCCCTTTCCCTGGCCATGGCCGCGAATGCCCTGGCGGATCGTGTCGAACTCAACGACGGCTCCGTCATCAACGGCAAGCTCCTCTCCGCCGAGGCGGGCAAGCTGAAGGTCGAGACGACCTTCGCCGGCACGATCGAGATCGCCCAAGCCGCCGTGAAGACTTTCTCCACCGACGAGGCCGTGAATGTCGGCCTGAGCGGCGGTTCCACCGCGCTCGGCAAAGTCTCGGCGACGGACGCCGGCCTCAAGGTGGCGTCGGCCAATGGCGACGTGAGCGCCCCCCCCACCGGGGTGGCGGCGGTCTGGCGCCAGGGTGCCGACAGCCCCGAGACCAGGAAGCTGAAGCTCGAGGCCGAGGCCAAGACCCGCAAGTGGGCCTACGAGGCCTCCGTCGCGATCGCCGGCCGCACGGGCGCGAGCGAAAAATTTGGCGCGGCGTTCGGCTTCAAGGCCACCCTCGCCAGCGCGCAGGACAAACTCATCTTTGCTGCTGCCGCCGAGCGCGCGCAGGACAACGGCGTGAAGACCGCAGACCGCCAGTTCGGCGGCGTGGATTATTCCTCCTTCTATTCGGCTGACAACGGCTGGTATGTCCGCTCCTCGCTGGAGAAGGACAAGATCAAGGCCCTCGATCTGCGTTCCAGCAGCGGTTTCGGTTTCAGCCGCCGCCTGATCAAGAACGCGAAGCAGGATCTCGAGTTCCGCTTCGGTGCCAGCTACCAGTATGACTCCTACTCCAACGGGACGAACTTCGACTCGCCCGGTCTGGATATCGCGTTCCTAAACGCCTACGCGTTCGCTAATGCCAAGCTCACGAACCTCCTGGCCTACACACCCGCGTTCAAGGATTTCACCAACTACCGGCTGCGGCATGAGTCCGCCCTTGAACTCCCGATCGGCGCGTCGCTTTGGAAGCTGAAGCTTGGGGTCGCCAACGAATATTTCAGCCGCCCGCCGGCGGGCACCGAGCGGCTCGATACGACCTACTTCACCAGCCTGATCCTGAATTGGCAGTAAGCGCTCTCTCCGTTTTCCCGGGCCGGCTGGTTTTTCCAGCCGGCCTTATTTTTTGTCGTAAGCCACTCGGTCTGTCGGGATCAGCGGCTCTGACGACTTCACCTTGCCTCGCCACCTGTTTTTTTGGCCGGATCGCGGCGGCTAAGCGCGCCGCTCATGGCCAGCGCCGGGCCCCACCAGCCATAGCGCCGCAGTAGCTCAGCCCAGCGGACCGGCTGTAGCAGCGACACGAGGGCCATCAGCACGCAGGCGACGGCGATGAAGCGGACCACCAGCCAGAGAATGGATTCCCACGAGCTGCCCGTGCCGAGCAGGATAACCGCAACCACCAGCAGCGGCAGCCAGAACTGCCAGCGCGTGAACTCCAGCAACCGGCGCGACCAATGCTGGGGAAAAGGATGAACCGAGGCGCGCGCGATGACCCGGGCTTTCTCCCGGTCAATGATCTTCTGCAGCATCGCCGGCGGCCGGCGCATCCGCCAGGCGGTCAGCGTCGCACCGGCTGACGTCACCGCGTGCAGCACGGCCCACCCCCCGACGACCCATGGCAGTTCCGGGGCGGTGACGGAGAATTTTTGGGCCAGCCACAGCACCGCAGCATCGTAGGCATGCACCATTTCCGGCCCCATCATCAGGTATTGCAGGAGGAATCCCTGCGTGGCCGCCCACGCGCCGACCAGCGCGCCACCGAGTCCGAGCGAGAACAGATTCCACCCCAGCGTCTGCACCGCCCCACCGAAGAGGAGCCCCTGCATGATGATCGCGATCATCGGGCGCACGCGGCTGCCGGCGGGTGAGAGTGCCTTCAGTCCGGCCGAGATGAACGGCACCCAAATGACGCGGCCCGGCTGGCTCAAGCCGCTCCCAGCATAGACCATCATCGCGGCTTGCGTGGACGACAACATCAGGCCGCTGAGCGGAATTTTTCCCGCATGCAGGGCCGCGCCGATCGTGACTTCCACGCCGCCAGCGGCTCCGCCGTAGAGTCCGAGCCGGGTCCATTCTCCGTAATCTTCGCAGGCCCGTTGCAAACGGGGCAGGGCCTCGGGCGTGGTAGCCGAGATTCGGAGGTCAAATTTCCGTCCGAGCAACTGCTCGATCTGATCCATGAGTTCCTCGCGCACCGCGATGACCACGACTTGGGGGTGGGCGGTAGCGACGGCCGGCCAGATCGGCATCAGGCCCTTGCCCATGACCTCGAACTTGCTGAATTCGTCCAACACCAGCAGCGGGGCGGGCGGCATGGTGCCGAGGCGCTCGGCCCAGTGGCGTAGCTTGCGCTCGGTTTCGGGCTCAAAATAGTAGGGCGGGATCAGCGACTCGTCGCGCACCGCCCAGCTCAGCTCCTGGTCGCTGCCGAGGATCCGCAGCCAGTATTCCTCCGCCCCCTGATCGGGCGCTTTGCGGCGGCCGGCGAGAGCGAGCACGCCCTCCACGCGGTGGCCGCGAGCCAACTGGCCGGCGGCCAGCTCCGCGAGCAGGCTGGTTTTACTCGCACCGGGGCCGCCCGTGACTGCGATCAGCAGACTTGGAGCGGGCGTTGTGCCGGAAGAAGAAGTTTCAGACATGGAGGTGACCGCGACGAAGCAAACGGTTCACCGGGTTCCTGCCAAGCACAACGAAAGGCATACGCTTAGAACAGACGCCCGCTGAGCAAACCCAGCAGCGCACTGACGAGCACGACGCGGACGACATTCCAACGGCCCCATTGCAGTCCGGCGAACGCACCCACGGCTACGATCAGCGTGAACCAATCCACGTCGCCACCCCGGGTCCACAGCACGCCGAGGGCAAACCAGACCGCGAGGTTGAGCACCACGCCGACCACGGCGGCGGTGATGGAAGAGAGGGCGCAGCCCAGCAGTTTCGCCCCGCGCAACGCTTCGATGTAGGGCGCGCCGGTGAAGATGAAGAGAAAGCTTGGCACAAAGGTGCACCATGACGTGAGGGCCGCGCCCAGCGTCGCCGCCACCAGCGGGCTGAAAGGTGCCGGTTGGTGCCACGCCCCGAGGAAGCCCACGTATTGGAGCACGAGAATGAGTGGCCCGGGCGTGGTCTCGGCGAGGCCGAGCCCGTCGAGCATCTGCGGCGCTGTCAGCCAGCCGTGCGTCTCGACGGCTTGTTGGGTGACGTAGGGCAGCACGGCGTAGGCGCCGCCGAAAGTCACCACCGCGGCCTTGGAGAAGAACAAACTTTCCTGCGTGAGCACGTGCCCACGCCCGAGACAGAGCCACACGAGCGCCACTGGCGCGCCCCAGACCGCAATCCAGAACAACGCCGTCCGGATACTGGCCACCAGCGAGGGATGGGCTGTCGAGGTTTCGTCACTGATGACGGATTGGCCGTTACCGTGACTCTTGGCCGGTTGAAATATTTGCGGAAGCCATTTCCCGCCCACCAACCCGATCGCTCCAGCCAGCGCAATGATCAGCGGAAACGGGGCATGCAGAAAGTAGATGGCGACAAACGCGGTGCCCGCCAGCGTCCACATGGCCGGATTTTTCAAGGCCTTCGCCCCCAGCCGCAGCACGGCGTGGAGCACCAAGCCCAGCACGGCGGCCTTCAATCCGTGAAAGACCGCGCCGATCCACGGCACCTGACCATACACGATGGCGACCCAAGAGAGTAACCAAAGCAGCACGGCTCCGGGCAGCACGAACAGCGTGCCGGCCACGATGCCGCCCCACCGGCCGTGCAGCAGCCACCCGATATAGACCGAGAGTTGCTGCGCCTCGGGTCCGGGTAGCAGCATGCAGTAGTTCAGCGCGTGCAGGAAACGCGACTCCGTCACCCACCGCCGCCGGTCCACCAGTTCGGTGTGCATGAGCGCGATCTGTCCCGTCGGGCCGCCAAAACTCAGCAGCCCGATCTTCCACCAGACGGCGAGCGCCTCGCGGAAAGTCGGCGACCGGAGGGCGGCGGTTTCGGCGGGGTGGTCGGGCATGCCGGCCAATCAAGCAGCCCGCTCGGTCCGTCGCACGCCTTTCTTTGTGACTTTCCGGTCAGGGAGAGATCCCCTGGATGTCAACTAATAGAATACTTGATCCCTCTGCATATTCCCCGGGGAGGCAGAATGGCCTCAAGGCTCAAGTATTCTATTAGTTGACATCGGCAGGTGCTCGCCGTCCGGAGTTCGTGGTTCAGAACCGCCAGTTTAGTGCGGCGCGGATGCGGTAGTCGGGCACGACCATCGTCTCAGTGGTGCGGATCCGCACGGGCAGCTCGACCGACGCATCGGCGGAGAAACGTGAGCCGAATGTGCCGGCAACCCGACCGCCAACGTAGCGGACGTTCACGCCGGTGTCGTCATCCGGGATGCCGCCGAGCGAATCGAGGCCGCGCCGGTCGCCCGAAAAGAGCGCCTGCCACGACAGGGTTTTCTCGCGAGTGAGGAAGAGGTAGCGGCCCGCGCCGAGCTCCCAGGAGGTTTCGTCGCCGAAGCGGTAGCCGAACGCGCCGGGACGGCGTAACTCGTGCTGGATTTGGGCGCGGGCGAACCAACGGGCGCGCACCCAGCTCGCGTCGGCGCCGATGAGCCAGTCGGTCGAGCCACTGCCGAGCGCAAGATCGTGCTCGTGGACACCACTGGGCACGAAGTGGTGGTGGACATGGTTCGCCGGCTTGAGCCGGTCGGCGTTGCCGGTGCCGAACTTCATCCCGCCGAGGACGTGCACGGCCCATTCGTCGCCGTGGCGCGTGGTGGTTTTCAACACGCGGTGGCGGCCGGCGAGGATGATGTCGCCGAGCCCTTGGTCGCGCCCGCGCTCGGTCCGTGAGTGATCCGGACGGAAGAACGCGCGGTCGACGTAAGGCACGCTGAGCTGCAGGTGCCACGGCCCGCCGGTGGAATAAGCGACTCCTACCTGGGTGGTGTGGCTGTCGACGTATTGGTCGATGGGATTGCCGGTCTCGGCGGAGCCATTCCAGAGCGTGCCCATCCGGGCGTATTGGTGCGCGACGGACAGGGTGAAGCCGGGGGCTTCCGCACCCTCGGCGAGGTAGAGGGCGCAGGAGTCGCAGGCGACGGCGGCGTGCGTGAGGCCGCTGAGGACGGCGAGGGAAACGAGGGTTTTTGAGAAAGTGTTCAAGGAATGAAATGAATTGGTGCAGGCGAAAAGCGCGTGCGTGCGGACGCGGCCCGGAGAGGGCGCAGGAAACGAAAGACACCGCCCGGACAGCGGGCGGCGGCGGAGCGGGGCGATGGGCGCGTTAAACGCGCGGCGGACGCACGGGCACCGACTCGGTGCGCGTCAGGCCGGTGGCGTCAGCGACACCCGGCCAGGAAAAATCCGGCGCGACCAGCACGGGGGCGGCGGCGCTTTCGGCGATCAACAAAATTTTCTCAGTCGCACCGCCGAGGGTGGCGGGGGACTGCGGGTCGCGCTCGGCATCCTGTCCCTTCTCCGCGATATGGCAGAGTTCGCAAGGAGCAGTGCCATCGAAGGTGCGCTGCAGGGCCTGCGCGGCGGGCATCACTTGGGAGTAATCGCGAAACATCTTCGCCCAGCCAACGACCTGCACGACGTTCCAGACCGCGCCGTTAGCACAGAGCCAGGCGAGCAGGAGGCAGGTGATGGAGAGTTTGCGGCGCAACTCGGGCAGGTTTTCGTTTATCGGGTCGGGCTCAAGCCGGGAGTGGCGAAACGCCCGTCATATGAGGTGAACTTACGCGACAATTAGCATCGCGGCTCAGGCCGGGTTGACGACGCTGCGCACGATCTGCGTGAGATTGGCCAGCTCGAATGGTTTCTGGATAAAGCCGGCGAGGCCCTTGCCGGTGAAACGATTCACGGCTTCCTGCCGGTTGAACCCGCTGGTGAGGATGACGCGCACGCCGGGCCGCAACTGCCGGAGCTGGCGGAAGGCCTCCTCGCCGTCGACGTGCGGCATGGTGAGATCGAGCAGGACGAAGGTGAAGCGGTCGGGCTCGGCACGGAATTTCTCCACGGCTTCGCGTCCGTCCGCCGCCAGCACGACGGCATAGCCCATGCGTTCGAGCATGCGGGCGGCCACGGTGCGGACTGTCTCCTCGTCGTCGACCACCAGCACGGTGCCGGAGCCGTGGAACGCGGTGGCATCGGCAAAAGGGTTGGCGCTGTCCTCGGGCTGGCCGCTGGCGACCGGGAAGAAGAGCTTGAAGGTGGTGCCTTTGCCGGCCTCGGAATAAACCTTCAGTCCGCCCTTGTGGCCGCGCACGATGCCCAGGACGGCGGCGAGGCCGAGCCCGCGGCCGGTGAACTTGGTGGTGAAGAACGGATCGAAGATATTCGTGAGCGTGGCGGCATTCATACCGCAACCGTTGTCGCTGACTTCGATGAAGACGTAATCGCCGGGGACGGGGGAGGCGTCGGGCCGGAAGCCACGGAGGTATTCGGGGTCGATCCGCGCGACCCCGGTCGAGAGGGCCAGCACCCCGCTGCGGCTGGCGATGGCCTCCGAGGCATTGATCACGAGGTTCATGATGACCTGGCGGAGCTGCGTGGCGTCGGCGCTGATCGCGGGCAGGTTGGCGGTGAGGTTGAAGCGGAGGACGCAGTTCTTCGCGATGGAGATCTGCAGCAGGTGGGTGGTGTCCTCGATGAGTTTGTTGAGGTCGAGCCGCTTGATGATGAAGCGGCCCTTGCCGGAGTAGGCGAGCATCTGCTTGCAGAGGTCGGCGGCGCGATGGGCGGCCTTCTCGATCTGTTCGAGCATGGGCTGGCCGAGCGAAGCGGGGGGCAGTTCCTGCCGGGCGAGCGAGGCATTGCCGAGGATGCCGGTGAGCAGGTTGTTGAAATCGTGGGCGATGCCGCCGGCGAGCACGCCGAGGCTCTCAAGCTTGGCGCTCTCGACCAGCTTGCTCTCGATGCGGCGGCGCTCGGTGATGTCGGTGATAAAGCCGTGCCAGAGGATGTTGCCGTTGCTGGCGCGCTCGGGCACGGAGTCGCCGCGCAGCCAGGCGATCGTGCCGTCCGAATAGCGGACCCGGAATTCATGGTTCCACGGTTGCATGGACTCGGCTGACAGCTGGATGGAGGCATTGAGTCCGGCGAGGTCGTCCGGGTGGATCACGTTGCGAAAGATGAAGGCGGCGTCCTCGCGCACGGCCTCGGGGGCGACGCGGAAAATATGCCGGATGGCCTCACTGGCGAACGGCAGGCAGGAGGTGCCGTCGGGCCGCAGGACAAACTGGTAGACCAAGCCCGGCACCAGTTGGTAGATTTTTTCCAAACGAGCGGCCAGTTCGTCGCGGTCTGGATTCAGGGCCAGGGTCTTCGCCGCCGGATCGGGAGTTGAGCGGGAGTCGCTCATGCGCGGAGCGACGAGCGGTGCCGCTCGGGTGGGCGGGGCGAGGGAATTCGGGGCAGGCCAAGCATACGGGGAAATTGGGAACGGACAATGACTGCACTAACATTTTGGCCCGACCCGAGGCGGAACTAAAACCACCTGACCTACAAGCCCGCAGTCGTGGTCGGTGGCATCTTTCAGGCGGTCTTAAAGACAAAAACTTGCCCTTTCTCCGTGCCGACGGCGAGGAGCGAGTCATCGGGCCGCCAGACAAACTTCGTGGGGGTGGACGGCATCTTGACCTCGGCGATCAAGGGGTTCTTGCGCGAGGGCGACCAGAGAGTGAACTCGCCGTTGGTCGCGCCGGCCGCGAGGAGACCGTGGGAATGCTGAAACGCCAGAGCGCACACGCGGGCGTTGTGCGGCAGGAGCAGCGGCTCGCGGCCCTCGGGCCCGGCGTCGGTGCAATCCCACACGCAGGCGTCACGGCCGCCACCGGTGGCCAGCCACTTCGAGTCGTGACTGAAGGAAAGTTCCTTGAGCCGCGTCTCGTAGCCGCTCATGTGCAGCTCGAGATCCTCGGCGGGCACCCAGAGATGCACGGCGTTGTCGTGGCAACCCGCGACGAGCCAGCGGCCGTCGGGCGACCACGTGAGCGCGTAGATCGCGTTGCCGTAGGGGAACTCCTTTTGCGCGGTGAAGGTGGTGGCGTCCCACGCGACCACATGACCAAAGCACGCCGCGGCAATGACAGAGGACAGAGGACGGAGGACAGAGGACGGAGCAGACGCAAGGGCACTGATAGTCTTCGGTGCATCGGGAAATTGATGAGCAATGCTTCCGTCCGGTCGCAGTGCTGTCAGCTTCTTGCCGGCGGCAGCAAACAAGAGGACTTCTGGTTTCTGTCCTCCGTCCTCTGTCCTCTGAATCGTCTGCCACGCCAGATGCTCGACCCACGCGGTGCCGAGTTTCACTTCGGCGGTTTGTTTTCCAGCAGTCGCATCCCAGAAACGCACGAAGCCATCCTGCCCACCGGTCGCGAGGAGCGCGCGGTCGGGCGACCACGCGAGGCAGTTCGCGCCATTTTCGTGGCCGGTGAGGGCGTGCCGCACGGCACCACTCGCGGCATCATAGAGCATGACTCCGCCACTCTGCGCGGCGGCCGCGAGGGTCGTTCCATCCGGCGACCACGCGAGGTCGATGGCGTAGTCGTCGAGGGTGGCGGCCCAGTGCTTGGAGAAATTCATGGAATCGTTCACCTTCTTACTCTTACTCGTTCTCAACAGTCCAGCGTCGAGAGAAAGATTAAGAGAATGAGGATCGAGAACGATTTTCTGGACTCAGGCGGCAGGCTGGAGGCTGCGGGCCGGAGGCGGCGACACGAGCTGAGCCGGAGAGCTAACGGTGGCGGGCAGGGCGGTGGATTGACCTTCGACTACGACCAGGAGCCGGGCCGCGACGATCTCGAGCTCATGCATCTGGGCATCAAGCTCGGTCGCGGCAGCGGCAGACTGCTCAGCGGTGGCGGCGTTGGTTTGGGTGATTTGGTCAATCTGGGTGACGCCCTGACTGATCTGGTTGATGCCGCTGGCCTGATCGCCGGAAGTTTTGGCGATGGCGGTGACAAGGGTGTCAAGCTGATGCACACGCTGCACAATGCCGGTCAGGGAGGTGGCGACTTCCGCCGTGAGGCGGGCACCCTCGTTGCTGCGAGTGAGGGCGGCGGCGATGCGGGTGGAGCTATCGCGGGCGGAATCGGCCGAGCGGCGGGCCAGGGCGCGGACTTCCTCGGCGACGACGGAGAAACCGGCCCCATGCTCGCCGGCGCGGGCGGCCTCCACGGCGGCGTTGAGGGCGAGGATATTGGTCTGGAAGGCGATCTCATCGATGGTCTTGACGATCTTGGCAACTTCGACGCTGGCGGTTTGCAGCTCATTCATGGTGACGGTGAGCTGCGTGATGGAGTGGGTGCTTTGGTCGGTGGCTTGCCGGGTTTCGCTGGCGAATTGGCGAGCCTGACCGGCACTGTCGGCGTTGGCTTTCGTGCTGGCAGACATTTCGGTGAGGGCGGCGCTGGCCTGCTGAAGGGAGGCGGCTTGGTTGCTGGCACCGTCGGCGAGCGTCTGGCTGGCGCGGGAGATGGCG
>JAHFTH010000274.1 GCA_023269445.1 Lacunisphaera sp.
GGGGCAGCGAGCCGGGCACCAGCGCAATCTCAGGCACCGGATCATTTGCCCGGTGATCCGATCGTAACGGCCCCGCCGCCCGTCCCGGTCGAAAGACCCAGTGTGATGTCGCAGCCCTTCCGGCCGTTTGTGTCGTTGCCGCCGGCCGCGTCGTCGTCGCGTTCGCCGTTCCGGGTGTCGGCCTCACCTTTCGAAAGTCCGAAAACCAAGGTCGAGAACCCCGCCAAGCTCATGGGCTGGCGCTATCTCGACACGGCGCACGGGGACTACGCCCTGTTCGAGGCCCCGGGTGGCGTGGTGGTGCTCGACCGGCGGGCGGCGCACGAGCGCGTGTGGTTCGAGCGTCTGCAGGCGCAGTTCGCCATCGGCGAGGTGGCCAGCCAGCGCTTGCTGTTTGCCGTCCCCGTGGAACTGGATGCGATTGCGAGCGCGCTGTTGATCGACCGGCTGAAATTTTTGCACCGGCACGGGCTGGAAGTGGGGGAGTTTGGGCGCAATTTCTTCCGGATCGAGGCAGTGCCGGTGTGGCTGGAGCCCACGGATGCCGAAGGCTTCCTGCGCGACATCATCGGCCTGATGCGCGAAGGCCGGATCGACGGCAAGCAGACCGATCTGTCCCGCGACGAGCTGGCGCGGCTGGCCGCGCAAAAGGCCGTGCGCTTGCCCGAGAGCTTGGGCGAGAGCGAAGCGTTGGCGCTGGTGGCGCAACTGTTCGCCTGCACCCAGCCGCATACCAGCCCGGCCGGCCGGCCCACGCACTTCGAAATCAGCAAGAGTGAATTGGCAAAACGCTTTCAGCGTTAAGTCCCGGGCTGAGACGTGATTGCTTTCTCGGGGTGCAAATGGGGCGCTGGCGAAGCGGTTTCAGCGGTAGGTAGCGCCGCGACAATAAGGGAATTGCAAGAAGTCCGCCCCAGTCCCGCCTTGCCTGTGTCGTTGGCACGGCTTGTGATACTACTCCGCCCATGTCCGCCACCAAAGTCATCAAGAAGATACACTGTGTTTCGAAAGACGCTCCCGTGGAGGTCCTGCGTTCCCTCATCCATCGCCATCTGGTCTCGACGCTGGCGCGCCACGAGGGCTCCGCCACGCCGCGCGACTGGTGGGTCGCCACCGCCCTGGCCGTGCGCGACACGATCCACGAGCGCATGATCGCCACCCAGGCCGTGCACAACGCCCAGAACGCCCGGCGTATCTACTATTTCTCGCTCGAGTATCTCATGGGCCGGCTTTTCGGCAACAACCTGCTCGCCACCGGCCTGCTCGACACGGCGCGCGACGCGCTGGAGTCGCTCGGTCAGGATTTCGACAAGATCCGCGACGCGGAGGGCGACATGGGCCTCGGCAACGGCGGCCTCGGCCGGCTGGCCGCGTGCTTCCTCGATTCGCTCGCGACGCTCGACTATCCCGCACTCGGCTACGGCATCTATTACGAGTTCGGCCTGTTCCGGCAGGCGTTTGCCAACGGCCATCAGGTCGAGCATCCCGACAACTGGATGATCTTCGGCAGCCCATGGGAAGTGGTCCGTCCCGAATACACGCAGGAGATCCGCTACTTCGGTCGGGTGGAAAACGTTTTCGATGATCTCGGCAACTACCGCCCGCGCTGGGTGGACACCAAGACCATCATCGGCGTGCCGCACGACATTCCCATCGCCGGTTTCGGCACCACCACGGTCAACCTGCTCCGCCTCTGGGCCTCGAAATCCTCTGAGGACTTCGATCTCGCCGCCTTCAACCGCGGTGGCTACGTCGAGGCTGTCCGAGAAAAAGCCATTGGCGAGACCGTCTCAAAGGTCCTTTACCCGAACGACAAGACTGAGAACGGCAAGGAGCTGCGGCTCATGCAGCAGTATTTCTTCGTCGCCTGCTCGCTGCGCGACATCATCCGCCGTCACCTGCGCAACCCCGCCAACTCGTGGGGCAATTTCTCCGCTAAGGTCGCGGTGCAGCTCAACGACACGCATCCCGCCATCGCGATCGTCGAGTTGATGCGCATCCTCCTCGACGAGGAGAACATGGAATGGGACGCGGCTTGGGCCATCGTCAGCCAGACCTTCGCCTACACCAACCACACACTCCTCCCCGAGGCGCTGGAGAAGTGGAGCGTCGGCCTCTTCGAGAAAGTGCTGCCCCGTCATCTCCAGATCATCTACGCCATCAACGAGCGCCTCATGCAGGTCGTCGAGGCGAAGTGGCCCGGCGACAACGTGAAGAAGTCCGTCTGCTCCCTCATCGAGGAGAACGGCCACAAGCAGGTGCGCATGGCCAATCTCTCGGTCGCCGGCTCGCACGCCGTCAACGGCGTGGCCGCGCTGCACACCGCGCTGCTGAAAAAAGACCTCTTCCCCGAGTTTGACGCGCTCTTCCCCGGGAAATTCCAGAACAAGACCAACGGCATCACGCCGCGCCGCTGGCTGCTCAAGAGCAACCCGCGGCTCTCTGCCCTGATCAGCAAGAAACTCGGCAGTGAGGCGTGGGTGTGCGATCTCGACAAATTGCGCGGATTGGAGAAAGCCGCCGGTGACACCGCGTTCCAGAAGGAATTCATGGCGATCAAACGCGCCAACAAGGTGGACCTCGCCGCGGTTATCCGGGCCGAGTGCGGCGTCGAGGTGTCGCCCGACGCGCTCTTCGACGTGCAGATCAAGCGCCTCCACGAATACAAGCGCCAGCATCTGAACCTGCTCCACATCGTGGCGCTTTACCGCCGCCTGTTGCAGCAGCCCGGGCTGGACATCGTGCCGCGCGTCTTCGTCTTCGGAGCCAAGGCCGCGCCCGGCTACGATCTCGCCAAGAACATCATCCGGGCGATCAACGTCATCGGGGCGCGCATCAACGGCGACGCCCGCATCGGCGGAAAGCTCAAGGTCGTGTTTCTGCCCAACTACCGGGTGTCTCTCGCGGAGAAGATCATTCCCGCCGCCGACCTCTCCGAGCAGATTTCCACCGCCGGCAAGGAAGCCTCGGGCACGGGCAACATGAAGCTTTCGCTCAACGGTGCGCTGACCATCGGCACGCTCGATGGCGCCAACGTCGAGATCGCCGAAGAAGTCGGCGACGAGAATATCTTCATCTTCGGCCTCACGGTCGAGGAGGTCGCCGCGCTCTGGGCCAAGGGCTATAACC
>JAHFTH010000110.1 GCA_023269445.1 Lacunisphaera sp.
AGCATCAGGTGCGCGTGACCACGGTGCAACGGACCGGCGCGCCGGTGACGGCGATCATCGCCAAGGCACTCTCGACCCGGGCCCGCTACATCGTGATGGGTTCGCACGGCCACGGGGCCGTGTATGATCTGCTTGTCGGCAGCACGACCCACGGGGTGCTCAAGAAAGCCCCCTGTCCTGTGCTCGTGGTGCCTCCCTTCAACCGACGCAAGACCACCGCCCGCAGGTAGAAAAATCCCTATTCAATCCTCTTAGCTGCACTGGTGACAGTGCGGCTAGGAAATATCGTATTTGCACTGGCCTTGGCGGTGCGTTTGGCTTTGCCCCGTGGTCACGCCCGCCGACAACGCCAAGCACAGTCGGGAACTGGTCCGCCAGCTCCGTGAGTCGGAGATTTACCGCGATTACGAGAAGGCGTTCCGCGACACCACCGGCCTGCCCATCAACCTGCGCCCGATCGAGGCCTTCGACCTCCCGCATCACCATGACCCTAAGGAAAGTCCCTTCTGCGCGCTCATGGCCAACACCAACCAGAGCTGCGCCGCCTGCCTCCAGCTGCAGAAAAAGGTCGAGGTGGAAGCACGGCTGGAACCGAAGACCCTGAAGTGTTTCGCCGGACTCTGCGACTCGGCCGTGCCGGTGCGGGTGGGGGAGAACCTCGTGGCCTTTCTCCAGACGGGCCAGATCCTCCTGCACCAGCCGAGCAAGCACGAATTCAGGAAGCTGACGCGAGAGCTCATCAACTGGGGCGTGGCCACCGACCTGAAGCGGCTGGAGGAGGCATATTTCCAGACCCGCGTGCTGGAGAAGAAGCAATATGAGGCCGTGCTCCGCCTGCTCACCATCTTTGCCCAGCACCTGGCTTCGCTCAGCAACGAACTCATGGTCACGGCCCAGCAGGCCGAGTCGCCGATGATCACCCGCGCCAAGGTCTTCATCACTGCGCACCAGCACGAGGAGATGTCACTCCGGCAGGTCGCGGGCTCGGTCAACACCAGCGCGTTTTATTTCTGCAAGATGTTCAAGAAGGCGACGGGTCTGACCTTCACCGACTATCTCGCCCGCGTGCGGATCGAGAAGGTGAAAAACCTGCTGCTCAACCCGCACAAGCGTATCAGCGAGGCGGCCTACGAGGCGGGGTTCCAGTCGCTCTCGCAGTTCAATCGCGTGTTCCGGAAGATCGCCGGGGAGGCACCGACGCTGTGGCGCGAGAAGTCGCTCCGCCGGTCGGCAACGGCCTGAGCTTTTTCGCCGCTTCCTCCCGACAGCCGGGAATACCCTTGTGCTGGCAGACCGTGCACAGCGATTCGATCTCCTGTTGCGCGAGCGAGCGGAACAGCACCAGCAGGTCCTCGATTTCCTCACCCAGCAACCGGCCCGCCGCTGCCCGCAGGGCCAGCTCGCCGGTCGTGAAATACTTCAGCAGGGGATTGAGACCACAGGCGCAGTAGCGGTGCACGGGCGCGATGAGCGGCGTGCAGGCGTGGAGCCATTTCTCCTCCGGTTTGTCGGTCAGGCCGGCGAAGAGCTGGGCCAGCGTCGCATCCATCAGGAAGACCAGCGTGTCGGGCCGGCCCAGCGGCGTGAGCGTTGGCTCGCCGTGCAGCAAGACGGACCACTCCGTCTTAATGGCGGGGCAGAGCTCCGCTAGGCGCTGGAGTGTGGCTGGGGTCACCGGGGGAGCATGCCACAGGGCCGGGCGCTCTGCGCCGCAGGGCTTGGCCGGGTTTGCGCATATCTTGGGCAAGACCCGCGCAATGAAAACCAACCGGCGCGGAGTCCGTGCGTCCGGACCGGACGAAACGCGGCAATTGGCAATACGCGCAACCCTTGCGGCAAGGAATGCGCAGCCGCCCGGCCCGAAATACCGATAATCAGCGCAGACATATCCACGCCATGTCTGTCATCCCAATAACCGTATTCTTCAGCCTGCTCCTCGCCGGCACCTTTGTGGTGCTGTTTGCCCGCGAGCAGCGCCGCCGCCGCTTCAGCAGCGCCGAGCGCGACTCGCTCCTGCCGTTGGCCGACGAGACACCCCGCGCCGTCCCGGCCCATGGTGACGACCAGGATCACGAGGATGGAGATTGCGGCTGCCGCAGCGGCGTCCGCCCGCCCTGCGTGGGCTGCCTGAGGCGCCGCGACGTGCAAGACCCCGCCTATTTCTGAATCTCCTCCACGCTTCCAACATGACGACCGGACAAAAAACCATCATCGAATTCAACGACAAGATCGTGCGGCAGTTCATGCTCGCCGCCATTATCTGGGGAGCCGTGGGCATGCTCGTCGGCGTGCTCATCGCCACCCAGCTCAACTTCTGGCAGGCCAACTTCGGCCAGGCCTGGCTGAGTTTCGGGCGGCTCCGCCCGCTGCACACCAACGCCGTCATCTTCGCCTTCGTCGGCAACATGATGTTCGCCGGCGTCTACTACTCGACGCAACGCCTCGCGAAGGCGCGGCTCGCGAGTGATTTTCTGTCATCGCTTCATTTCTGGGGCTGGCAGCTCATCATCGTGGCGGCGGCGGTCACGCTCCCGCTCGGCCTCACCCGCGGCAAGGAATACGCCGAGCTCATCTGGCCCATCAACATCGCGGTCGCCGCCATCTGGGTCGTGTTTGCGGTGAACTTCTTCTGGACGCTAGCGAAGCGCAACGAGAAGTCCCTCTACGTCGCCCTCTGGTTCTACATCGCGACGATCATCACCGTGGCGATGCTCTACATCGTCAACCACCTCTCGCTGCCGACGTCGCTCACGCACAGCTACCCGGTCTTCGGCGGGGTGCAGGATGCCCTCGTGCAATGGTGGTATGGCCACAACGCCGTGGCCTTCTTCCTCACCACGCCGATCCTGGGCATCATGTATTACTTCCTGCCAAAGGCGGCGGGGCGCCCGGTTTATTCCTACCGGCTCTCGGTGATTCATTTCTGGTCGCTGGTCTTCCTCTACATCTGGGCCGGCCCGCACCATCTGCTCAATACCGCGCTGCCCAACTGGCTCCAGTTGCTGGCCATGACGTTTTCGCTGATGCTCTGGGCGCCCTCGTGGGGCGGCATGCTCAACGGCCTGCTCACGCTCCGCGGCGCGTGGGGGAAACTCCGCACCGATCCCGTCATCAAGTTCTTCGCGGCCGGCGTCACCTTCTACGGCATGGCGACCTTCGAGGGCCCGTTGCTCTCCATCAAGTCGGTCAACGCGCTCGCGCACTACACCGACTGGATCATCGGCCACGTCCACGCCGGCGCGCTCGGCTGGAACGGCTTCATGGCCGCCGGCATGTTTTACTGGTTGGTGCCGCGTCTCTGGAACAAGCCCCTTTATTCCCAGTCGCTCGCCAACCTGCACTTCTGGTTGGGGACGTTCGGCATTCTCCTCTACGTCGCCGCCATGTGGGCCTCAGGCATCACGCAGGGCCTCATGCTCAACGCCACTACCGAGGGCGGCACGATTCTCAAGTATCCCAACTTCCTCGAGACGCTGAACTCCATCCGCCCGCTCATGCTCCTGCGTGTGGTCGGCGGCGGGCTGTATCTCACGGGCTTCCTCATCATGGCCTACAACGTTTGGCGCAGCGTTCGCGGCGCTCAGGCCGTCAACGGCACGATCGAGGTCTATGTGGAGCCCCGCGAGCCGGCGGAAAAACTCAGTCTGGCCGGCGCGTTCCTCAACGCTCCCGTCATCTTTAGCTCGCTCGGCTTTCTCGCCGCCTGCATCTGGCTGTTCACGACCGGTTGGCTCAACATCATCGGTCTCGTCGGCACGGCTTTCTGCGTGCTGCTTGCCATCGGGCATTTCCAGACGCGCGGCACCGCGTGGGGCGAATGGTATGACAAACTGCTCCTCAACGCCCTGCCGTTCACCGTCCTCACGTTTCTCTCGGTCGCGGTCGGCGGCCTGATCCAGATCATCCCGATGCTCACGATCGAGCGCCGGCTCCAGACCGAAGATCGCGTGGCGCAGGTCTACACCCCGCTTGAGCTCGCCGGCCGCGATCTCTACGTGCGCGAGGGTTGCTACACCTGCCACTCGCAGATGATCCGCACGCTGGTGCCCGACGTCATGCGCTACGGCGACTATTCGCGCCTCGGTGAATCGATCTGGGATCATCCTTTCCAATGGGGTTCGAAGCGCAACGGTCCCGACCTTGCCCGGGTCGGCGGCAAATACAACGACGCCTGGCACTTTGACCACATGCTGGACCCGCGGGCCATCTCCACCGGTTCGAACATGCCCGCCTACACCTGGCTGCATAAGAGCAACACCGACTACGCTTCGCTCTCCGCCAAGATCCGCGTGCAACGCACGCTCGGCGTCCCGTTCCCCAACTGGTCGCCGGCCGATATCGACCGGATCGCCCATGATCAGGCCAAGCAGATCGCCAAGGAACTTCGCGAGCAAGGCCGCTACACCGACCCGGACAAGGAAATCGTCGCCCTGATTTCCTACCTCCAGACCCTCGGCAAGAAATGGGAGCCCGCCGGCGCCACCCCCTGATCGATTCCTTCACGCGTAACCCTCAACCCAACACCCACCATGCTCCGCCGCATCATCTACGAAGACTGGCAGCTCATTTTTCCCATCGTCGCCCTCGCCGTGGCTTCGCTCGTCTACCTCGTCGCCGGCTGGCGCGCGTCTCAGATGAAACCCGCCGAGAGCAAGCGCCTCGCGAACCTGCCTTTCGAAAATGAATAACCCGCCGTCATGAATCCGCCGCCACCGCTTCCCCCCGATGATCCTGGCATCAAACTCCGGCCGCATACCTACGACGGCATCCAGGAGTTTGATCAACGCCTGCCGAACTGGTGGCTCTACACCCTCTACGGCACGATCGCGTTCTCCATCGTCTACTGGTTCGCCTACATGACCGCTAGCGTCATGCCCACCGACCAGGCGCAGGTGGACGCCGAAATGGCCAAGCTCGCCGCCATCCGGCTCGCTTCCTCCATTGATGTGACGAACGACGCCCTCTTCTGGGACTTGAGCCGCAATCCGGTCTTCGTCGACGCGGGCAAGCAGACTTTCAACTCGCTCTGCGTGGCCTGTCACCTCGCTAGCCTGAAGGGCAAGGGTGAGAATCCCGCCGCCGTCGGCCCGAATCTCGTCGACCAGGCGTGGATCCATGGCGGCACGCCCAAGGAAATCTACGCCACCGTTTCCAAGGGAGTTCTCGTCAAGGGCATGCCCGCCTGGGAGCCCGTGCTCGGCCAGAAAAAATCCGCTGAGGTCGTGGCTTTCGTCCTGTCTCACCATCAGAAGGGCGAGCCCATCACGATCGAGGTGCCCAAGTGAAACTCAAACCCACACACCCCGTCGCTTCGCGCCACCCCTCTTGATAGAGGGGACCCCAGACCCAACTGCCTTGAATCCCCTCTACGAAGAGGGGTGCCCGTCAGGGCGGGGTGTGTGGGGAACCCGGTCAGCGTCACTGCCCTCATTTGTCTGAAAAACTAATTGCTCCCCCACGCATGAGCGACCCATCCAAAATCGAGAATCCTACCGAGGCCGCAGGCCGACAGCCTGCCAAATCGAAAATCTCGAAGGTCCGTCACGTGCCGACGGTGGATTCCGTCACGACGATCAACGCCGACGGCTCGCGCCACGACATCCATCCGGCGGATGTGCACGGCAAGTTCACTCTCACCCGCCGGTTGAGTGGCTGGGCCCTGATCGCGTTCTACCTCGTGCTGCCGTGGATTCCCCTGAACGGCCATCCCGCGGTGTTTCTCGATATTGCAGAGGGGCGTTTCCATTTTTTCGGCTATACTCTCGCGGCGCAGGACACCTGGCTGCTCTTCTTCGGCGTCACGGGCCTCGGCTTCGCGCTGTTTTTCCTGACAGCGCTCTTCGGCCGGCTCTGGTGCGGCTGGGCCTGTCCGCAGACCGTCTATCTGGAGCATGTTTTCCGGGTGATCGAACGCTGGATTGACGGCGACGCCCCGGCGCGGCGCGCACTGCAGGCCGCGCCGCTCACCGCCGCCAAGGTCGCGAAGCGCGTGGCCAAGCACGCCCTCTATATCGTCGCCGCTGTGCTCATCACCCATCTATTCCTCAGCTACTTTGTCAGTCTGCCCGAGGTCTGGCATATGATGCACTCCGATCCGGCCGAGCACTGGACCGCCTTTGTCTTCGTCTTTGTCGCCGCCGGCATCCTCTACTTCAACTTCGCTTGGTTCCGAGAGCAGCTCTGCATCGTCATCTGCCCCTACGGCCGGCTTCAGTCGGCCCTCACGGATGATCACTCCATGGTCATCGGTTACGATGAGAAGCGCGGCGAACCGCGGGGCAAGCTCGGCACACCTGATGCCGGGGGCTGCGTGGCGTGCAACCGTTGCGTGCAGGTCTGTCCCACGGGCATCGACATTCGCCACGGTCTGCAGCTCGAGTGCATCGGCTGCGCGGCGTGCATCGACGCCTGCGACGAGGTGATGACCAAAGTCGAGCGGCCGAAAGGACTGATTCGCTACGATTCGCTGGTGAAGTTTGCCGGCGGGCGCACGCGCTGGCTCCGGCCTCGCACCGTCGTGTATGCGATCTTGTTGTGCATCGGGGCGACGGTCGCGGCGTTGGCCTTTTCCTCCGTCAAGCCGGCCAGCTTTCTCGTCTATCGCATGACGGGTGCGGCCTATTTCGTCGGGCGGGACGACGTGCGGAACCAGTTCATGGTGCGCCTCGTCAACAAGCTGTCCGTCCCGGCCGTCATCACCGTCACGACCGAGGGCGTGCCCACCCAGGTGCAACAGACGGGCTTCGGCAAACCCGTGACCATCCCTGCGCTCGGTGAGCAGGTCAGTCCGCTGGTGCTTGCGGTCGACCGGAAGAATTACACCGGGCCGTTTTATTTCACCGTGCAGGTTCAGGATCCGAACCAGACCTACACCCTGTCCCGGGTCGTTGAGTTCATGGGGCCGGACCCCAAACTACTGGAGGACGAAGACCGTGAAAACGGCATCAAGCGCTGATAGCGGGTCTGCTGTGGGAGCGACCTTGGTCGCGACTCCGCCTGAGTCGCGTGCAAGCACGCTCCCACAACAAGGCAGCCTGACTCTCTGGCTGTGGGTGGTCGCGGCTTTTCTGCTGCTCGTATTGGCGTGGGCGGTGATGTTCACTGCGGCCCGTTCGGCCAAGGTCGAGTCGGTGCCGCTCACCACCAAAGGGGGCCGGCCATGACGGGCGAACTCGCCGGTATCACCGGACCCGGCACGGCGCTCGTCGCCGGGCTCGTCACCAGCTTGCACTGCGCCGGCATGTGCGGCCCGCTGGCTTGTGCCATCATGCCCGCGCGGGCGAACGAGGCCGATCCGCACACGGTCGCCAGCGTGTATCATCTCTGCCGGCTCACCGGTTATGCCGTGCTCGGTGCGCTGGCCGGCGGTCTCGGCCGGCTGCCGCTCGCGCTGCTCGGCACCGATGCCCTGCGGTATCTGCCGTGGCTGCTCGTGCTGTTCTTCATCGCGGTCGCCGTGCGCTTCGACCAACGCCTGCCGCGTCTGCCGTTGTTGGGCCGGGCCTATGCCGCCGTGGCGGCGCGGTTGCGCGGCGGCTCTCGCGTGCGTTCGGCGGCAGTGCTCGGGCTGGCCACGCCGCTGCTGCCGTGCGGTCCGCTGTATTTTCTGGTGTCGCTCGCGCTGTTATCGGGCTCGGCCGCGCGTGGGGCGGAGACGCTGCTGGCCTTCGGGCTCGGCACCGTGCCGCTGCTCTGGCTGGCGCAGGCGAATTTCCACCTCATCCGCGTGCGGCTCGGGCCGGTGTGGCTGGCCCGCGCGCAGACCGTTCTGGCTCTGACGGTGGCTGCGGTCCTCGTGTGGCGGTTGCGCGGCACATTCGGGTTCGGCGGCCCGGGCGTGGATAATTTCCTGTGTTTCTAAGAATGAGTTTCTCCGGAAAAAACTTGGTGAACGGGGGTGCGAGTCCGACGGCGCGAGTGCGTGGACTGCGTGCCGAGCAAACCGCCTCCGTTCACCTTTGCTTTCATTGCGGCACACCGCTGGCGACGGCGCAGACCCGGGAGTCGGGCTTCTGCTGCGCGGGTTGCAGCTATGTCTACCGGCTCGTGCATGAGCACGGGCTCGAGGGCTACTACCGGATCCGCGATACAGTGGTGGCGCCGGTGGACCAGGTTGTTTTCCAGCCGCGAGATTATTCGTGGCTCGCGGAACTCGCGACGCAGGCGGAGCTGGCGCCGGGCGCGCCGGAACTGACGCTGGAAGTGCAGGGCATCTCGTGTGCCGGCTGCGTGTGGCTGATCGAAAAAGTATTTCACCAGCAGGCCGGTGCGCTCGCGATCGAGACCGACGCACCGCTGGGCCGGATGCGGCTGCGGTGGGCGCGGGGCGGGTTCGATGCCGAGGCCTTTGCGCGGGCCTTGCAGTCTTTCAACTATCTGCTTGGGCCGCCGGGCGCGGAACCGGCGGTGCCCGAGAGCCGTCTGCTCGTGCGGCGCGTCGGGCTGTGCGCAGCGTTCGCGATGAACATCATGCTCTTTGCGTTGCCGCACTATTTTGGGATGGAGGCGACGTTTCCCTACGCGCCGTTGTTTGGGACGCTGGCGATGGTGTTTGGCACGCTGAGCCTGCTGACGGGCGGGAGCTATTTTCTGGGCCGGGCCGCGCAGGCACTGCGCTGCGGGGTGCCGCACATCGACCTGCCGATCGCGCTCGGCATCATCGGGGCCTATGGCGGTTCGTTCTATGGCTGGATCAGCGGACGTATGGAGTTCGTGTATTTCGATTTCGTCGGTGCCTTCATCTTGTTGATGCTCACCGGCCGCTGGGCGCAGGTGGTGGCGGTGGAGCGCAACCGGCGACGTTTGCTGGGTGGGCAGGCGAGTGCGCGCAAAGTCTGCGTCGTTGATGGCTCGGGCGCGGCGGCGGAGCAACCGGTCGAAAACCTGCGGCCGGGCGATGTCTTCCGGGTGCGGTCGGGGCAGGTCGTGCCGGTGGAGGCGCAGTTGGTATCCGCGGCGGCTACGTTTGGCACCGCCTGGATTTCCGGTGAGGCGGATCCGCGCGAATATCCGGCCGGCGGTCGCGTGTCTTCCGGCGCGGTTTCGCTGGCGCGGGGCGAAGTGCAGTTGCGCGCGGTGCAGGGCTGGGGCGATTCTCTGCTGGCGCAATTGCTCCGGCCGGTGGCGCGTGATGCGTTCCGCCACCGCGCCTTGGAGCGGATCGTGGGCGGATACCTGATCGCGATCATCGGCGTGGCCACCGTGGCCGGACTCGGCTGGTGGCTCGGCACGCACGATGTCGTGCGCACGTGGTCGGTGGTGACCGCGGTGCTCGTCGTCTCGTGCCCGTGTGCGATCGGGCTGGCGTTCCCGCTCGTCGACGAGACGGCGACGGTGGCGTTGCGGCGGTTTGGCGTCTTTGTGCGCGAAGCCGACCTGTGGCCGCGGCTCGGACGCATCCGCAAAATTATTTTCGACAAGACCGGCACGCTCACCTTGGAGACGCCGGCACTGACGAATCCGGCGGTGTTGGCCGGGCTGGCGCCCTTCGCGCGGTCGGCCCTGCTCGCGCTCGTGTGCGACAGTCCTCATCCGTTCAGCCAGAGTCTGCTGGAAAATCTTCTGACGGGTCCCGCGGGGCAGCCGCTGGCGGGAACTGTCCACGAGGAACCGGGATTCGGCGTGAGGTTGGAAACAGACACCGGGGTGTGGACCTTGGGCCGTCCGGGTTGGACCACAGGCGTGAGAGACGTTTGTCATATAATAGATGACAAACGTGCCGCGAATCATGACACGGAATTCGCTTGTGATGGTGTAGTGTTGGCGAAGTTCTGCTTCCGGGACGCGGTGCGGGCCGACGCGGTCACCGAGATCGCCCGGTTGCGGTCCATGGGATTTGCCGTCCACATCCTCAGCGGTGACCGGCGGGATAAGGTGTCGGCCATGGCGAACGCCCTGGACCTTCCGGTCGAGCAGGCGATCGCCGAAGTCACGCCAACAGAAAAGGCCGCGTGGATGCGCCGACTTGATCGCCGCGACACCCTGATGCTCGGCGACGGGGCGAACGACACGTTGGCGTTCGACGCGGCTTTTGCCCGGGGCACGCCCGTCATTCACCGGGGAGTGCTCGAGGGGAAGGCGGACTTCTACTACCTGGGCCAGGGCATCGGCGGACTGCGGCGGCTGTTCGAGGTGAATGAGACGCGCCGCCGCACGCAGGCGTGGCTGCTGGGATTTTCGATTGCCTACAATGCGCTGGCGGTCGGCCTCGCCGTCGTCGGGCGTATGAACCCGCTGCTCGCGGCGATTCTGATGCCGGTCAGCTCGCTGCTGTCGCTGGCCATCACCGGCGCGGGGAT
>JAHFTH010000111.1 GCA_023269445.1 Lacunisphaera sp.
TGGCAGGTGGTAGATACGGCTGTCGCCGATGTGGCCGAAATAGATCCAGCCGGGAGTCAGCCAGCAGAGACTGAGGGTCGTGCCCATGCCGAGGCATTCCTCGTAGGACTGGCCGAGCTTCAGCAGATCGTAGTGGATGGCTTGGAAGAGTTCAGCGAGAGTGACATCGTATTGACTGGCGGGTCCGGGCGCGCGCGGACGGTAGCCGCGCGGCATCAGCTTGGTGATCTTGTCCACGGTGATGCGGCTGGCGAATTCGCCGGAGTTGGCTCCGCCCATGCCGTCGCTCACGGCGAAGACAAAGTCGGCCTTGGCCGACGAATCATCGCCGGTCTTGCCGAGGTAGTGGACTTCCTGGCCATCGAACCTGAGCGCAAGGAAGGTGTCCTCGTTGTTGGCGCGGACGTGTCCGCAGTGGGTGAGGCCGGACCAGCGCAGGTCGGGTGCGTGCGTGCGGGCGACTTCGTCGAGTCGCTCGGCGAATTCAAAATCGATGATGCAGAACCGGCCATCCATCGGCCGGTAGGTGAGGTTGCGGATATCAGGGTCGTCGTGGCGGACGCCGAAGGTTTCCAACTCGACGAACAGCTCCCGCAGGCGCTCGGGACTGATCTGGTCCACCCGCGAGCCGCAGTTGGTGGTGACGATTTTCAGGCCGGCCTCGTCCGCCTCGATCAGTTTGGGCACGAAATCACAGCTTCGGGACTCCAGATAGCGGAGCACACGCACCTCGTTGGCGAAACGGGCATAGGCTTGGTGGCCACGGAAGGTCTTGTGCACACGGCCATCGAAGCCGATGCGGACCAAGGCGCGTTGGGTGTCCTTAATCTCGTGCATGAGGGTGAATGCCTACGATTTGCCGGAGTGGCGGGAGAGGCAAGGGGGGAGTGGCCGGTGGCGGGCGGTGGGCTTTGGCATAATCGAAAAATCCGCTTCCCTCTGGCATATTAGGTGCTTTTTGTGAGGTGGTATATCGTCTCTGCGCCCCGGCGCGTGGCGCCCAACCTCAAAACTAACTCAACCCAACATGGCCAAATACAAACTGGAATACATCTGGCTCGACGGCTACACGCCCCTGGCAAGCCTCCGCAGCAAGACCCAAATCAAGGAATTCGCCAGCTCTCCGAAGCTCGCCGACCTGCCCGTCTGGGGCTTCGACGGCAGCTCGACGCAGCAGGCTGAGGGCAAGAGCTCGGATATCGTGCTCAAACCCGTCGCGTCCTTCCCTGATTCAACCCGCAAGAATGGCGTGCTCGTGATGTGCGAGTGCTTCCAGCACACCGGCGTGGCCAGCCCGTCCAACTCCCGCGCCACGATTCCGGATGATCCGGATACTTGGTTCGGCTTTGAGCAGGAATATTTCTTCTACAAGGACGGTCGTCCGCTCGGCTTCCCCGCTGATGGTTACCCGGCCCCGCAGGGTCCCTATTACACGGGTGTCGGCTACAAGAACGTCGGTTCTGTCGCTCGCGAGATCGTCGAGAAGCACATCGATATTTGCTTGGACGCCGGCATCAACCTCGAGGGCATCAACGCCGAAGTGGCGAAGGGCCAGTGGGAATTCCAGATCTTCGGCAAAGGCTCCAAGAGCGCTGCCGACCAGATGTGGGTCGCCCGCTACATCCTCACGCGCGTGGCTGAGAGTTACGGCATCGACATCGAATGGCGCTGCAAGCCCATCCTCGCTCCCTTCAACCAGCCGCTCGATTGGAACGGCTCCGGCATGCACGCCAATTTCTCGACCGCCTACATGCGCGATGTCGGTGGCAAGGAATACTTCGAAAAGCTTATGGCTGCCTTCAGCAAAAACTGCAACGAGCACATCGCCGTCTACGGCCCGGAGAATCATCTCCGCCTCACCGGTCTGCACGAGACGCAGTCGATCGATAAGTTCAGCTATGGCATCGCCGATCGCGGCGCCTCGGTTCGTGTCCCCCACAGCTTCGCCAACAACGGCTACAAGGGCTACCTCGAGGATCGTCGTCCGAACTCCGCCGCCGACCCGTATCTGGTCGCCGGCCGAATCCTCAAGACGATCCAGAGCGTGCCGCTCAAGTAATCCTGCGATTACGCCGCCTCGTTAACTTCAGCCGCCCGACCGTAAGGCCGGGCGGCTTTTTTGTGGCCCCGTGGGGGCAATCCGTGGTGAAGTCAGAGGAGACGCATGACCCCACAGGCCTCCTCCTCTCCAGTGCAATCCAGGCTGTTCGCCGCGGGGGAATGGACCGTGGTGCTCGGCTTAACTGCGACCGTGGCGTGGACGACGCTTTGCCTCGGAGGCTATATGGCCAAGACGATGGTCGTGACTTCGTGGGCGGTGTTCGGCTTGACGGTGTTGGGCGGTGTGCTCTGGGTGCTGGGACGGCGGAGTGAGCCACGGACTTTCAACCGGGCGGTGCTGCTGCCGGTTCCGTTTTTGCTCTATGCACTGGCGAGTGTGCTCTGGCTGGCTCCGGCGAAGTGGCTGGCGTGGCGCGAGTGGCTCCTGTGGTTCCAGATGTGGCTGGTGTTCGCCCTCGCGCTGCATTTTGGGCGGAGTCGGAGATCCACTTGGGTGATCGTGGGCACTTTTGTGCTGTTGGGTCTGGCCGGTGTCGGCATGGCGGCCTACCAGCGCTTCAGCAATCCGCAGTGGATAATGCTCGGACGCACCCAAGCCATCTACTTAAGGGGACGGTCCAGCGGCATGTTTGGGATACCCAACAGTTTTGCCGGTTTGCTCGAGCTGATGATTCCATTGTGTCTGGCGCTGGTGTTCTCCCGGGCAACGCGGGCCGGGGTCAAGGTGTTCTGCGGCTGGTTGGTGGCGGTTTTTGTTTTTGCGCTGGTGCTCACGGGCAGCCGGGGCGGCTGGCTCGGGCTCGGACTTGCCCTGATGGTCTGGCCGCTGCTCACAGGGCGCGAGTGGCGCAGAAAAATAGTAGGAGTAGGAGCGGTCTTACTCGTGGCGACTCTGGGATTCTGGGCGCTCTACCATTTCAGCGAGAATGAACGCGGACGGATCCAGCCGTTTTTGGAGGGAAGATTCGAGACCACCCGGCCGCTCATCTGGAAGGCCGGCTGGCAGATTTGGCAAGACCACCCCTGGCTCGGCAGTGGCGCAGCCTCCTACAACGTGTTGTTCGACCAATACCGCCCGCGTGGTTTTCTCGATGAGCCCCACTGGACGCACAACGATTACCTGAACACGCTGAGCGACTACGGTCTCGCGGGGTTTGCCCTTTGGGGCGGGGCGGGGGCTGGCTTGCTCGGGCTGGGCTGGGTCGCCGTCAAGCGCGCCCGCCGGGAAAGTCAGGCCACGAGAGAGTTGACCGCTTTGTGGCGATGGCGACTGGGCCTGTTGCTCGGCTTGCTCGCTTTCGCCTTCCACATGGCGGTGGATTTCCACACCAAAATGCCGGCCTTGGCCTTTCTCGCCGCGATCATGACCGCCCTGTTGTTGCGCGAAGAACCCGGGTTGATCCACCCGGTGAGCCCGACAATGGCGCGGGCCGTGGGATTGATGCTCGTGGTTGTCCCCTTGATGCTGGCGTGGCGGGTCGCTACACCGCTTTACCGGGCCGAAGCACTGCGCTTCGATTCACGGATGGCTATCGACCGGTATGCAAAGACCCGGCAGGGCAACCTGAGCGATATCATCACGGTGGCCAAAGCCGACTTTATGCGCGCGGTCCGGATAGATCCGACGAATGGCCAGGCTTGGTCGGATTTGTCCTACGCTACGGCCCAGACTTGGCAGGCCGGAAGAGGGGACTTGGCCACTTTGGAGCGTTACGCCGAACTGGCGGCGGATGAGGCCCTGAGGCTCAGTCCCGTCAGCGCGGAGTTCTGGGTGCGCAAAGGTGTCTCACTGGACATTCAAAGAGGTCGGCCCGAGACCGAAAGCTGCTTCCGGCGAGCAATTGAACTGGCGCCGAATTCACCGGCTTGGTGGTATCATTACGCCTACCATTTACAGGCGTTCCCGGGCCGAAAGCAGGAGGCTATGAGGGCGGTGGAGACCTGTTTAGCTCTTGACCGCTACTACGCTCAAGGGGATGCTTTGCATCAGCAATTGGTCACCCGCCCTTAACCGAAATCAGACGAGGATTTATGAAAATTTCTGCTCTCCGCTTCATTTTTTGTGCGTTTGTTGCAATCGCTTTGTCTTTAAACGCATCAGCCCAAACCGCCGCCGGCCAAATCAAGGTGGCCAAGATCGAAGGCCAGGTGTTGAAATTGGCAGCCAACGGCACAACGACTCCGCTCAAGGATGGTGATGTCCTCACCGAAGCCGACACCGTCACCACCGGCAAGGGATCCAGCTTGGTGCTGGTGTTCATGAACGGCTCTTCCGTCAAACTCGGCGCTGATTCCCGCCTGGCCATCGATGAGTTCAAGATGGATCCATTGGCTCAGCCGATCAACGCATCCACCCTTAAGGCCGAACCTTCGGTTTCCAAGACCACGCTGAATCTCGCCTATGGTGAAATGGTCGGCGATGTGAAGAAGCTCAGCAAGTCCTCCAGTTACTCCATCAAGACTCCGGTGGGTGCCGCCGGTATCCGCGGCACGATCTACCGCATCGTTTTCCGCCCGTCGGCCAACGGCAAGGCGTTCTTCACCATCTCCACGGCTGAGGGCCATGTGTTGATGCAGGGCGTCACCACGCAGGACATCCCGGTTGATGAAGGCAAGGAAGTCGTGGTCGAGATCGATACGGATAACCCGACTCATCCGGTCATTGTCACGCAGGATATCCCGCAGGCCACTGCCACAGTCATTCAGGCTGCGGCTCAGGACCTCACCAAAATTCTGACCGAGACGGTCATTACCAACCCAACGGAGTCCGCAGGCGCACCCGCTCCCACGCCGGCCCCTGCGCCTCCACCACCAGAGCCTGCGGCGCCGCCGCTCACTCCCGGCGCTGGCCAATAAGCATCCGCTTTCTCAAGCGCCCGGCACTGCCAAGTGCCGGGCGCTTTGTTTGACTGGTCTAAATCTGCTTTAACTCGCTTTTGCCCCCGCTACTGTCCGCAGCACCCGTGGCGCAGCCCAAAAAGAAATTCGACTGGAAGATCCTGCTTTTGCTGCCGGTGCCACTGCTGTGGGGCTGGCTCGCACAGGACGGACAGCTCCAGACGGTCGAAAATCTGTTGCTCGATATGCGGTTCAGATTTCGCCGCGAAATTCCGGCACCGGTGCGGGTGTTCTACGTTGATATGGACACCCGGGGCGTGCAGCGCATCGGCGAACGGCCATGGAACCGGGCCCGCTTTGCCGAAGCCGGTCAACTGATCATCGAACAGGGCGGAGCCAAGGGTGTGGGTTTCGATTTTGTCTTCTCCGCATTCGGTCACTCCGAACTCGTGAACAAGGAGGATGCGGCCAAGGGCAATCTCGTGCTCGCCCGCGTGGTCCGCAAACACCCCGAGATTGTGCTGGCGGCTCAATACACCCGTGGTGAATCGGCCACGCAGCGGGCAACCTTGCGGGATATGCCCCTGCTGCGTCATGGCTACACCGATCGGGAGAAGAATGCCGCACCGGAGCTGCCGCAGTATCCGATTGTCGGTTCGACCCTGACGAGCTCCTGGGGCACGGTCGGGCTGATTGATACCGACGCGGATTATGGCGGGGATGAGACTCCGCGATGGGCGCCGCTCTTCACCGAATCATCCACCACCAATTTCTGGCACATGGCAGTGCAGCTCGCCTGCGTGGAACTCGGGGTTTCGCCCGGCTCCGTCCGGCGCAACGGTGATTTTGTCGAGATAATCACTGCCGAGGGTCAGGTGCTGCGTCGTATTCCAGTCGCGGAAAAGCAACTGCTGGAGGTCAACTGGTTCTCCCAATGGGACAACCAGACCTTGAATCCCCGCACCAGCATTGCTGATGTGCTCATCGCCGGCGAGATGCTGCAGTCGGAAAAAGAGGAGGAGCGCGCCGAGGCGGCGGATTATTTCAAACGTTTCGCCGGCGCCATCGTGTTGATCGGTCCGGTCGATCCGTTGTTGCAGGATTTGGCCCCCACGCCGTTCGATCGCGATCCCGTGCCCAAGGTCGGCGTGCATGGCAACCTGATCAAGACCATCATCGCCGAGCAATACCTGCACCGGCCACCGCTTTGGGTCCTGTGGATGTCCGTGTTTGCCCTGTCGCTCGTTGTTACCGGCCTGACCGTCTCGGGTGGTGCCCGCAGCCTCTTCGCCAAGGTGCTCGCGGTGCTCGTCCTCGTGGGCTTTGTCATCGTCTGCTTTTATCAGTTCGCCCAAAGCCACCTGATTCTTCCGATTGCCGCGCCAGTCGGGGCGGCGTTCACGACCGGATTCATCGCCACCCTCTGGCAGCTCGTGCAGGAAGAAAAGCAAAAGGGTCGCATCAAAAGCATGTTCGGCACCTATCTCGCCCCCGAGCTGGTCAACCGCATGGTCGAGTCCGAGGCTGATCCCCAGCTCGGCGGTCACGAGGAAATCATCACTGCGTATTTCTCCGACATCCAGTCGTTCTCCACCTTCTCCGAGCTGATGCCCGCCTCGCAACTGGTCGAGCTGATGAACGAATACCTCACCGTCTGCACCGACCTCGTGCAGGAAGAGAAAGGCACGCTCGACAAATACATCGGTGATGCCGTCGTCGCCATTTTCGGCGCGCCGTTGCCCGTGCCTGATCACGCCTACCGCGCTTGCATCACCACCATCCGGGTGCAGAAGGGCATCGAAGGTCTTCGCCAGAAGTGGAAAAGCGAGGAGAGCAAGTGGCCGCCGGTGGTGCATAACCTCCGCGCCCGCCTCGGCCTCAACACCGGTTCGGCCATCATCGGCAACATGGGCAGCCGTTCCCGTTTCAGCTACACCATGATGGGTGACAACGTGAACCTCGCGGCCCGCATGGAGTCGGGCGCGAAGTCCCTCGGCGTCTACACCATGATCACCGAGGCCACCAAGCTCGAGTGCGAGAAGCACGGTGGCGACCACGTCGTCTTCCGCTACCTCGACCGGATCGTCGTGAAGGGCCGCTCGCAGCCCGTGCCAGTATATGAGATTGTCGGTTTGAAAGAAGATATCGCCCCGCCGACCCGCGAATGCCTTGCCGTCTACGCCCAAGGCATCGAGCGCTACCTCGCGCAAGATTGGGACGGGGCCTTGGAATTTTTTGCCAAGAGCTCGGCGCTGGAGCCCCACCAGCCCAGCAAGGCCCGGGCGATCGAGAGCAATCCCTCGATCATCCTCACTGCCCGCTGCCACTACATGAAAGCGCACCCGCCCGGCGACAAGTGGGACGGCGTCTACGTGATGAAGGAAAAATAAAAGCCGCGCCTTGCAGCGCGGCTTGGAGAGGAGAAGCGGGGCTTACTTCAGCGCCGCGACGTAGTTCGCCTCGGCGGCGTCCCAATCCACCACGTTCCAGAAGGCGGCGATGTAGTCGGGGCGGCGGTTCTGGTAATTCAGGTAGTAGGCGTGCTCCCAGACATCGAGGGCGAGGACGGGTTTGCCTTCGATGCCGGCGACGGCTTTGCCCATGAGCGGGCTGTCCTGGTTGGCGGTCGAGCCGACCGAGAGCTTGCCGCCGTTGACGACGAGCCAGGCCCAGCCGGAACCGAAGCGCGTGGCACCGGCCTTGGCGAAGTCTTCCTTGAACTTGGCGAAGCCGCCGAGCTCGGCGTCGATCGCCGCGGCAAGCTTGCCCTTGGGCGCGCCGCCCTTGCCGGGACCGATCACGGTCCAGAAGAAGGAGTGGTTGCTGTGACCGCCGGCGTTGTTGCGCACGCCGCCGCGGATGGCCTCGGGCACCTTGGACAGGTCGGCGATCAGCGCGTTGACGTCCAGTGCGGCGAGCGCGGCGTGGTCCTTCAGGAGATTGGTGGCGTTGGTGATGTAAGCCTGGTGGTGCTTATCGTGATGGATTTCCATCGTCTTCGCATCGATGTGCGGTTCGAGGGCGTTGTTGGCGTAAGCCAGTTTCGGGAATTCGTAGGCCATAGGGATCGTGGGTTAAAGTTACTGGACTGAAAGGTGCATGGCTCGGCGGTGGCGTCAACTTCCGCCCGTGTCTTCCGCGCGTTTGAATTTGAAATACGCCTGTAGCAACTCGAGACAGGGCTGCTCCAGCACGCCGCGGGTGATCTCGAGGTGGTGGTTGACCTGCGGCAGGGCGTTCAGGTCGGTCGCGCCACCGAGGCAGCCCATCTTCGGGTCCGACACGGCAAAGACGACGCGCTTCACGCGCGACATCAGCGTGGCCCCCGAGCACATCGGGCAGGGCTCCTTGGTCACGTAAAGCGTGGCGTCGTTGAGCCGCCAGTCGCCGATGGCCTTGGCGGCCTGGCCGAGCACGATAATCTCGGCGTGGGCGGTGGGGTCGCGCGTGCTGTCGCGCTGGTTGTGTGCCGAGGCGATGACTTCGCCCCCGAGCTCGATCACGGCTCCGATCGGCACCTCGTCCTGCTTCCACGCATCGATGGCCTGATTGTAGGCCAGCTGCATGTAGAATCCGTCGTCCCGCTTCAACTGCGAGGGGAAGAGTTTTTCGAAAGGACAGGGCGGGGCGTTGCGGGTGGATTGGACCATACGGGATCAGACGGAAACGATAGCCTTGACTTAGGTGCGGTAGTCCGGTCTTACAACGTCCTTTTACGAGCATGCAGCACACTTCCGTTTCCCTCTCCAAGCACCATGTCTGACGGCAAAGCCATTGAAGTCGAAGGCAAGATCGTCACGGTGCTCCCCGGCACGATGTTCCGGGTGCAGCTGACCAACGGTCACATCGTGCTGGCGCACATCTCGGGCAAGCTCCGCAAGCATTTCATCAAGATCGCCGCCGGTGACTCGGTCAAAATGGAGATGAGCCCCTACGATCTCGACAAGGCGCGCATCACCTTCCGTCTCCGCGACACTTCCGTGCCGCCCCCGGTCCCCGGCGCCCGCCGGCAGTTCCGCCGCTGAGTTTCCTGCCTGGCGCGCCATGAAAGCCGTGCGCAGCCCCCGACGGTCGAAGACGGTGCCGATGCCGCCTGTCTCGGCCGGCTTCGCTGACGCGATCGACGACTTTCTCGCCTACATCGAACTGGAGAAGGGTCTCGCCCGCAACACGGCCAAATCCTACGAGACCGACCTCAAGCAGGCCGCTCACTGTCTGAAGCGCCTCGGCGCCGGCAGCTGGGCCAAGGTCACGCCGAAGCATCTCACCGGCTGGCTGCACTGGTTTAGCGACCAGAAATTCAGCGCATCCAGCCAAGCCCGCAAACTCGCCGCCGTCCGCATGCTCTGCCGCTATCTCGTCCGTGAGGGCAAGCGCGGCGACGATCCGTCTGCTCTGCTCAGCAGTCCGAAGTTTCGCCGCAAGCTCCCGCAGGTTTTGACGACCGGGGAAATGGATAAGCTGCTCGCCGCTCCGTCGGGTGGCGACGCTTACTCAGTCCGCGACCGCGCCATGCTGGAGCTGTTTTATTCGAGCGGACTCCGTATCTCCGAGCTCTGCGGACTCAGCCTGCAGCAAGTGGATTTGGAGAACGGATTCGTGCGCGTTTTCGGCAAGGGCTCGAAGGAGCGCGTCGTTCCGCTCGGGGCGCAGGCCCGTGATGCCGTGCAGGTTTATCTCACCTCCGGGCGACCCAAGCTCGTGAAGTCGCGCACCGGCAGCGAGCTGTTCCTCAGCGAACGCGGCAAGGCCATCTCGCGAAAGACGCTCTGGGTGATCGTGAAGAAAAACGCCAAGCGCGCCGGCATCGAGAAGTCCGTGAAGCCGCACCTGCTGCGCCACTCCTTCGCCACGCACCTGCTCGGCGGCGGGGCCGACCTGCGCGCTATCCAGGAAATGCTCGGCCACGCCAGCATCGGCACCACGCAGATCTACACCGCGGTCGAATCCTCGCGGCTCCTCGACCAGCACGCGAAGCACCACCCGCGCAATCGGCGAAAGTGATTGTTAGAGCCCGGCCGGAATGTCATGGGTTTGGGCTTATGAGCGAACCGGTCAGACTGGCGGTGGTGACAGGAGCGAGCCGAGGTATCGGCCGCGAGATCGCGGTCACGCTGGCGCGCCACGGCTGGGATGTCGCCTTTTCCCATCTCGGTGACGAGAGCGAGGCGACCGAAGTCTCGGGCCTGATCGCGGCAACCGGCCGCAAGGCGCTGGGTCTCCGCTTCGATGTCGGCGTGAAGGACGAGGTGTGGGCGTTCTACCGGAAGCTCGTGGACACTTTCGGCCGCGCGCCCGATCTGCTGGTCAACAATGCCGGCGTCCAGACGTGGGCGCCCTTGCTCGAGCTGGCCGAGGCGGACTGGGACCGCGTCATCCGCAC
>JAHFTH010000112.1:0-5319 GCA_023269445.1 Lacunisphaera sp.
GGCGAAGCCGCTCAGGTTTCGCGCTCGCCGATCGGCTCGTTCTGGGTGCCGATGTAGGCGTATTTGGCCACCGTATCAAAATACAAATAGAGCGGGCTCTCTTCCTTCAGCATCGTCATCACATCGGCAAAGCGGCTCATCTTGTAGTAGAGGTAGATCCCGTTGACCGTATTCTGATTCACCGGCAGCGCCTTGATGTTCGGGAAGAAATAGATGATGCCCGCCCGGTCGCCGGCGGCATTGAAGCAGTCGATCTCGGCATCCTGCGGCAGACCGACACTGGGCGACGATCCGCTGATGTAGTAGACGACGTAGGTGGTGAATTCATTGGTGATAACGGCCATGGTGGGAGGGGTTGGATTTTTGCCACCGGCCGGAGTGGCAGGCGGGAAACCACAGCTAAGCCCGTTAGGCACCCGCTCAAGGCTCGCGCACGGTGGCGGACGGGTTTCGCAGATTATTTCACCAGACCACCTAGAAAGTGGTGGCGAACTCAGCAGCGCACCGTCTTGCGCTTGGGCGCAATGGGCGCGCCGCGCCGGGACTTCATGATGTAGCTCTCCGCATCGGGGATCCGGCAGTCGGTATCGCCCACATCCACCTCGATCCGGCCGAGTTTGCGCGCGGTCGCGATGGCCTTGGCCCCGAGGGGTGCCACGTAAGTGCCGCACGAAATGACAAAATTGTTCATCGCCTGGCGCACTCGATTGGACGCAGCCGGCAGGGTTTTTGCGACGCGGTCCAGCAACGCCCCCAGTTCATGCACCGGCAGGTGTTCGTCAGTGACGACGGCCACCAATGCGCCGAGTGACGCCCAGCCTGCAATCGCCACATGATCTTTCTTCGAATCGATCCATGCTTTCGCCAGCGCAAATCCTTCGGGATGCTCGGATGCCACCCACGGCACAATCGTGCTGGCAATCATCCGCCACGCGGCCTGATCCGCCCACGACTGCACCTGCTTGGCCGTCAGCTGCCGGCCGTCAGCGATCATTCCCGCGAGATATTGCGCGTCGCCGTTGCCGGTGGCGTAAAGTTCGAGCGCGAGCGCCTGTTCGCCCTTCAGTTTTTTCGCGACCGGCTTCAAGTCGCCAATCTTGACACCGAAGAAAGGCTCCTTCGCGCCGTGCTTGAGCCAGAGTTGCTTGACGGACTCGCTGCCCTTCGCCTCCAGCGCCGCCATCACTTCCTTGAGTTTCATCGGGACGTCGCAGCTCTCAGCGCAACACGCCCCGCTTCCACATGGCCCGGGCGTAAGCCAGCAGCAGCAACGCGATTGCCATGATAACTACACTGAAGATCATGTGACCAATGCCACCGCCCATGACCTTCAGTCCGTCGGTCAGAACGTAATTATACAGGAAGGTGGGAATCGTGCCCACAAAGGAAGCGACGAAGAGACGGAACGACAGAGCCCTGCGGAGCAACAGCAGCAGCGAGCCGGCGACGCTGCCCCAGGTGGCGATGCCCCAAGCGAGCACCGCCCAGAGGGGAAAGCCATAGATGTATTCCAGCTGCGCGGGGGTCAGGCCTTTCAGGTAGGCCGTGACTTCCAATTGGGTCATGGTGAAATCCAGCACGCCCATCGCATTCCAGAGCAGCGACACCACACCTACCACCCAAAGATGCCAAGGGGTCTTGGTCGGAAGCGTGGTCGCATCAGCCATGGCGTGAGAAAAGAATTTTCCCGGGATTAGTCAATCTCTGTGGACGAACCTACACGGCGTAGTGTGAACGCATCGGACGGTGCAGCATGGCATTGGCCTTGTCGTCGCCGGTAAATTGCTCTGTCGCGGGATTCCAGTCGAGCGACGAACGCCCAAGCCGGATCGCGATGTTGGCGAGATGCGACACCGTGATTGACCGGTGGCCGACTTCGATCGGCGTGATCGTCTCGGTCTGGTTGTAGATGCAGTCCGTGAAATTACGCTCATGCAGGCGGCTCTCGTAGAGTCGGATTTCGCCATCCTTGATCTTGTCGCGGATCAGCTCCTTCGGCGTGGTCTCGATCTTGTCGCGGCTGACGAACAGCGACCGGCCAGCCTCACCCTCAAAGAGAATTCCATTGGGATGCTTGTCCGAGACGTTGACGCGCACGCCTGTGGCGTAGAGGGCGTCGAAATCGAAATGCGTGGCCGTGTTATATAATTCGGTCGCGGCGGGCAGCGTCACATTGCGAACCTCGATGCGGACCGGGTCGCTGCCATCCATGCCGAGGGCCCACTGGACGATGTCCAGATGGTGCGCACCCCAGTCGGTGATCATGCCACCGGAGAAGGCGTAATTGTGCCGCCAGTTCAACTGCAGGAGCGCCGGCACGTAGGGGTGCTCGGGCGCGGGCCCGAGCCATAGATCGTAGTTCAATTCCTGCGGCACCTTTTCCGGTAGTTTCCGCGCGGCCAGTTTGGACCAGTCCGTGTGGCCGCCGGGAAGTCCTACTTTGATGCCGGTGATGCGACCGAGTCGGCCGTTGCGGACAAACTCGCTGGCCATGCGGAAATAGGCGCTGCTACGCTGCTGGCTGCCGGTCTGCCACACGACCCCGTGCGCCTTCACCTCGTCGGCGATCCGGCGACCCTCCCCGACGGTCAGGGCGAGGGGTTTCTGTCCGTAGATATGGAAACCGTGCCGGGCGGCCTGCACCGCCACCGCGCAGTGCCAGTGGTCCGGGGTGTTGATCACGACTGCATCCAGATCTTCGCGGGAAAACATGTCGCGGAAATCCTCATAGACTTTACAGCCCGTGTAGCCGCCCTTGACCTGCTGGGCGTAATATTCCTCCACCACCCGCTTCCCCTTCAAGCGCCCGCCGGTGTGTTCGCCGCCATAGCCGTAATGGGGCAGCTCGGAAACCGGGTCCGCCACGGCGACGATCTGCACGCGCGGATCGGCGAGAAAATTTGGTGCCGTGCCATGGGCGATCGTCCCGAAGCCGACCAAGCCGACATTCAGTCGGCTCCCGGCAACCGGGCGTCGCGCCGGACGTGATGCCGTCGAGGCGCAGGAGGCGAGCGCCGGAAGGGCGAGGCCGGCCGCGAGGAGGGCGGAGCTTTTGATAAAATCACGACGTTGCATCGATGGCTTCATGGGGTATTGGTCTGGGAACTAATGGCTGAAAGCCGGTGGGGTTACCGAACACAGATGCCCAGCGCTCAATATATCGCCAGTCGAAAGGGCGCGGAACGGAATTCCTGCTCTTCAGTGCACGTTCCGAAGGCAGGCTATGAGGTAGTTGTCGAGCTCGAGCAGGCTGTTGGACTGACGCTTCCCCTGCTCCATTTTTTTCAGGAGCGCATCGACGGCCAAAATCAGGTTCCGATAATACGTCACGTGCGAGGATTTCGACAGCGGCCCAAGTTCCCGCGCATCGGCCCACACGCGTTTGTGTTGTTTGTAGCCTTCGGGATCGGCCCGGTAAATCTCCAGCGATGCTTGGATCAGATTCTCCGAATCATCCCGGTGCAGGCGATCCCGACCGATGAGCAAAATAGCCGTCATGGCGCCTTTGACCCGGTCATCGTTCCATTTGATTTTAACTCCCATGGTTTCTTTTCCCGCACTTTTCCCCTTTGGTCAAGTAGGGCCGTCGGCGCGGGAAAGAATGAAGTCACGATACGTGGCCGGAATGACCACGTCGCGAGGCTTGAGCTTCCCTTCGGCGTTGATGCGCGTGCCCTGCCATTCCCTGGGAGCGGGGTCGGCAATCAGCCCGATGAGAAGAACCGGTCCCAATCTGGCACAAACCAAGGCGGCGGCATCAGTGCAGTGCACCTCACTCTCGACGGTGGGCTGAAAAGGTGACGGCACTGGCGCGCCACCAATCTCGTTCAGGGTTAGCAGGTGGAGATGATGTTCGCCGACATCGGGTCTCTGGTGCGTGAGATAGCGTCGCCATGTATCCCGGCAGGAGACGAGTTCAGAGCTCCAACGACCTTTGAAATGCCTGAGCTGGTTTTCAGCCACGCGCACCTCAAGAATACGCCAGCACACACTCGCGGCGAATTGGCGCAACCACGCGGTATATTTGGCGTTCAGTATCGAGCGGATCGCCAATGGGTGAAATACCCGGCGGGCAAACTCCGACTCATACGAGCTGAACAAATCCTCGCACTCACCGCAGAGCATCGGTCGCGTGGGCCCGGCCGATCTTTCACCTTTGCCAGCCGCCTGCGCGGCCCAGCGGTAACCGAACTGCGGGATGACATGGCTCTGCTCCAGTTTTCGCTGCCCGCCGCACAGGGCACAGGGGCGGGAAGAGTCGATCTGCTTATCCTTCACTGCGGCAGCCACGTCTCCCAGTTTTTCGCGAAGGCCTCGACGTTGGCCTTCGTGACGGCGGTCAGCGCGGAATCTCCGACGACCGGCGGCGGATTCCTTTTGAGATGGAGCTTCTCCACGAGGCGCTCGACCGACTTGTAGCCGGAACCATAGCCATCGTGCGCGTGCAGTCAGATTAAACTAGCCCGCGCATAAGTTTTTCGACAAACCAGTTGGCCATGATCCGCCTGCGTTCCCTGCTCGCTGCCGTTTTGCTGTATTTTCTTCCGGGTAAGGCCGCGCCAGCACAGGACGTCAGCACCCTGGGCGGGGGCGGCGGTGTCGAGCCGGCCGGGTTTCGCAGCTACGGCGACGACCGGTCGGTCAATGTGGAGGAGGAACTCGCCGCACTGCGATCCAACAACGAGGGCCTGGCGGGCAGCGTGAAGCGCCAACCTGTGTCCTTCGACGCGGCGCTGGCCCAAGCCCGGGATCTGGCGCACAAGGCGGTGACACCGGCGGGGCTCGCTGCCGTGCTGCAACGTCTGCCCAACAACGAGCCCGCGACGCTGCGTCTCCTCGCCGTGCGCGAGCACACACAGAAGCGGCCGGAGGCGGCCTTCGCCCTGTTGGTTGCGGCTTACGAGCGTCAGCCCGCCTCGCCCGAGGCGCTGGCCGATGTGGCGGGCATGCTTGCGGGCTTCGGCTACGCCAACGAGGCGCTGGCCATACTCGATGAACTGGTGCGCCGCAACACCCTGCCCTCGCCCCCGCTGGGCATCAGCGGAATTGATTCCCTCGCTTATCTGCGCGGTTATTGCCTGGTGCGGCTCGGCGACGTCGCCGCCGCCAAGCCGCTCCTGCGCGGAGTCGCCGCCCGCCAGCCGCGCCTGGCCGAAGCCGCACGATTGCTCGCCGTCGTCTCGGATGACGAGGAAGAGCAGCGAAAGGCTCTCCTGCAAAGCGTCTGGCGGCATCGCCCGCCGTTGATGAGCAGCATCGAGACCGATCTCGACAAACCGGAGCCTGATCCGGGCAAGGACGCCAAGGAAGTCTGCGCCG
>JAHFTH010000112.1:5329-10227 GCA_023269445.1 Lacunisphaera sp.
TGCCCACTCCGTGCTGGAGGCCAACGCGCTCGTGGTCGCCTTGGAGAGTCTCATGTCGCAGGCGGACGCAGGCTACGGGGCGGCCCTGGGCGAACGCAAGGAGCCTCATGGCTACACGCACAACGACAACGACGTCCAGGAAACCTGGGGCCACCGCATGGCGGGCATCCTGCGTTCCCTCGACTACCGCGACCGGAAGCTGCGCGACCTTGAGCGCCTGCGCCGTCAGGCCAGGCACGAGCGCCTCACCGGCCTGGCAAAGATCAGCGAAGACTGCGCCCGCGCCGGGGAGGCGGCGCTGGATAAATTCATCAAGGCGCGCGTGGCGCAAAATCTCCCCCCGACCATCGAGCAGATCGCCGAGGTGGGGCGGCCATTGCTCGAGCAAGCGCTGGCGCGGTCGCGGGGACTTGTGGAACGCGAGGAAAAGGCCGAGCGCGACTTGTTTGCCGAATGGCACTTGCTGGCCACCGCGCTCTCCGCGCAGGTGGGTGACCCGGCCTGGCACGACTACATCCGGCTGAGCATCGCAGCCCAGCGCTGGCAGACGCATCACAACCTGCTGTTTCTCGCCCAAGTGCACGCCATGGTCGGGGAGAATCCTAGCATCACGCGCGAGCAGGGCGAGGTGCCCATGTCGCCAACCCCTCAGGAGGTCCCCAAGTGCAATGGCAACTCGCCCATGCAATTCGGCACCGGGTCGCTGCCCGGCGGCGACAAACTGCCGTTCCAGGTGGGAGTCGGTTTGAGCTGCGAAGGCATGTCGCTGGAAGTCGGCGTGGATACCGAGATTCCCGGCGTCACCATCAACAGCGAGATCGGCCTGGATACCAAGGGCGAGTTCACGGCCTTTGTCGGACCCAAGGCGGAGATCGGCGTGGGCAATCAGGCGATCGCCGCCGCGAGTGTCAGCGCAAAGGCCGGCATGTATGTCACCGGCAATCGCAACGGCGTGACGGATGTCGGCGTGAAATACGCCGTCGCCGGCAGCGCCAATGTCAGCACCAACAGCGCCTCGCGGACATTTTCCGAAGGCAGCGTCAGTTTCTTGCCGGCGCCGCTGTCCGTTTCGGGTGTGCCCCCGGGGCTGACCCCCTACGGCACGCGGTGAAGCCGGCGCGGGGACGGCGGCACTCGGCCGGAACTTACGTTGGAGTCTTCGGGTGACGGCCGGTTCAGCTGCGCGTTTTTCCGGGCGCGCAATGAATCCAACCGGACTTTGCCCGCGGCCGACCTTACCGCGGCAGCCACGTCGCCCAGTTCCGCGCGAAGGACTCGACGTTGGCCTTCGTGACGGCGGTCAGCGCGGAATCTTCGACGACCGACGGCGGATTCCTTTTGAGATGGAGCTTCTCCACGAGGCGCTCGACCGACTTGTAGCCGTAGCCATAGACATCCTGCGAGAGCAGCATCTGCACATGGCCGCTGCGCACATAATCGAGCTCCGGCAGCAGGGCATCCACCGAGACGCACTGCACCGTGCCGGGACTCCACTTGAGCGCGTGGTCCGTGAACAGCGGCCAGCCGCCGAGAAAGCCCCAGCCCGTGATATCGGGATTGGCCTGCATGACTTGCTCGATGCGCGCGACGGCGTCCAGCGGCGTCTCCTTGTGGTAGAACACATCGACCAAACGGATGCCCAGATATTTTTTAGCCGCGGCGCGGAAGCCCGCGGCGCGTTGCTGGAGGTTCACCGCGTTAGGATTGCCGTCGATCGCCGCGACTACGCCGTGCCCGTGCAGCAGAGCGGCGAGTTCCTCGAAGGTGCGTTCGCCGCATTTGAAATCGTCGATGCCGAGAGAGACCAGACGCTGGCTCGCCGGTGCGTCACCTGAGAAAGTGACGACCGGGATGCCCTGCCGCACTGCCTTGTTGATCGCGTCGGTGAGCTTGTTGGCGTCGGAGCAACTGAGGATGATGCCGTCCACGCCGTTCAGGACCAGCTGCTCGACGGATTCGGCCTGCTTCTGCGCGTCCTCCTCGTTGGGTGTGCGCCAGTCGATCTTGATCGTGATGCCGTATTTCGCGCCGAGTTCGCGCGCGGCGGCGTTGGCCCCGGAATGGGCCGCCTCGAAGAACTGGTTGCCCTGCGACTTGGCGATCATGCCCAGCGTATAGGTCTCGGCCGCGCGGAGCGACCCGGTGAGGAACAGCAGGGCGGCGCAAAACAGGCGGGGTATCATGCGGGGAGATTAGTGATCGAGGGCTAAAAGGAAAGGAGCGACCCGGACTGACTCAATGTCCCGCGGCCGCCGGATTTCTCACGAGCCGCAGGATTTTCCCCGCCCAGAGACTGGCGAGGAGCACGTCGCCGTTGCGCGGATCGCGCCCGAACGAGACGATGTTTTCCGCGTGCGCGACCTGCCGGACCCGGCCGGCGTCCACCGGCTTGTCCCCGGCGGGCATCAGCGCCCAGAGGCGACCGGTCAGGTAGTCGGCGAAAAGGTATTTCCCCTCGAGGTCGGGATAGCGCGCGCCGTGGCTGACGAGACCGCCCGTGATGCAGAGACCCAACGCATGGGGGTATGCCCACATCGGGCCGTCCAACTTCGCGCCGGCAGGAGCTTGGTCGCGAAACGGCGACTTCCCTTCACGCAGGTGCCAGCCGTAATTGCCACCGCGTTTGATGAGATTCACTTCCTCCAGTCGCTCCTGGCCGACATCGCCGCACCACAGTGCCCCCGTCATTGGGTCAAAGGACATGCGCCAGGGATTGCGCAGGCCCACGGCCCAGAATTCGGTCCGCACGTGCGCGGCGTCGACCGGCCGGCCGTTGAAGGTGGTGGCACCGACAAACGGATTGTCGCGGGGCACGGAGTAGGTGCCGGCATGGACGGCGGGATGCGGGTTGGGCGCCACATTGCCGGGGTGTTGATCCACATCGAGGCGCAGGATGCCCGAGAAGTAATCTCGGTCGATGTGCTGGCCGTTGTCGTATTCATCATTGGCCCCGCCTTCGTCACCCAGCGATAGATAAAGATAACCATCAGGCCCGAAGGCCAACTCGCCGCCGTTGTGATTGGGCGCCTCATCTGCCTGTGCAAAGAGGATCTGTTCGGAGGCCGGCTCGGCGATATTCGGATCAGTGGCGGAAACAGTGAAGCGCGCCAGCCGGTCCTCACGCACCTGGTGCAACCATTCGTAGTGACAGCTGGTATACCAGACGTAGAACTGCCGGTTGTGCTGGTAGTCGGGATGAAACGCCACGGCGAGGACACCTTGCTCGACATCGTCACTGCCGACCCGCGCCGTGAGATCAAGGAATGTCCGGCGTGCCGGGTGGGCCAGATCCGGAATGACGATGATGCGCCCCGGTTTTTCGATGATGAACAGCCGGTTGGTCTCACCCGACGGAGTGACGATGGCGATTGGTTGTTCGAAGTTAAGATTGAACGCCACTTCCGTGGCATACGGCAACGGTGCCTCCGCCGCGCGAGCGCTGGACAGAATACCGCTGGACCATAGGACGAGCAGCAAGAGGCGGTTGCGCATGGCCGTTGAAGTTACCCGGGGGTTCCCACGCGGCAATGATTTCGTCGCCGCGCCATAACTCAGTGGACGAAACGCTGCGGGTGCGTAGAGTTCGCCTCTCTTCATTTTTCCATGAAACTACCCCTGGTTCGCACCCTGGCATTGTTTGCCCTGTTATCATTTCCCATTTCGTTCTTCGCGGCTGAGGCCGTGCTGCCTCCCCTGCCCGTGCCGATGAGCGTGCCGACACCCGGTCCAAAGACCGCCGCGCCCTACGCGCCGCAGACGATTCTGCCCGGCGGCGTGGTGCTGCCGCTGTATCCGCCCGATTCACCTTACCTCAAGCAGGAGAATATCCGCGAACCCGAGGTCTACCAGATGTGGGGTCCCGGCCAGGTCGGAGCCGTCACCCACATTCACAATCCCTCCATTGAGTTTCATCCCGGCAACGACCAGCTCAACACGGGCGCGGCCATCATTCTCGCCGGCGGCGGTGGCCATCGCACCCTGAACGTCGGTGAAGCTTCTCCCTTCGTGGGGTTCTTCGCCAATCACGGCGTCAGCACGATCATCATCCGCAACCGCCTGCGTAGCGACGGCTACGAGCCCAAGACCGACGGCGTCAACGACGCGCTGCAAGCCCTCAAGCTCGTGCGCGCCCACGCCAAGGACTGGGGCCTCGACCCGAGCAAAATCGGCATCATGGGCTTCTCCGCCGGCGCGGAGTTGGCGGCCAACGCTTCGCTCGTCTGGGAGGAATTTGATCGCGTCAACGACGTGCCCGCCAACCCGCTCGCCAAGGTGTCCTCGCGGCCCGACTTCGTGGGCAGCATCTATCCTGGCCCGTCACTCTTTGCCGGCGGCGGCACGCCGGTGATCCCGCGCGACGCCCCGCCCGCCTTCATCACTTGTGCCGGCTGGGGCGACTGGATCCATGCCGTCTGGGCCAACGAATATTTCACCGCGCTGCTGAACGACAGCGTGCCCAACGTCGAGCTGCACCTCTACGCCCGCGGCCATCACCCCGGCGACAAGGTCGGCCCCGACGAGCCGCCCGCGACTGGCGCACTGAGCAACATGGGTGGCCTCAACTACGGCACGTGGTCCGCCCGTTTCCTCGACTGGTTTCGCGAACTCGGTTTTCTCAACAAGCCCGGCGCGGAGACGCAGGCCGCGAAGGATGTTGCGGCCAACCTCACTCGCGTCAGAAAAAACACCGGCTGGAATCCTCCGCCGAAATCACCGGCCGCCACTGCGACTCCGGCTCCGACCGCCAAAACACCTTAACATGTCATCTACTCCCAATTACCGCACGCTCGCCGAATTTTATATTCGCGGCATCACCCAAGGCTTCGTCACCGCCGAGGAAGTCATCAAGTGGTCCGACGAAATCATCGTCACCGCCCCCAAGTCCGAGGATTGGATGG
>JAHFTH010000003.1 GCA_023269445.1 Lacunisphaera sp.
GAGCTTCATCATCGCGCCGGCCAGCAGCTGGTCGCCGGCCGCGGTGAGGCTGGAGATGCGCGGCGCGTATTCGTAGGTCGGGTAGAGGACGTCCTGCGAGAAGGTGATGTAGGCGAAGACGGGCGTCATGCCGATGAGCACGGCGGGCAGGTAGAGCATCTGCGCGGCGTAGGAAGCCGGCGGGTATTCGCGCGAGGGGCTGAACAGCGGCCACCAGTAGAACAGCGCGGCGCCGAACATCGTGAAGTGCTCCGCGATGTGGAGCGGGCGGTTCTGCAGCGCGAGATCGTAGAGCAGCGGGATGTGCCAGCCGGTCATCACGGCGGTGTAGAGCACGCCGCAGACGACGGGACTGGCCAGCACGCACAGCGCGGGCCGCAGGCCGGGCCGGCCGGTGAGCGGGCGCACCAGCCAGTCGGGGAGGCCGAGGAGGAAGAGGATGGCCGCCGGGTAGATGATGAGCTGGTGCTGTAGCATGTGGGCGCTGAGCAGGAAACGTTCGCCGAGCTGATCGAGCGGGGAGCCGACGGCCAGATAGAAACAGAGCAGCGCGAGGTAGAACCGGATGGCGTGGCCCCGCGGATAAGCGGCACCCGGCACGAGGCGGTCGCGCAGCGGACCGGTCAGGATGGCGTAGAGCCAGCCGAGGAAGATGAGCCCGCCGATCAGGACGGGTTCATTGTGCCAGTGGGTCCAGTCGATCATCAGGATCTAAGCGTGATCATACAGGCGGAATTAACCACGGATTTCACAGATGAGCACGGATAAATGCATCAGCGATAACTTCCGTTCGATAGGTGGGAGCGAGCTTGCTCGCGATGGAGTGTAGTCGCGAGCAAGCTCGCTCCCACAGGTCCGAATCAACCCGACTGACTTAGAACACCAGCAGCCCGACGATCGAGCTGATGGGTTTGCTGGCCTCGGCACCGAAGAGATGGAGCAGGGCCCACATCGTGCCGCCGGCGAGGATAAGCCCGATGAAAAACAGGATCGTGCAGAACACCTTGTCCCAGCGCAGGTGCATGAAATAGAAAATAACGGCCATGAATTTGCCCGCAGAGAGAGTCACGAGCGCGGTGACGACGAACCACTTGGGGAGCGGCAGGTAGACCAGCACGACCTCGATACCCGTGACGACGGACAGGATCATCGCGACCTGGATGTAGAAATGAAACTTGCTCGGCTCGACGTGACCGGCAGCGGGAGAGGAAGTGGCGGGAGCGGACATGGGAGGAAGGGAAAAAGGAGGGTGAGAGTGAAAGTGAAAGAGTCCGGAAAATGATGAAGCTTTGGCTGGTCAGGGTTTGGTGGGATTGATCACTTTCACCTTCACTCTCACTTTTGCCTCAAAGGTATTCGAGCAGATAGACGGCGGTGAAGATGATGATCCAGACGATGTCGACGAAGTGCCAGTAGAGGCCGATGGCCTCGATGTCGCCGGCGTTCTTCTCGCCAAACTCGACGGGGCCGGCGGTGCGGCCGAACCAGAGCACCGCAATGAAGGCGGCGACGCCGACGGAGAGCGGCACGGCGTGGTGGCTGAGGAACTCGCCCAAGGGCAGACCGTAGATGACCTCGATCATACCGGGGACAAACCAGATGAAGGACACGCCCATCGTGACGCACACGGCGCCGAGGTGGGCGAAGTTGCGCAGCAGGCCGTTGCCGGAGGTGGGCTTGAAGGTGCGCACATACATCATGCCGAGCAGCAGCACACCGATGGCGACGTGGGTGCCGTGCGTGCCGGTGAGGGTGAAGAACGTGGAGCCGAAGATGCTGTTCGAGAGCGTCATCTTCTTCACGAAGACGAAGTGGGTGAACTCGAAGACCTGGCCGCCGAGGAAGATGCAGCCGAAGAACATCGTGCCGAGGAGCATCAAGCGGGTGCTCTTGACGTTGCCGCGCTGGATGGCGTTCACGGCGAGCGCCATGAGCAGCGAGGACATGAGCAAAATGAACGTCGAGAAGGACGTGAGCTCGATGTTGAAGATCTCGGTGGGGACCGCGTTGCCCGGGGGCGGGTTGAGGCGATAGACGAGATGCGTCGAGATCAGCGTGCCGAAGAACATGCAGTCCGAGGCGAGGAAGGCCCACCAGAGGAGCTTCTTGTTCGGGATGCCCGTCGCTGTCGTGTGATCGTGATGGTGGTCGATGGCACCAGTGGCTGCGTGACTGCTCATGAGAGGGATCGGTAAGGCTTAGTGATGATAGCCGCCGCGGGATTCCGTGGCGTTGCCCTTGGCATCGAGGTGAATGTGGTAACCGCCGGGGCCTTCGAGCGACCAAAGGTAGCAGGCCAGCACGAGAATACCGAGGCCGGCCAAGGCGAGGGGAAGATGGGAGGAGAGGACTTGGTTGCCCAAGATCAGCACGGGGTGCTTGAGCTGCGCGAAGTTATAGGCACCGATCAGCAGGCCGGCGGCGGCGAAGAGCGGATACCAGGACTGGTCGGGCATGTGGATGCCGCCGTGGGCTTCCTCGGCTTTCATCAGCTCGGCCTTTTCCGAGGCGATCTCGTCCTGGTGGGTCTTCTCATACCACCAAGCATCGCGGGCATGCACCTTGGGGATGGAGGCAAAGTTGTGCTCGGGCGGGGGAGAAGGGATGGACCACTCCAGCGTGCGGGCATCCCACGGGTCATTGCCGGCGGGCTTGCCCTTGAAGAAAGACCAGACGAGGACGGCAAAGTAGGTGAAGATGCCGACGCCGAGCAGGTAGGCGCCGATGGTGGCGAACAGGTTGCCCTCGTTCCAACCCATGTTGGCGTCGTAGGTCCAGGTGCGGCGGGGCATGCCGTTCAGGCCGAGGAAATGCATCGGGAAGAATGTGGCGTTGAAGCCGACGAAGATGAGCCAGAAGGAGACCTTGCCCCAGAACTCCGGCACCATCCGGCCGAAGAACTTCGGGAACCAGAAGTGAATGGCGGCCAGCAGTGCGAAGGTGGCGCCACCGATCAGCACGTAGTGGAAGTGGGCGATGACGAAGTAGCTGTCCTGCTGCTGGGCGTCGGCCGGGGCGGCGGAGTGCATGATGCCGGTGAAGCCGCCCATCATGAACATCCAGATGAAGCCGAGGGCGAACATCATGGGCACGCGGGTGACGATGCGGCCGCCCCAGAGGGTGCCGATCCAGTTGAAGACCTTGACGCCGGTCGGGACCGCGATGGCCATGGTGGCGAGCGCGAAGGCGGCGGTGGCGATCGTGCCGAGGCCGGTCGTGAACATGTGGTGGCTCCACACGCCGAAGCCGATGAAGCCGATGGCGACGCCGGAGAAGACCACGATCGGGTAGCCGAAGAGGGGCTTGCGCGAGAAGGTGGGCAGAATCTCCGAGACGTAGCCCATTGGGGGCAGAATCAGAATGTAGACCTCGGGGTGGCCGAACACCCAGAAGAGATGCTGCCAGAGGATGGGCTGGCCGCCACCGGAGACCTCGAAGAAGTTGGTGCCGAAGTTGCGGTCAAACATCACCTCGACCAGCGCGATGGCGATGGCGGGCAGGGCGAGCACGAGGAGGAAGCTGGTGACGAGTGCCATCCACGTGAACACCGGCAGGCGCATCATCGTGAGGCCCGGGGCGCGCATGTTGATGATCGTGACGATGAAGTTCAGCGAGGCCACGATGGACGAGAGGCCGAGCAGCTGGATGCCGAGCACCCAGAAGTCCGTGGACAGGTCGGGGGTGAACTGCTTCGAGGTCAGCGGGGAGTAGCCGAACCAGCCCACATCAGGCGCGCCGCCGAAATCCCAAGCGGGGACGAAATGCGAGATCCAACCGACGTTGAGGAGGATGGCACCGACGACCCAGACCCAGAGGGAGAATGAGTTGAGGCGGGGGAAGGCGACGTCGCGCGCGCCGACCTGGATCGGGATGAGCAGGTTGAAGAACGCGGCGTTGAGCGGCATGACCGCGAGGAAGATCATCGTGGTGCCGTGCATCGTGAACAGCTCGTTGTAGAGCTGGGCGCTGACGAACCGGTTGTTCGGCACGATGAGCTGGGTGCGGATCATCAGGGCCTCGATACCGCCGACGAGGAAGAACAGAATCGCGAAGCCGCCGTAGAGCATGCCGATCTTCTTGTGATCCACGGTGGTCAGCCAGCCGACGAGGCCGGTCTTGGCCGTCGGGCGGGCGAACAGCCCGAAGGTGGGCTTGGTGGGCGCATGAGCGGCACCGGTGTAGTCGGATTTGGCGATGGCTTGGGCCATAAGAAGAGTGGGTTGGGAGAGGGCGCTTACTTCAGGCTGTGCAGGTAAGCGACGAGGGTATCGATCTCGGAGTCGCTGAGGGTGAATTTCGGCTGGCCGGTCGCTACGTCGATATAACCGCCGTGATACATCTTGTTGCCGGGTTTGAAATAGGCGGGGTCTTTGATCCACTGGTGAAGGCGTTCGGGTGTGTTCTCCAGCACACCGGCGGCGATGGAGGAGCGGGCGCCGACGTGCGTCAGCTCGGGCCCTGCGATACCGATGCCCTCATGTCCGCGCACGGTGTGGCAGGTGATGCAGGTTTTGTCGGAAAAGTTTTTGCGGCCGGCGGTGATCAGCGCGGCGTTCTCGCCGGCATCGTGATCTTGCATTTTCTTCCAGGCCGCGAAGGGATCGGCATCGAAATCGGGAGAACCAGCGAGGGTGCTATTCGGACCGGTGTCCTTGAGACTGGCGAAGCGAACATGGGTGATGGCCGCGTCGGCCGCGAGGGACTGGGCCGTGACCGTGCGGGCGGACAATTTCTGATTGTCGAGCCACTTGATGTAGTCAGCGGCGGAGAGTGCGATGACGCGGAATTTCATGATCGCGTGCGACTCGCCGCAATACTCGGCGCATTGGCCGTAGTAGTAGCCGGGCTTGTCAGCTTTGAACCACAGGAAATTGCCGCGGTTGGGCATCATGTCCACTTTGCCGGCCAGCTTGGGGATCCAGAAGCTGTGGATGACATCGACGGTGCGGAGCTGCACGCGGACGGCGGTGTTGGCGGGCACGACGAGCTCGTTGCCGGTGGAGAGGGGGGCTTCGCCGCCGTTGGGCAGTTTCACCAGCTCGGACGGATAATCGAATTTGAACCACCACTGGTAGCCGGTGGCAGTGACCTCGATCGCGCCGGCTTTTTCGTCCTCGGGGACATCGTGCGTATACCAGATGTCGCGAACGGTCGGGATGGCGATGAAGACCAGCAAAATAACGGAGCCGGCGATCAGGCCGATCTCAACGAAGGGGTTGCCATGGCCGGCCTCCGCCGGCGGTGCGGCGTGCTCATCGGCCTCGGTCTTGGCGCGGAACTTGATCTGCGCGTAGGCCAGCACGCTGCCGACCACGATGAAAATGAAGGTGCAGACCCACACGGTGACCATGAACAGATCCCACTGGCGTGAGGCGACCGGGCCGGCTGTGACCATGGTGGATTGCGGGCCGGAAAGACTGAACACTTGGTGCAGCTTGCTGCAGCCGGTAAGGAGCAGCAGGGCAAAACCGCCGGTCAGGGCGGCAATTAGACGCAAAATAGGGCGTGAGGCGGAACGTAGGCGGGTCATGTGTAACAGTGGCGGCATCAGCGGGGTGCGCTGTGCCATAGCTATTCGGGCAGACTTCGGAAAATATTAGCCATTTCAACCACAAAACCGCACCAAAACCCCGGCGAGTGGCCCGCTATTAAGCCGGCTCGTCCTCGCATTAGCGTGCGGCAAACCGGTTTTGCGCGATTGCACCCGTTCCGGGCCTGTGCTTTACTGCCCAACCATGAAAAAATATCTCGTTTTCCCCCTGCTGGCCGGCGCCTTGGTTCTGGCCGGTTGCGGCAAGAAAGATGAAGCGGCCCCGACCGCCTCCACGCCGGCTGCCGCTCCCGCGGCCCCGGCGGTCGCCCTCATCGAAATCACCGCCAACGACAGCATGAAGTTCAGCCAGACCCGCTTTGAAGTCACCGCGGGCCAGGAAGTGAAGGTCACCCTGACCAACCTCGGCACCATGCCCAAGGTCGCGATGGGCCATAATTTCGTGCTCCTGAAGAAGGGTGCCGACCTCAAGGCCTTCACCGATGCCGCCATCATGGCCGCCGCCACCGACTACGTGCCGGCTGTCCTGGCCGACCAGGTCATCGCCCACACCAAGCTGCTCGGACCCAAGCAGAGTGACGAGATCTCCTTCAAGGCTCCGACAGAGCCCGGCGAGTATCCGTTCCTCTGTTCCTTCCCGGCGCATTACCTGACCGGCATGAAGGGCGTGATCGTCGTCAAGTAAGCCGTCGCTTACTCCCCATTCACGAAGCCGGGCCCTGCGCCCGGCTTTTTTGGGCTCATTCGGTCGGGATCACCGGCCACCACCGGTAGAGGAAGAAATACACCAGCACGCCGGTGATCGAGACATACAGCCAGATGGGGAAGACGATTTTTGCCCAGCGCTTGTGGCGTTCGTAGTCACCCTTGATCGCCAGCAGGAAAGTGCGCGGCACGAGGTAGGCGATGGCGATGGCCAGCACGATGTGCGTGAGCAGCATCGTGTAGTAGAATGCCCGCAGCGCCGGGCTCTCGCCGCCGAAGGGCGTGTGGATGCCGCGCATCAAAACCTTGTGGGTCACGTAGCCGACGAGGAACAGTGCCGAGACCACGCCGGCCGTCAGCATCGTGGCGCGGTGGGCGTCGCGCCGGCCGCGCTTGATGAGAACAAACCCCGCGAGGATCAGCACGGTGGCCGTGGCGTTGAGCGCGGCGTTGAGGGTCGGGATGTCGTGGACGGTCATGGCTTGGTCAGAGACGGAAGATCATCCGGTCGGCGACCAGGATCATCATCAGCAGCGGCAGGTAGGCGATGGAGATAAGGAACACGCGCCGGGCGAGAGTCTCGCGTTTTGCCGGGTTCAGGAAATTAAACGCCGCGTGCAGGAACCAGAGCCCGAGCAGCATCGCGGCGCCAAAATAATACCACGAGCAGTAGCCGAGCAGCGTCGGCATCGCGCTCGCGGCGACCAGCAGCACGGTCCAGATGAATGTCCAGCGCGAGACCTTGGTGCCGCTCGGATCGGTGACGGACAGCATCGGCATCCCGGCGGCGGCGTAGTCCTTGCGGTAGGTCCAGGCGAGGGCGAAGAAATGCGGCATCTGCCACGTGAAGAGAATGGCGAAGAGCGACCAGCCCAGCCCGGGATTCGAGCGTCCGGCCGCGGCCCAGCCGATCATCGGCGGCAGGGCGCCGCTGATGGCGCCGAGCTCCGTGTTCCAGCGCGACCAGCGCTTGGCCGGAGTATAAATGGCGAGGTAGGCGACGACGGTGGCGAGCGCGAGGAAGGCCGAGTAGCCGTTCACGAACTTGAACAGCACGACCAGACCGGCGAGGGTGAGGATCCAGCCGACGACAAAGGCCGAGCCGGGCGCGATGATGCCGGCGGGAATCGGCCGGCCGGCGGTGCGCTGCATCTTCGCGTCGGTATCGCTCTCCATCCACATGTTGAGCGCGGCCACGCCACCGGCGCACAACGCCGTGCCGAGCATCACCAGCAACGTGCGCTTCCAGTCCCAATAAGTGTAGGGCACGGCCGCGAGATAGCCGACCATCGCGGTGATGACCGACATGAAACTCAACCGCGGCTTGGTGAGCTCGAGGTAGTGCCGCCAGGTGGCGCGTCCGGTGACGGGCAGGGTGTCGATGTGGGCCGGGGTCATGTTGAGCCCTCTATCGAGTCACGCCGGGTCAGGAAGACGACGAGAAAAGTCGTGGCCAGGGTCAGCGCGCCAACGACCACGTGCCCGGTGGTCATGGTGATGCTGCGCCCGGTCCAGATGATCTGTGCTCCCAGCAAAATCTGGGTGGTCACCAAGGCGACCAGCAGCAGGCCACCGCCGCGCAGGAGCGGGTGGAGGGTCTTCTCGCGCCAGAGGATATGGCCGTAGGCGGCAATCGCGACGCCGATGAGCGCGGCCATGGCGCGGTGGGCAAACTGCAGCGCCACCCGGTAATCCCACGTGGCCGGCAGCAGGGCCCCTTCGGGCGTGGAGGAGGGGAAGGTCGGGATGGCCATGCCGGCGTAGTTGTGGCGCATCGTGGCCGCGATGGTCAGTTGGGCGAACAGCAGTGCCACGCACCACCAACCCAGCCGGCGGACGCGCACGCTGGCGGCGCCGAGAGTGTTGGCCATCCAGGGGCGCGAGACTCCGGCGGCGATCGCGAAGAGCACACACCCATAAACCTGGGCGAGGACCCCGTGCGGGATGCGCAACATCTGGCCGAGCGACATGTCGAAACCCGGGACGTGCATCGGATCGAACAGCACGCGCGTGCCGCCGAGCACGCCTTGGAAAATCACGATGGCCAGCGCCCACCAGCCGAGCCGGCGCAACCACGCGCGCGATTCGGCGCGATGCAGCCAGACGGCGAGGATGATGGTGATGAGGCCCATCACCGTGCCCGAGAGCCGGTGCGAGTGTTCCGCGAATTTGTCGATCTCGGTCAGCCAGCCGTGCGGGTTGACCGAGCCGTTGGACAACGGCCAGTCGGCAAAGGCCATGCCGGCGCCGATCGTGGTCGTGAAGGCCCCGAGCGCCACCAGCACGAACACCCACGCGCTGCCGACGGCGGCGAACCAGGCGAGGCCGGGTTTATAGGTGGAGGTGCGGGACATCAGGCGGGATTATCGGAGGAAACCGGCAGGTGATACTTCGGGCCGGGGCAGAGCAAACCTTTTGACAATTCCCGCCGTTGGCAAATGTGTGTGCGGGATGAAGCCGAGTTATTCGCCCGCCGTTGCCCTGGTCGCGTGCCTGCTAATGGGCGGTTGCGCGAAGCAAGAGACAGTAGCTCCGGCGGTGACCACGACCCCTGCGGTCGTTCCCGCCGCACCGACTGAGGTTCGCCATCCGCTCACGGGCGAAATCGTCAAGGTGGATGCGGAGCGGCACACCCTGCTCGTCAGTCACGACAAGATCGCGGGCTTCATGCCGGCGATGACGATGGAATTCAAAGTGTCGAAAGCCGACCTCGCGAACGCCCAGCCCGGCCAGCGTATCCGCGCCGAAATGGTGGACCGCGGCGAGGACTACTGGCTCGAGAAAATCTGGCCCGACGATACCGTGACGAAAACCACCCTCGATGCCGCCGCCAACGCGCTCGCGCAGGACACGGCGGTGCGCGGCAAGGAAGCCTACCGCGAAGTCGGCGAGGCGATGCCGGTTTTCACGCTGCTCGATCAGGAAGGGCGCACGGTTTCGGGCAGCCGCTTCCGCGGCAAGCGGATCGTGCTCAATTTCATTTTCACGCGCTGCCCCGTCGCCAACATGTGCCCGGCCGCGACGCTGCGGATGGCCGCGTTGCAGAAGGCGGCGCGCGAGGCCGGCGTGCAGGACTTCGAACTCGTCTCCATCTCGATGGATCCGGAATACGACACACCCGGCATCCTCCGCGAATACGCCGAGGTGCGCGGGCTCGACACCACCAACTGGTCGTTCCTCACCGGGCCCGACGCCTCGGTGCGGCACCTGCTCGCGCAACTGGGTGTGATCCGCGAGTTCGAGGGTGCCACGATCAAGCACACCCTCGCCACCGTGCTCATCGATGAGTCGGGTCGCATCGTTCACCGCGTGGACGGCAGCACGTGGCAACCCGAGGAATTTGTCCGGCGGCTGAAGAAGGGATGAAATGAGCGAGTCCGATCAACTTGGAGGCGGTCCCGCGGCCGCGGGATCACCCCGCAAGGCGGACGAGGGCGTCCGCCCTCCATTGCTGAATTCCGCGCAACGCCGTTCCATCGCCTTCATCACCGGCGCGGCCCTGATCCTGTATCTCGCGGTGCGCCTGCTGCCCGCCGGCTCCAATGTGAACCACATGGATTTTCGCGTGGAAGGGAAGGGGGTGCTGGAGTTTTGCGATCCGGCCAACCCCCAGTTCATTCCCGTCGTGGCCGTGCGCTCCCCGGTCGTCATGACCGTGCAGTCCGCTCGCGCCGCCGCGAAGGACGAGCCGGTGGAAATCACGGTCACGCTCCGCACCGCCAGCGGCAAACCCATCGGGCCGGCCGATCTGCTCGTGGCGCACACCCGCAAGCTGCACCTGCTGGTGGTGGACCCGACGCTGACCGACTATCAACATATCCATCCCGAGCCGGGCCGCCGGGATGGCGAGTGGAAATTCACCCTCACGCCGGCGCGCGCCGGACTCTACCGGGTCTTTGCGGATTTCACGCCAGCGGCGACGCAGCGCGGGCTCTACGCCTCGGCTGATCTGCCCGTATCGGGGCCGGTGGCCACGGTCATCACCAGCGGCAGCACGGTCTATCAGGACCGCGGCTATAATTTCGAGTTGATACTCCCGCCGATTTTGCGCGCGGGCCAGCCCACCGTGCTGCGTTTCCGCATCGAGAGCCAGGGTGCGGTCAAGCGGCCGGTGCCGTTGCAACCGGTCATGGGGGCCTTCGCCCATCTGGTGGCCTTTGACGAGTCGCGCAGCGGCTTCGCGCATTTGCATCCGGTGGAGAACGACCTGTCGAAACCACCCGATGCCTTGCACCCCGAGCTGAATTTCCGGCTCACCATCCCGGTGTCCGGTCGCTACGTCATCTGGGCGCAGGTGAAACTCGACGACAAGGAAGTCTTTGCGCCCTACTGGGTGGACGTGTTGCCGTGAGATTTGTTTGAGGGTAGGGCGAGTCGTCTCGACGAGCCGTAGGTCAGGGCGGCTCATCCGGAGGATTCGCCCCACCGGCCTTGCCTCACACCGGTTCGCCCGAGAGCGCCATGACCTCGCCGCCATCGGTGGTGAGGAACTGGCCGAGCTCGCTGCCGGGGAAACTGCCGAAGACGCCGGGGTGGCAGCGCAACAGGCCCTCGCGGGCGAGGCGCACGATGCTGCGCTGGTTGAGCTCGGGGTCGTTGCAGAAGTAGTGTTCGCGCGCCTTGTTGGACCACACGAGACTGCCGCGCAGCACGTCGCCGATCAGCGCCTCGCCATTGGCGAGCACGACGGAGACGGAGCCGGCGGTGTGGCCCGGCGTGGGCAGCACGCGGCCGCGCAGGCCGTAGGGTTCGAGCGCAATGCCCTCCTTGAAAATCAGGTCGGGCTCGAAGGCTTCGAATTCCTCGTCGACGAAGGGCCGCAGCACGCGGCCCAGCGCGTCCTGGACGGCGATCACGCCGTTGCGGCCGGCGCGAACCAGCGGAACGTCGCCGGTATGCAGGGCGATCTGCGCCCCGGTGCGGCGCCGGAGTTCGGCGGCGCAGCCGGCGTGGTCGCTGTGGCCGTGGGTGAGGAGAATGAGCGCGAGGTCCTTCGGCTCGACGCCATGGGCCTCGAGCCCGGCGAGGATGCGCTTGAGGTCACCCGGCGCGCCGGTGTCCACCAGCACGGGTTTCTCGCCGAGCAGCAGGTAGCAGTTGGAAATCGCGCCTTTGATTCTGATTAACATGAAAAATTCATTTTTAACCACGGATTACGCGGATGGGCACGGATAAAGGTATGATAGGGGAAGGTTCTGATCCTCTCTGCAGGATTGATCCGTGATCATCCGTGCTATCCGTGGTCAAATTCCGTCGGTCGGCTCAGAACTTCAGGTGCTTCACCGTGACGCCCTTGTTGATGAGCTGCTTCAGGGAATCAAGGCCGATGCGCAGGTGGGAGGTGACGTGCTCGTTGTCCACCTTCTTGTCGGTCTCGGCGGTCTTCACGCCCTCGGGGGTCATGGGCTCGTCGGAGACGAGCAGCAGGGCGCCGGCGGGAATCTCGTTGGCGAAGGCGGTGATGAAGATCGTGGCGGTCTCCATGTCGACCGCCATGGCGCGGATTTTCTTCAGGTAGGACTTGAAGCCCTTGTCGTGCTCCCACACGCGGCGGTTGGTCGTGTAGACGGTGCCGGTCCAGTAGTCGCGGTGGTGCTCGCGGATGGTGGTGGAGATGGCCTTTTGCAGGGCGAAGGAGGGCAGGGCGGGCACCTCGGGCGGGAAGTAGTCGTTGCTCGCGCCCTCGCCGCGAATGGCGGCGATGGGCAAAATGAGGTCGCCGATCTTGGCGCGATGTTTCACGCCGCCGCACTTGCCGAGGAACAGGACGGCCTTGGGCTTGATGGCCGAGAGCAGGTCCATGACCGTGGCGGCGGGGGCGCTGCCCATGCCGAAATTGATGATGGTGATGTTGCCGGCGGTGGCGCTGCGCATGGGCTTGTGGCGGCCATGCACGGGCACGCGGTGCCACTGGGCGAAGAGCTCGACGTAACGGTCGAAGTTGGTGAGCAGGATGTAGCGGCCGAACTGTTTCAGCGGCACGCCGGTGTAGCGGGGCAGCCAGTTGGCGACGATTTGTTGCTTGGTCTCCATGTGATTTGCTTTTGCCCTCAAAAAATAACCGGGCCAGCCGACATCGCGAGGCTAAACCGGGGTTTGAGGGTAGGGCGGAGCGGCTCGCTCCGCCGCGGCGCGCCGTTTGTATCGAGCAACACACCCCGGCGCTAGCGCGCCACCCCTCTTGATAGAGGGGAATCAATCATCCGCAGCCGAAGTCCCCTCTATGAAGAGGGGTGCCCGACAGGGCGGGGTGTGTAGGGGCGATTGAATCCTACCACCGCAAATTCAACTCAGCGCCCCATGTGAGCGGGGCGCCGGGCGTGCCGTGGCCCACGCCGGGCGTGATCGAGCTGTAGTATTCCTTGTTGCCGAGGTTGCGGCCATAGACCCGAAACGCGTGGTTGCCGATCCGGTAACCGGCGTTGGCCTCGAGCAACGCGTAGGAACGCTGGCCGAACATCGCCGTCTCCTGCTCGTCGTAGAAAGTGGTGCCCGTCCAGGTGAGGCCGGCGCCGGCGAAGAATCCGCTGCTGGGCCGGTAGTCGAAACGCAATGAGACGTTGCCGGACGGAGCGTAGGGGGCTTGATTGCCCGAGTAGCTGGTGCCGGTGAACGGGTCGGTGAAGTTTTCCAGCGTGGCGCGGCAGATGGACGCGGCGAGCGTCACGTAGACGGCGTGCGCTGGTTGCCACTCGGATTCGAGCTCGAAGCCGAGCACGCGGGCTTCCTCGGCATTCACGACGAGGTATTCGTCGCTGAACGAGCCTGGCACCGCAAAGGAGCGTTCGATCTGGTAGCCGCGGACGCGCGAGGCGTAGGCGCGGGCGATAAAATAGTAGGCGCCTTCTCCGGTGGCTTTACCCGAAGCGAAGTGGTAGGCCGCGTCGAAGGTCCATGTGCGTTGCGCGCCAAAGCCCGTGAGATCGGCCCGGCCGGTGTAACCGGAATAGCCGCCGGGTTTGAAACCGCGGGCGAGCGTGACGGTGTAGTTGCTCTTCCCGTCAATTTTATGGGAGACCGAGAGGCTGGGCAGAAAGGCCGACCAGTCGTCGTCGCGCTGGATAATGGACGAGCCCGGGATGGTCTCGGTGCGGATGAAATCCTTGGCCGTGCGCTCGACCCGGAGGCCGGGGGTGACGGTCCAGCCGGGAGCTGTTTCAAAGGTGGTGCGGCCGAACAGCGCCAGTGATTGGCCGTCGATAGCATAAGACGAGCGCTCGACCGGGAACCCGCTGAAGGTGCGGTCGGCGTAACCGCGCGTGCGACCGTCGGAGTAGTAGGCGCCGCCGGAATAATTCCCGCCGACGAAACGCACCTCCTCCGTGAACGTGCTTTGCGACTGGGTGAGCGCGGAATCAAAATCGAGGCCGCCAAAGACGACGAGCCGGTTGGAGTAGGGGGACAGCTCCCACTTTGAGTAGCTGGTGGTGGCCGTGAGTGTGCCGTCGGCCAGTTGGTGGACCACCCCGAGTGCGGCGGCGCCGAAGTCCGTGTCGGAGAGGCCTTCCTTGCCCCGCGCGACCTCGTGGTAGGGCCCGCCGAGCGGGACGAGGGCCTGCGCGCCGTCCCGGGTGCGTTCGCCGAAGAGATGCAGGGAGATTTCGGTATCCTTGCCCGGCCGGTAGTGGGCGCGCAGGTGGCCGGCCAGCGTCTCGTGGTCATCCACGTTCTGGTTCAGCTGTGTGTTGCGGATGTAGCCGTCGCGGCGCGTGGCGTCGAGGCTGATGGTGATGTCCGCCGTCTCGGTCCGGGGCGATTCCATGATGGCACCGACCGACAGGAGGCCGTGATTTCCCACCGAGGCATCCAGCATGGAGAAACGGCCATGCCCGCCCAGGCTCTTGATCTGGATGACGCCGGCATCGCCGGCCCGGCCAAACAGCGTGGCGGCCTGGGGTCCGCGGTAGACCTCCACGTCGGCGGTGGTGAAAATGCGGATGGGGAAGGCAAAGGCGCTGCCAAACGGAATACCGTCGAGATAGATCGGGGCCGAGGTCTCGCCGAAGAACGGCGTGTTGCTCAGGCCGCGCAGGCTGGCGGTCTGGCCGAAGCCACGGGCGCCGGCGTCGTTGAAGTTCAGGCCGGTCGTGGCGCGGGCCAGATCGCTTAGGTCGATTCCGGCGCGGTCGTCGTGCGACCAGCTGATGAGAGCCGGCTTCGCGGAATAGGGCCCGGCGGGCGCAGTGACCGTGAGCGGGGGCAGATGCTGCACCTCGTCGGCGGCGAGGGTGGCGCAAAGGATGGCCACAAGGGAAAGGAGAGTGAGTCGGCGGAGGGACAGCGTCATAGGTGAACCGCCGAATGGGAGTCTCCGACGGCAAAATCGCAAGCCCGGTTTAGGTCATGCGCGGTAGGGCGCGACCGCTGGGCGCGCCGCTCCTCTCGTTTGAGGCTCGCGCAACCCAACGCATTTCAAGTTATCTATTCGCCAAAGTATGGGACAAGCGCGCCGCAAAGCTGAGGATTTTGGGAATCGGGTGCCCGCGTCGGAGCGCTGGCTCGGCGTGATCGTGGCGAGCGGCGCTCTGTTTGTTGCTTGGGATCTCGTGCTGGCTGACCGCTTGACCATCGCGCAGTATCGCCGTCATGCATGGCTACGCCGACTCATGGATAAGGAATGGAAACCGGAGGTTGTCGTTCTCCACGGTTGGCCGGTGTTTTGGGCTTATCTGGTTCTGGCTCTTGTTGCCGTCATGGCACTGAGCTTCGTGATCGATCATTATGATCGGCGTTTTAATGCATCGTTCTACGTGACGCTCAGACGTGTGATGCTTGTTTTCACCTGTCTCGTGGCTGTTGTCGGCACGGTTGCAGCAATGATCCAAATCTCAAATCGTTGAAGAAGTCGAGCCGCCGCGCCTACCTTAGTTCCGATGCCTTGATGGTCTTGGTGAAGGGCACGACGCCCTGCTTGTCGGTGCAGGTGATGACGACCGCGCGGTTGACTTCGCTGCGGCGGCCTCAGCTCACCCGGGCCCACTCGGCTTGCAATCCGAGCCGCGCGATCCACTCAGACAGCGCCGGATGGTCGAATAGTTCGCCGCTCACTTCGAGCATGGCCTTGATATCGGTGAGATGTTTGCCGTATACAATGGCAGCGGTGGCACCGGTCACCATGTAGGTCAGGCCCGCCCCGTCCAGCGCGCGCGTGAACAGCGCAATGTAGTCAACCCCGGGCATGGAGCGTGCGGCGCGCAATTTCGCGGCGCCGCTCTGTTTCGGACCACGTCGGATGGGACGCGCGAAGACCGGCATCCATCAGCGTCCGCGCCTGCTCATGCATGACCAGGGCCACGGCCACGCGCTGCTTGGGCGACATGCGCCGGTAGATCTCGGTCTGGCGTGCGTCGGCTGCAAGCACATGTTCGCTGGTGGACATGTCATGCAATTTGGTCGCGACCGTCGGGGGCGCAAGCCCGCCTTTCGCTCTACTTCAGCTCGGACGCCTTGATCGTCTTCGTGAAGCGCACGGCGCCCTGCTTGTCGGTGCAGGTGATGACGACGGCGCGGTCGTTCTTGGGGCCGGTGACGCTCAGCTGGCAGAAGTTCTGGTCGTCCACAAAGGTGCCCTCGATGCGGTGGGGATCGGCGGTGTGCTCGGTGATATTGCGGGCGTCGACCCCGCTGGACAGGGGCGACGAGGTGAGCTCGTAGACCCACTGCGTGTCGGTGATCTTCTTGCGGGCGAGTTCCGTGAAGTGCACATCGCCGCTCAGGATTATGACCCCGGTGATGTGGTGCTGGATGATGAACTTGAGCAAGTCCTCCCGCTCCTCGGGGTAGTAGGCGAAGGTCTCGCTGTGTCCGCCAAAGTCGGTGATCACCTGTCCGCCGGTGACGATGAATTTGAAGGTGCAGTGCTCGTTGATCTGGGCATTGAGGAGCGACTGCTTGAGCCAGTCACGCTGGTGCTCGCCGTATTGCGTCTTCATCCGCTTGAGCGCGGTGGCGTCGAGGTGGTCGTCGTCGCGGGACCAGCGGTTGTCCATGAGAATGAAGGCGGCATCGCCCCACATGAACTTGGTGTAGACGCCGGGGTGGCCGGTCTCGCCGTAGCTCGGGTTGCCCCAGTAGGCTTGGAAGATTTTCAGCGACTCGTCCTTCAGTTCGTAGCTTTTGTTGGCGTCGTTGGAACCGTAATCGTGGTCGTCCCACGTGGCGTAGTGCGGCATGGCGGCGAAAAGTTTGCGCAGCTCCGGCAGGACGCGGGTGACCTGGGCGCGATACCACAGGCCGCTGACGGAATCGAAGTCAGTCTCGCGGGTATACCAGTTGTCGCCGCCCCAGATCATGAAGTCGGCGCCGCTGTCGCCCATGAGCCGGAAGGTCTCCAGCGTCTTGCCGTAGCCGGGGCCGGGCCGGTCGTGGGCGGGCTCGTTGAAGTAGGCGCAGGAGCCGTAGATGAACTTGAAGTCCGGCGGCGGGCCGCGCCATTCCCAGAGCGGTTTGGTGCGGAATGTGGCGGGGAAGGGGAGTGCCTGCGGCACGCCGTCGATGCTCAGGGCGTATTCGTAGGTCGCGCCGACCTCGAGGAGGCCGGGCTGGAAGTGGCTGATCTGTCCGCCGGCGGGCGTGGTTTCCAGGTCGGTTTGCAGGATCGTGCTTTTCATTTCCGGCTGGCCGGCGAGCCAGTAGTCGAGCGCGACGGTTTTCGCGTCGCGGGTCTCGACCCACAGGAACACCTCGCGGTGCGCCGCGTAGCCCAGCATCGGGCCGGACACGAGCGAGCCGGCGGCAAGACCAGAGGACAGAAGACCGAGCACAGAGGACACCAGAACGGCGAGGCGGGACAGTTTCATGAGTTCCAGTCAAAGCGCCGCCGGGCCGATGGCAATCCAGGTTAGGGTTGGGTGCGTTAATTCCGTGGCTCGATGGATTTTGGTGTGGGAGCGAGCTTGCTCGCGAGGGCACTGTTATCGCAGGCAGACCCGCTTCCGCGTGAGTGGTGGGCACCCGCCGAGATACAGCGGTTGCAATCCGGCGCGGGACGATTTCCCTCGCTGCGTCACCCCATGCCCCGCCTGCCCAAGATCCTGCCCTTGCTGGCGCTGCCCGGCATGTTGCTGTCGGCCGAACCGGCCCTGACCAGCTTCAAGCGCGACGTCGCGCCGGTGCTGGAGCAGTATTGCTACAACTGCCACGGCGACGGGAAGGAAAAGGGCGGGGTGAAGCTCGACAGCTTCACCAGCGAGAGCCAGATCAAGGACCCCAAGCTCTGGCAGCGGGTGCTCAAGAACACCCGCTCACACATCATGCCTCCGTCTGATGAGGACGAATTGCCCGAAGCGGAAATCGAGAAACTCGCGCTGTGGATCAAACGCGACGCCTTCGGGCTCGACCTCGCCCGGCCCGATCCCGGCCGTATCACCGTGCGCCGCCTCAACCGCGTCGAATACCGCAACACGGTGCGCGAGCTGATGGGCGTGGAGTTCGACACGCTGAAGGAATTTCCCGCCGACGACACCGGGCACGGCTTCGACAACATCGGCGATGTGCTGACCATCTCGCCCATGCTGCTGGAGCGCTACCTCGACGCCGCGCAGACCATCGTCTCCGGCGAAGTGCCCACCCGCGCGCTCGTGGTGGCCGAGCATCCGCTCCCGGGCCGGGAATTCGTGGCGACGCCCAGCGCCACGCCCGCCCCCGCCAAGGACCAGCCGCCCGCCGCCGCCGCGGTCTTTGCCCGCCCGGTCCCGGTTATCGCGGGCCATGCGCTGGAGCTCTCCTATTACACCCCGGTCACGGTCGAGAGCGTGCAGCACGTGGCGCATGACGGCAAATACCAGCTCGTCGTGGACCTCAGCGCGATCGAGCGTTATGCGGACGACCAGTTCGACTACAACCGCTGCCGCCTGCTGTTTCGGGTGGACGGCGAGACCTTGCTGGACCGGGAGTTCGTGCGCGAGGGCGAGACCAAGGCCTTCAAGTTCACCTATGACCGCGACTGGAAGGCCGGCGACCACCGGCTCGCCTTTGAGGTCCAGCCGGTCAGCCCCGACCGCGAGCAGAAGCGCCTGCTCCGGATCAAAATCAACGACGTGACGGTGCGCGGCCCGTTCGACGAGAAGTATTGGGTGCAGCCGGCCGGTTACGCCAAGTATTTCCCCAAGCCCGTGCCAAAGCGCGCCGCCGCCCGCACCAAGTATGCGCGCGAGCTGCTCACCGACTTTGCCACCCGGGCGTTCCGGCGGCCCGTGGACCAGCCCACCATCGACCGGCTCGTCGCCATGGCCGGGCGCGTCTCGGCCGCTCCCGACGGGACCTTCGAGGCGGGGATTGCGCAGGCGATGGTCGCCGTGCTGGCGTCGCCCCGCTTCATCTTCCGCGAGGAGGGCGTGCTGCCCCTCGCCGTGGGCCAGGCCCATCCGTTGGTGGACGAATACGCGCTCGCCTCGCGCCTGTCGTATTTCTTCTGGTCGTCGATGCCCGATGCGGAACTCTTCCGCCTCGCCGGGGCGGGCCATCTCCGCGCCGGACTGCCGGCCCAGATCAGCCGGATGCTGGCCGATCCGCGCTCGGCGGAGTTTGTGCGCAACTTCACCGGCCAGTGGTTGCAGGGCCGCGACATCGCCAACGTGCAGATCAATGCCTTTGCCGTCTTCTTCCGCGAGCATCCTGATCCCGCAGTGGATCAGGCGCAGGAGAGTTTTCGCCGCATCAACCGCATTGCCGAGGATAAGCGGACCCCGGAGGAGAAAGAGGAGTTCAACAAGGCGCGCACCGTCTTCTTCGCCATGTTCCGTTCACCCAAACCCGAGCTCACGGGTAGCCTCCGCGAAGCCATGCAGCAGGAGACCGAGCTGACCTTCGCCCATCTGCTGAAGGAGGACCGCAGTCTCCTCGAACTGATTGAGAGCGACTACACCTTCCTCAACGAGGAACTGGCGAAACACTACGGTATCGAGGGCGTCACGGGGAAGGAGATGCGCAAAGTGTCGCTCGCCCCCGGCAGCCCTCGCGGCGGCGTGCTCACACAGGGCACCGTGCTGGCCGTGACCTCGAATCCCACCCGCACCTCCCCGGTCAAGCGCGGCGTTTTTATCTTGGAGGCCATCCTCGGCACGCCGCCGGCTCCACCCCCACCCAACATCCCCGCGTTGGAGGATGCCGCTTCGAAAGAAGCACTGGCCAAGATGAGCCTCCGCGAAACCCTCGCGTTGCACGCCAAGAACCCGATGTGCCGCTCCTGCCACAACCGCATGGACCCGCTCGGCCTCGCGCTCGAGAATTTCAACGCCCTGGGCCAGTGGCGCGACCGCGAGATGAACCAGCCGATCGAGAGCAGCGGCCAGCTCATCACCGGCGAGAAGTTCACCAACATCCGCGAGCTGAAACATCTCCTTGCGACCGAGCACCGGCGCGATTACTTCCATAACATCGCCGAAAAGCTGCTCACCTACGCTCTGGGTCGCGGCCTCGATTATACGGATGTCGAGACTGTGGATCGGCTCGTGGCGCAGCTCGAGGCCGCCGACGGCCGGCCCTCCGCCCTTCTGCGGGGCATCGTCGAGTCCGTCCCGTTCCAGCAACGCCGCCTTTCCCCCGCCATCCAGACCGCCGAGCAACCTGCTCCCGCTCCCACGCCAAACGGTTAACCTGATTTGTCCAATGCCTGATGCTTCAACGGAGAATCCATCTTTGTGGGCGGGGTGCCCTCACCCCGCGAGGCATGCGCTGTGCGAAACCTGAAACCAGCGGGGTGAGGGCACCCCGCCCACACTAGACCGAAAGGCGAAGCATTAATCCTCTAACTACCGCCACCCCGATGAACTCTCCCCAAGATTCCGCCATCGAGAAACATTTCGCTCGCATGAATCGGCGCCACTTCCTCAAGGGCCTCGGCGCCTGCCTCGCGCTGCCGGCGTTCAATTCGCTCATGCCCGCCCGGCTCATGGCCGCGGCCACCGCCGCCAAGTTCGCCACCACGGCGACCGGCGCGCCGTTGCGCACCGCCTTCATCTTCTTTCCCAACGGCGCGATTCCCGCCCGCTGGTGGCCGACGGGGGGCCAGACCGACTTCGCGCTCCACGACACCCTCGCGCCGCTTGAGGGCATGCGGAAGCACGTGCAGGTGCTCGGCGGGCTGGCCCAGTCCAACGCCAACCCCGGCAACGACGGCGGCGGCGACCACGCGCGCGGCAACAGCGTGTTCCTCACCGGGGTCCGCATCAACAAGAGCGCCACCGACGTGCGCGCCGGCATCTCCATCGACCAGACCATCGCCAATCAGGTCGGCCACCTCACCCGTTTCCCCTCGCTGGAACTCTCCTGCGATTCCGGCCGCAAGTCCTCCGACTGCGACTCGGGCTACTCCTGCGCCTACCAATACAACATCTCCTGGCAGTCGGCCACCACGCCGATGACGCCGGAGAACAACCCGCGCCTCGTCTTCGAGCGCCTGTTCGGCGGCGGAGAGCACGGCACGCGCTCCGCCAACGCCCAGCGCCGCATGCAGGAGCGCCGCTCCGTCCTCGACTCGGTCGTGTCTGACGCCCGCGCCATGCAGCGCCGCCTCGATTTCTCCGACCGCGAGAAGCTCGACCAATACCTCACCGGGGTCCGCAACATCGAGACCCGCATCCAGAAGGCCGAGCAGTTCGGCCCCAACGTCGATCCCGGTCAGGCCACGCCCGCCGGCATCCCCGCCACCCACGCGGAATACGTCGAGCTCATGTATGATATGATGCTCATCGCCTTCAAGACCGACTCCACCCGCGTCGCCACCTTCGTCCTCGGCCACGACGGCGACAACCGTTCCTTCAGCGAGATCGGCATCACCGAGGGGCACCACGACCTTTCGCACCACCAGAACAACCCGGAACGGGTGGACAAGATCGCGCAGATCGACCGTTGGTATGTCGAGCAGTTCAACAAATTCCTCGTCAAGATGGACCACACGATGGACGTGGATGGCCATTCCCTGCTGCACAACTCGCGCATCCTCTACGGCAGCGGCAACGCCGATGGCAACCGCCACACGCACGAGAACCTGCCGCTCCTCCTCGCCGGTGGCGGCGGTGGCGCGCTCAACGGCGGGCGCTTCATCGACCACGGCAACCAGCCGCTCTCCAATCTCTTTCTCAGTCTCGCCGATCAGGCCGGCGTCACCGGTCTCGAGCGCTTCGGCGACTCGACCGCGCGGTTGGCGAACGTGTAATTCTTGTAGGAGCGGCTTTATGCCGCGATTCTATCGATCCATCGCGGCATAAAGCCGCTCCTACAAATACGGAACAAGGGGAGACGCGGGGTGAGGGCACCCCGCCTCCAAAAAACTACTCCTTCTTCTCGCCGGTCGTGGCGACGACGTCCTTGAGCCACGCCAGCAGGACGGCCTTATCGCCGTGCTTGTCGTAATCGGCCTTCAGCGCGGTGAGCCGTTCCTGCATCTTTGGATCGCCGCGCAGCCGGCGGCCGAGCTTCGGCTTGTGCGGCATCGTGTCCTCGAGGACGTATTGTTTGAGCCGGCCGACCTCGGGCAGGGTGGAGCGGATCGCCTCGTCGGTGCTCAGGTCGAGATCGTCGCGGATCTCTTGCTGGCCGTCGATCACCTCGCCGTGGCACATGACGCAGCTCTGGTCGAAAATCTTCCGGATCTCGGGCTTGAGCGGCAGGAGTTTTTCCAGCGCCGGCTCGGCGGCGAAGGTGCCGGCGACAGGCAGGCAGAGGAGCAGGAGGGCGGACAGCGGGCGACGCAGGATCATGGGGAGGCTTTTTCGGATTCGAGGAGCGGGATGATTCTTTGGATGGCCTTCGCGGAAAGCGGTCCGGTCTGGTTAAGCAGGAGCAGATAATCGGCCAGCAGCTCTTTTTCGGGCGCGGTCAGCTGGTCGCGGTAGCCGGGCATCGGGATGGCCTGGCCGTCGAGATACTTTTTCGCGATGCCGCCGAGCAGACCCGACTCGACCGCCGCGCCGCGCCCATGGTCGATCCAGTGGAGGATCTCGGTGCGATCGCCGTTGGCCGTGAGCTTGCGGAAATCCTGGCCGAAGAATCCGGGGATGTAGCCCTTGAACGAGGCCGGGTTGGCCACGCCGCCCTGGCCGAGCTCGCCGTGGCACTGGTAGCAGCCGTATTTGCGGGAGAGGCGGTCGCCTTGCACGAGCAAGCGGTCACCCATCGGTGACTGATGGGTTTCTTCAATTGGCTTGGCGCTGGATCCGACGCCTTGGCTGGATTTCAGCCCCTCGGCGAGGACCCACGCCGCAATGGCGTCGATCTCGTCGGACTTGAGCCGGTCCTTGTAGGCCGGCATTTTGATGAAGAGTCGTTTGTGCTTCTCCACTTCGTCGGCGGTGACGCCGTTGGTGATCCACTCCACCAGCTCGTCCACTTTGGTGATGTCTCCTTCCCAGAGGCTGGGATTGTTCTTCGCGGCCCATTGATCCTCTCTCCGCCGGAGATTGAAACGCTTTTCGCCGTCGCCCCGGCCGTGACAGGCGAAACAGCCCGCCGACTCCGCGAGCTTCGCGCCGCGACCGACCGGCGCCAACTCGGGCTGCTTCTCGATCTGCAGGAGAATCGTTCCGCCCAGACCGAGCACCAGCAACAGCACCAAAATAATTGGCAAAATCCTGCCCGCGTTCTTCGGAGCGGCGGTCAGCGGAGGTTTTTCCATTGCGGAAAATAGCTGCGGGTCGTTCAGACCCCGGCCAGCGCCGGCTTCACGTTCAGGTGCCCTTCGCCGGTGTATTTCGAGGACTGCTCGTCGGCGTGGTAGCTGGAGCGGACGAGCGGGCCCGACTCGATGACGCCGATGCCGAGGTCGAGGCCGAACTGCTTCCAGTGCTTGAACTCCTCGGGCGTCACCCAGCGGTCGACCGGCCAGTGCTGGGCGGTGGGCTGGAGATACTGGCCGAGCGTGAGGATGTCGGTCTTGTCGGCGGCGATGTCGCGGAGGGTCTGCTCGATCTCGCCCTTCGTCTCGCCGAGGCCGAGCATGATGCCGGTCTTGGTGGTGAAGCCGCGGGACTTGGCGTGCTGGAGCACGGAGCGGGAGCGGTCGTAGCGGGCCTGCACGCGCACGGGGCGCTGGAGGCGCTCCACCGTCTCGAGGTTGTGGTTGAAGATGTCGGGCTTGGCGTCGAGCACGAGATCCACCTGGTCGAGCTTGCCGACAAAGTCCGGCACGAGCACCTCGATGGCGCACTGGGGGTTTTTGTAGCGGACGGCGCGGATGGTCGCGGCCCAGACGCTGGCGCCGCCGTCCTTCAGGTCGTCGCGGGCGACGGAGGTGATGACGCAGTGGCGCAGGCCCATCTTGGCGACGCCGTCGGCCACGCGGGCGGGTTCGCCGAGGTCGTGTTCGGTGGGGCGGCCGTTCTGGATCGCGCAGAAATTGCAGGAGCGGGTGCAGATGTTGCCGAGGATCATCACCGTGGCCGTGCCGCGCGACCAGCACTCGCCGATATTCGGGCATTGGGCGCTCTGGCAGACCGTGTGCAGCTTGTTCTCCTCCACCAGGCCGAGGGTGGCTTTGTAGGCGGGGCCGGAGGGCAGCTTGGCACGGAGCCAGTCGGGTTTGCGGGAGGCGGACATCTCGGGTTCCGAATGGATACGAAAACAACCCAAGCACAAGTGGGTTTTCGACGCCCGGGCGGCCCACTTTCCCGTTGCCCCGGCGGAGCCCACCGCCAAGCCTGCGCCATTCCATGAGCGACATTCCCCAGGACATCACCCACGACCAGTATGCCGTGCGGCTCAAGAAGCTGCAGGATATGCGCGCCGCGGGCACGGACCCCTTCCGGGCCAACTGCGACCAGACGCATTTTTCCGCCGAGGCGCTGAAAGCTTATGTGGACGGGCAGGACAACACCGTGGCCGTGAAAGTCGCCGGCCGGCTCGTGGTCATTCGCGACATGGGCAAGAGCCAGTTCGTCAAGATTCTCGACCAGCAGGGCCAGCTCCAGCTTTACGTGAAGAAGGACGTCGTCGGCGACGACGCCTATGCGGCCTTCAAGAAACTCGACCTCGGCGACATCATCGGGGCCACCGGCACGCTTTTCAAATCCAAGAGCGGCGAGGTCACCGTGCGCGTTGAAAAATACGCGCTCGTCTCCAAGGCCCTGCGGCCGCTCCCCGAGAAGTGGCACGGCCTGACCGATCCCGAAACTGTTTATCGCCAGCGCTACCTCGACCTCATCGTCAACCCCGAGTCCCGCGCGCGCTTGATGCTGCGCAGCCGGATCGTCGCCAGCATCCGCGCGACGCTGGCCGGCCGGAAGTTCCTCGAGGTTGAGACGCCCGTGCTCGAGGGTGTGGCCGGCGGCGCCGCCGCGCGGCCCTTCGTCACGCACCACAACGCGCTCGGCGCCGATTTCTATTTGCGCATCGCCCTCGAGTTGCGGCTCAAGCGCCTGCTCGTCGGCGGCTACGACCGCGTGTTTGAGATCGGCCGCATTTTCCGCAACGAGGGCGTCTCGCGGAAGCACAACCCCGAGTTCACCATGCTCGAGGTTTATCAGGCTTACTCGGATTTCCGCGGCATGATGACGCTGATCAAATCCATCTTCGGCGACCTCTGCCGCGATGTCATTGGCGCGACCGAGATCAAGCACGCCGCCAGCGGGCAGCTGATCAACTTTGCCGGCGACTGGCGCGAGGCGCGCTACTTCGACCTCATTGACGAAGCGGTCGGCTTCAAGCTCAGCGCGCTGCGCAGCTCACCCGATTACCGCGCCAAGGCGACCGAGGCCGCGGCGAAGCTCGGCTTGGAAATCCACCCCGGCTGGCAGACGCACGAGGTCGTGAACGAGATCTTCGGCAAGAAGATCGAGCCCACGCTCATCCAGCCGACCTTCGTCACCCACCTGCCCAAGGAACTGTGCCCGCTGGCCAAGCTCAACGCCGAGGACCCCGGCCTGATCGATGTCTTCGAACTCATCATCGGCGGCATGGAGGTGGCCCCGGCCTACTCCGAGCAGAACGATCCTTTCGTGCAGCGCATGATGTTCGAGACGCAGGCGGGCGAGGACCAGCAGAAGATGGACACCGACTTCCTGCTCGCGCTCGAGCACGGCATGCCGCCCGCCGGCGGCATGGGCGTCGGCATCGACCGGCTCTGCATTTTGCTCACCGGCGCCGAGAGCATCCGCGACGTGATCCTGTTTCCGTCGCTGCGGCCGAGCGGCGCTACGCCGCAGGTTTAAGGTTTAAGTTGTAGAGCTGTAAGCGCAGCACAGGGCTCGACCTTACACCTTAAAACTTACATCTTAAAACTGATCCATGCCCTGGCCAATCTACCTCGCCCTCAAGCAGCTTTTCCCGTCGGGGCGGCGGTTGCCGTTTTTCACGCTGATCTCGGTGCTGGGCGTCGGGCTCGGTGTGGCGCTGATGCTGGTCTCGACGAGCGTCATGGGCGGCTTCGGCCACCAGGTCAAAACGATGATCATCGACACGCAGGGCGAGGTGCAGATTCGCGGCCGGACTGCACTCAAGGCGACCGAGGCGCTGGAGAAAATTATCGCGAGTGTGCGGGAGGTCGCCGCCTTCGGGCCTTATGCCCAGGGTGTGGTCATGCTGGAGTTCGAACACCGGCCGGCTTTCCCGGGGGTGCAGGGCTTCGACATCGCGCGGATCAAGCAGGTCATCCCGCTCGAGCACTACATCACCGAGGGCTCGCTGGACGACCTCGACGACGACTCGGTGATCCTCAGTTCCCAGCTGGCCTACGGGCTCGGCGCGCACGTCGGGGACAAGGTCAGCGTTTACTCGCCGCTCATGCTCGAGCGGATGAAGGCCAATGAGGTGCTGCTGCCGCGCGAGGTGCGGGTGGCGGGGATTTTCCGCATCGGCCACCAGCAACTCGACAGCTCGACGGTCATCTGCTCGCTGCGTCTCATGCAGGATCTCTACGGCATGGACCGGCTCGTGCACGGCTACAACGTGCGCTTGAAGCCCGGTGCCGATCCCGACCATGCCGCCGCCGCGCTCAACGCCGTGCTCCCGGCCGGCGCAGGCGCGTTGACGTGGTTCGAGGCCAACGCCGATTTCCAGGCCGTGCTCAGCTTCGAGCGCAACATGATCTTCTTCCTGCTGACGTTCATCATCGTCGTGGCGGCGTTCTCCATCACCAGCTCGCTGCTCGTGACGGTCGTGCGCAAGACGCGCGAGGTCGGCCTGCTCGGCGCCATGGGCGGCCGGGCGCGGGATGTCGCCGCGTGTTTCTGCGTGCAGGGCCTGTTCATCGGGCTCGCGGGCACGGCCGTGGGACTCGTGCTGGGCTTCGCCCTGTTGCATTACCGCAACGCGCTGGTGGCGCTCATCGCGAAGTTCACGATGGGACAGGAGACGTTCGTGAAGTTCTATCAGTTTAGCAGCCTGCCGGCGCACACCGAGACGAAGGATGTCGTCATGATCATTGTGTTCTCCGTCATCGCCTCGACGCTGGCCGGGCTGATCCCTGCCTGGCGTGCGGCGAAACTCAAACCCGTGGAGGCGCTCCGCAGTGAGTGACCATTCCTGTAGGTCGGGCTTTACGCCCGACATGTCGGGGATAAACCCCGACCTACAAAACGGAGGTGCCCATGTCTGACGTCGTCCTCAAAGCCATTGCTCTGAGCAAGACCTACCCGAGCGGCGACAAAACCCTCGGCGTTCTGGCCGGCGTGGACTTCGCCGTCGCGGCGGGCGAGAGCGTCTCCATTCGTGGCGAATCCGGTTCGGGCAAGAGCACGCTGCTTAACCTCCTCGCCGGACTCGACCGCCCCGATGCGGGCGAGCTTTTCTGGGGCGGCGAGGCCGCGCATAAGCTCAGCCTTGGCGAACTCACGGCCCGGCGCGGGCGTTTCCTTGGCATGGTGTTCCAAGCCTACTACCTCATTCCCGAGATTGATGCCTTGGCCAACGTCCTCATGGGCGCGCGCATGGTCGGCGGGGTTGGGCCGGTGGAGTGCGACCGCTCCGCCGCCCTGCTCAAGCGCGTCGGACTCGCCGAGCGCGGTCACCACCTGCCGGCGCAATTGTCCGGCGGCGAGCGCCAGCGCGTCGCCGTCGCCCGGGCCCTGATGAACCGCCCCAAGGTCATTCTCGCCGACGAGCCGACCGGCAACCTCGACGAGCGCACGGGCGACGAGGTCATCGCGCTGCTGCTCGAGGTCTGCGCCGAGCAGCAGACCGCCCTCGTGCTCGTGACGCACAACGTCGCGCACGCCAAAAAAACGAATCGCCAACTTGACCTGAAAAACGGACAACTGGGGCATGGCTAAGCCCAAGATCAAATGCGGGGTCGTCGGGGTCGGTTCCCTCGGCCAGCACCATGCGCGCATCTATGCCTCGCTGCCCGGCGCCGAACTCGCCGGCATCTTCGAGACCAGCGACGCCCGCGCAAAGGAAATTTGCGAGAAGTTCAACTGTCGCCGTTTCGCCACGATGGCGGAACTCGGCGAGGCCTGCGATGCGGTCAGCGTCGTCGTGCCGACGGACAAGCACGCGATCGTCGCCCTGCCGCTGCTGGCGCAGGGCTGCCACCTCCTGATCGAGAAGCCGCTCTGCGCCAATCTCGAGGAGGCCGAGCAGGTGCTCGCCGCCGCGCGGCAGCACAACTGCCTCGTGCAGGTTGGCCACATCGAGCATTTCAACCCGGTGATGAGCTACCTCGAGAAGCACACCGGCCGCCCGCAATACATCACCACCGAGCGGCTCGCGCCCTACCAGACGCGCGGCACCGAGGTGGGTGTCGTGCTCGACCTGATGATCCACGACATCGACATCGTGCTGGCGCTGGTGAAGTCGCCCATCCGCAAGATCGACAGCGTCGGCATCAACGTGCTCTCGAAGACCGAGGACATCGCCAACGCCCGCATCGAGTTTGAGAACGGCTGCGTGGCCAACCTCAGCGCCTCGCGCATGAGCTTGAAGAAGAACCGCGAGATCCGCGTCTTCCAGGACAACGCCTACCTCTCGCTCGATTTCATGAACCAGAAGGGCCACCTCGTGAAGAAGAGCGACATCATCGCCTACGGCCTGAAGCTGAAGATCGGCCTCGCCAAGGCGGGCGAGGACAAGGTGCCGGTGCACGAGATCCCCATCGAGAAGGGCGAGCCGCTCGCCATCGAGCTGGCGCATTTCATCGAGAGCGTGACCGAAGCGACGCAGCCCAAGGTCGGCGGCGCACTCGGCAAGTCGGCGCTCGAGGTCGCGATCACCATCACGGAGCAGATTCGGAATAATCAGAAGTGAAGCATGTCACCACGAAAGACACGAACGATCAGTCTTCGCCAAGCCTACGACCGACAGGCACGAACGGTGGTCTTCATTTGTGGGCGGGGTGCCCTCACCCCGCGAGGCATGGCGGACGATCGCGGTAGCACGCGGGGTGGGGGCACCCCGCCCACAGGGGGAAGAAGCCATGGGTAAGCTCGCACTTCCCGAAGGTCTGCCGGCACCCGCCGGCGGGGCGGTTGACCTGCTGATCGTGGCAGCCGAGCACTCGGGGGACGAACATGCGGCGCGCCTGGTGCGCAGACTGCGGGCAAAGAATCCCGTGCTGAAAGTCTGCGCCCTCGGCGGTGCACAGCTGAATGCGGCTGGCGCGCAGTTGCTGCGCGATCTCACGGCCGGCTCCGCCATGGGCTTCGCCGTGCTGGCCAAGATTTCCTATTACCGGGCGTTGATCGCCGACATCGTGCGCTGGGTGGGCACGCATAAGCCGAGGGCGGTGTGCTTCGTGGATTCTTCGGGGCTGAACCTGCGGATTGCGCAGGGACTTTTCGAGCAGGGCTACTCGGTCAAGGCCGGCGGCCCGACGAAAGCGCTCTATTACATCAGCCCGCAGATCTGGGCGTCGCGGGCGGGCCGGCGTTTCGGGATGGCAAAGCACCTGGACGGACTCGCCGCGATTTTCCCGTTCGAGCCGGCGGTCTATGCCGATACGACGCTGCCCGTTGAATTTGTCGGCCATCCGTTTGTCGCGCCGGATTACGTGGCGCCGGTGGCGTTTGATCCGGCCGGGCCTGTGCTGCTGCTCCCCGGCAGCCGCCGGCAGGTGGTGAAGCGGTTATTTCCCGTGTTGCTGGAGGCGTATCGGCTGTCCGGCACGAAGCGGCCGGCAGTGGTCTTGTATCCGAGCGAGGAAATCCGGGCCCTGCTTAGAACATTTAATCCTCCGGAAAATATTCGCCTGCTGTCCACCCATGGGGCGGGAACGGTTGCCGCGTCGGCCGTGCTGACGGCGAGCGGCACGATGTCGATGCACTGCGCGCTGGCCGGCATCCCCGGGGCGCTGACTTACAAGACCGACCCGCTGACGTATTTTCTCGGACGGTTGCTGGTGAAGTTGGAGTTCATCGGCATCGCCAACCTGCTCCTGAAGGAAGCGATGTATCCGGAGTATATCCAAGGGGCGGCCAAGCCCGCCGCGCTGGCGGAGGAACTGCGCGCCGGCCTGGAGGATCCGGCCCGGCAGGAGCAGACCCAAATGCAGTCGGCCAAATTGCGGGCGTTGCTGACGCAGCCGACCAACGGATCCGTGGTGGACTGGATGCTACGCCACCTCGGGTAAACGCAAGAAATTGGCTTCGGTTATCGGCCCAAGTGCCGATGACACAGGGGAGAAATGAATTCCGACGCCACCGCCTGCGGGCCCACAGGCTGGCTGCCGCCTTATGCCCCGGCGGAGCCAGCAGGGCGTGAGGCTGTCCTGAACTCGATTCTGCACGCTCTGCCCATCGGCGTGTGCTGGCAGCGAGGTGCGGACGGGGAAAATTGCTGGTGCAATGAATCCTTCTCCCGTCTCACCAATCGGGATTGGACCGGGATGACGGCAATCGATTCGCTCGCGGAGACCCTGCATCCGGAAGACCAGCCGGCTTATGGCGCGGCGCTCACCCAGTTGCGGGTGGGGGCAACGGAGCAATGTGACCTGGAATTGCGCTGCCAGGTCGGAGACGAGATCTGGTGGCGGCGGTTTCTTCTGCAGGCCAACCGGTCGCCGGAGGGACGGATCACCGATTTGCTGCTGACCGTGACGGACATCAGCGAGCGCAAGCAGCACCAGGAGGAAATGCGCGCGGCGCTGGCCGGCGCCGAGGCCCTCAACGAGCAGATCGAGCTCGCCATCGGCCGGGCGCAGGAGGCGGCGGTGGACGCGAATCTGGCCAGCCTCTCGAAGAGCCAGTTTCTCGCCACGATGAGTCACGAGATCCGCACCCCGATGAACGGAATCATCGGCATGACCGACCTCCTGCTCGAAACACCGCTCAACCGGGAGCAGCGCGACTTTGCTGACACGATCCGGGTCAGCGGCGAGGCCTTGCTGACGATCATCAATGACATTCTGGATTTTTCCAAGATTGAGTCCGGCAAGCTGGAGTTGGAAGAGGCGGATTTTTTCCTGCGCGATTGCGTGGAAGGTGCGCTCGACCTCATGGCCGCACGGGCGCGCGAAAAGCAGCTCGATGTGCTTTATGAAATCGCGGATGGCACTCCGGCCATGGTGCGCGGCGATGTCACGCGGTTGCGCCAGATTCTTCTCAACCTCGTGGGTAATGCGCTCAAGTTCACCCCCAAGGGTGAGGTGGTGGTCCGGATCGAACCCGAAGTGGGTGGCATCGTGGCCCCGGGTCTGATGGGCTTCCATGTTTCCGTCCGGGACACGGGCATCGGTATTACCCCCGAAGGGCAGAGCCGGCTGTTCCAGTCCTTTAGCCAGGTGGATGCCTCCACCACCCGCAAATACGGTGGCACCGGCCTGGGCCTCGCGATCAGCAAGAAGCTGGCCGAGCTGATGGGCGGACGCATGTGGGTGGAGAGCGAGGTCGGGCAGGGCTCAATTTTTCATTTCACCGTCACGCTGGCCACCCGACCCGGTTCCGCCCGGCCGAACGTGGCCGTGGCGCGGGCCTTGCTCTCGGGCCGGCGTGTGCTGCTGGTCGAGGACAATGACACCAGCCGGCGCAACCTCGCCGAACTTATCAGTCGTTGGGGCATGGAGCCCCTCGCGGTGGGTTCGGAGGAAGAAGCGTTGGCCGCGCTGAAGACTGGGCGGAATTTCGACATCGCAATCCTCGACGCCCAGCTGCCGGGCACGGATGGGGTGCAGCTCGCCCGGCAAGTCAACCAGCACCGATCCGGCCCGCCGTTGCCGTTGCTGCTATTGGCCGCCCCCGGCCAGCGGGTGCCGGAGGGTGTGACTGCGACCTGTGTGGCCAAGCCCTTGAAAGCAGTCGCGTTGTTCGAGGCGTTGGCCGCGGCCTTTGGCCGGCCGAGTGAAGCAACCGTTCCGATCATGCCCGTAGCGAAGGCCTCGGCCACGGTGCAGACGACCAAACTGCTGCTCGCCGAGGACAATCTTGTGAACCAAAAGGTCGCCGTGAATCTCCTGAAAAACATCGGCTACCAAACCGAAGTGGTGGCCAACGGCTTGGAGGTGCTCGCGGCCGTGGAGCGCCAGACCTACGACATCATCTTTCTCGACATGCAAATGCCGGAGATGGACGGACTGGAAGCGGCCCGCCGGCTCGTTGAATTGTATCCGCGGCCGGAGCAGCGCCCTTGGATGATCGCACTCACCGCGAACGCCATGCAGGGCGACCGCGAACTCTGCCTCGACGCGGGCATGGACGACTACATCACCAAGCCCATCAAGAAAGTTGAACTCGCCACCGCGATTGAACGGGGCCGCGCCGTGATCGCGGGGCGGACTGTGATGTCCTGATGCAATGGAGGCGGGGTGCCCTCACCCCGCTAGCTGAATTGCAAATCGTGCAAGGTGCCCTGATAAGGCCAATCGGCGCTGCGCAAACAGAGACCCTGCCGCACCGGATTGTTCTGCACGTAATCCCATTTGTGTCGGTAGCTAACAGCCGAACGCATGAAGTGATCAAAATAGTCACCTTGCCAGACTGGAGTGACGGCTTGGCAGCCGGCGGAGATTCGGCGAGAGGAAATTGATTTCCAGCTTTTCATCCAGGCCGCGAGTGGCTTCGCCTCAATGACAGGTTGAGTGAAGAAATGCACATGATCCGGCATGAGCAGATAGTGGCCGACGAACCACCCATCGACGGTGGCCGCTTTTGCCCACACCGCCTCAAGTATTTCCTTTGCGGTGCTCCCTGCCAGAAGCGGCCTTCGATTCGCTGTGCAAGTAGTAATAAACAGGAGTGGCTGCTTGCTGAATGACTGTAAGTGAGGGAGGTGCATTATACCTTTGCGGGGTGAGGGCACCCCGCCTCCATCAGGAGTTGCGAGCTAGACTCTGCGCCACCTGCGGCCAGAGCGCAGCGGTGCGCTCAGCGAGAATGGCGCGGCAGCGGGCGATCTCAGCCTCGCGCTGGGCGAGGTTGCCCTCCGCAATTTTCGCGAGGTCATCGAGGTTGTAGAGAAAGACGTTGGCGATCGCGGCGGCCGCGGGATCGATGTCGCGGGGCAAGGCGAGGTCGATGAGAAAGAGCGGCCGGGCGCGGCGCTGCATGGCGGCAGTGACCATCTCATGCGTCAGCACAAAGCCCGGTGCGGCGGTCGAGCAGGCGACAATATCGGCGGTGGCGAGGATATCGGGGAGATCGGACAGGCTCGCGGCCCAGCCGCCGGCCGAGGCGGCGGCTTCCTCGGCCTTGGAGAGTGTGCGGCTGGCGACCGTGATGGCCTTGGCCCCGCGGCTCTGGAACGCCTGCACGGTCTTGAGGCCGATATCGCCGGCGCCGACGACGAGCACGTTCACCGGGGCAAGGTCGCCGAAGATTTTCCCGGCGAGGTCCACGGCCACGTTGGCGACACTGATCTGCCCCTCGCCAATGCGCGTGTGGGAGCGGATGTGCTTGGCCGCCTGGAAGGCTTTCTGGAAAACGCGGTTGAGCACGGGCCCGGTCCATTGACGGGCGAGGGCCTTGTCGTAGGCGGTCTTTACCTGGCCGAGCACCTCGGTCTCACCGACAATCTGCGAGTCGAGTCCCGCGGCGACCGAGAAAAGATGGGCGACGACATCGTGGTGTTGTCGCAGGTGCAGCACGCCGTCCAGTTCGGCCGGCGCGCAGCCGGTAGTCTCGGCGAATGCGGCGCGCAGGACCGCGAGTGATTCCTCACCTCCGGCGACGCCGTAAAGTTCGACGCGGTTGCACGTATTGAGCAGGGTGAATTCGCTGATGCCCGGGGTCTGCTGCAGGCGCGTGGCGAGCGCGGCGGCGCGGGCGTCGTCGAGCGCGAGTTTCTCGCGGACAGCGAGCGGCGCGGTGTGATGGCTGGCGCCGAGGAGAAAGAGGACGGACGGGGTCGGCTCCATCGTTCAGCGGTTGATCGGGGTCAGGACGACTTCGTGCTGCCGGCTGGAGTTCACCGGGCCGAGTGAGAGCAGGGCGAGGAGAAACATCACGAGACAGACCCAGGCAAACCGGACCGAGACGAGGAGCGCGCGCCAGCGCAGCAGCAGCACGGTGAGATAGACGGCCCACACGCCGAGCGTGACGACGAGCTTGGGCAAATTGACCGAGGCGGTATCGCGCAGCCACCACACGGAGCCGACCGCGAGGGAGAAAGTGAGGAGCAGCACCCCGAGCGCGAGCATCCGGGTGTTGATCTGGTCGAGCTGGACGACGGAAGGCAGAAACCAGAAGAGGCCGTTGAGGCGCTTGTGCTTGAGGCTCCAGTTCTGGAGGAGGGTCATCACGGAAGTGAGGGCGAGGAGGCCGAAGACGCCGTAGCTGAACACGGCGAGCGCGGCGTGAAGCTCGATCCAGGGATTGGACCCGAAGATTTTCTGCCCGTGGGTGGCATCCCAGGCCGGGATGAGCAGCGAGATGAGCGCGAGGGTGGCGGCATAGCCGGCCGTAAACAGGCCGAGCAGACTCACGCGGAACGCGGTGCCGACGAAGAAATAGAGCACCATGGCCGACCACGCGACAAATTGGACGAGTTCAAACGTGTTGCCGAGGGGGCAGCCGCCGGTGGCGAGGCCGCGCACATAGAGACCGGCCATCTGGGCGATCCAGCCGGCCACGAGCAGGGAGTTGAGCACGGCGCGCGGGGCGGGGGTGGTCGACCGCCGGGCCAGTGTCAACAGGCCGGCGACAAAGCCGGCGAGGTAGAGCAAGGCGCCGAGCCACAGGAGGGCGCGGTCGGTGGGCAGGGAGGACATGGCGGCAACTTGGCAGGGTGGGAGCAGCACCGCAAGTCTGGCAGGCCCGAGGATTTCGCTTATCAGACAATGGAGGCGGGACTATCAGTCCCGCAGGGATTGCCGGGCTTGTTGTGGGCGGGGTGCCCTCACCCCGCGAGGCACTGGTTGCGGAAGCGATAACACGCGGGGTGAGGGCACCCCACCCACAAAATCAGCGTCATCCGCTAACACCGGCGCTCATAGAGCGCCGCTACAGCTGATTCTGCCTTGGCGGTGCCGGTAAGTTAGGTGAATGTGAACCCATGCTCTTCGACCCCAAGCCGGTCCTGCTGGAAGGCCGCCACGTGCGGCTGGAGCCGCTGGCACCAAGCCATGCGGCAGGCTTGTTTGCGGCTAGTCAGGATCCCGGCATCTGGCGCTGGCTGCCTATTCCCATGTTCCCTGCGGAGGAGGAGGTGGAGCGATGGATCGACGATGCACTGAAACTGCAGGCTTCCGGGGCCGAACTGGCTTTTGCGATTGTCCGAAAAAGCGACGGGGTGGTCGTCGGTGCGACGCGTTATCTCGACATCCGCCGGCCGCACCGCGCGCTGGAGATCGGCTGGACCTGGCTGGCCACGGCGGCGCAACGCACACCGATTAACACGGAAGCGAAATATCTGCTGCTCCAACACGCCTTCGAAGTGCAGGGTGCGGTGCGGCTGCAGTTGAAGACGGACGAGCGGAACGAGCAATCCCGCGCGGCCATCCTGCGTCTTGGCGCGGGGTTCGAGGGGATTTTGCGCAATTATCAAACGCGGGTCCACGACGGCTACGTGCGCAACACCGCGATGTATAGCATTACCGCCACCGAGTGGCCGGCCGTGAAGGCGCGGCTCGAGGCGAAGCTGGTTAGGTAGGGGCGCTTGCCCTCAAGCGCCCTCGGGCCGTTGGGGGCAACGGCCCCTACCGCTTCGGGGCCCAGGCCTTGAGGAAGGCGGTGATTTTGGCCGGGTCGTGCGCCTCGCCGCCGTCTTCCAGGGCGCCGGTCTCCTGGGTGGTGAGCAGGCGGCCGTCGGCGTCGAGCACGAGCAGCACGGGCAGGCCGTGCTGGACCGGGTTGCCGTATTTCTCGTTCACGGCGGCGTTGCGGTTTTTGCCGTCCCGGTGGTTCACATCGATCAGCACGAGCACATAATCCTTCGCCAGTTCCTTGGCCACGACCTCGCTCTGGTGAAAAGTGGCGCTGAGGCGGTGGCACCAGACGCACCAGTTGGCACCCAGTTTCAGCAGCACGTGCTTGTGCTCGGCCTTGGCCTGCGTGAGGGCGGCGGCAATCTGCGCGGTGCCATCGGCCTCGCGGTCGTAGATATCAGGGCCCCGCTTCGGGTATTCCGGCTCGGCGGAAAACGCGGTCGTGGCGGAGAGCAGGGCGAGGACGGTCAAGATTCGCATGGGGGCAACCTAGCCAGCGGCGTCGATTCGACTAGGGCGTGTTTTCAAACCCGATGAGAGAGCCAATCCAGGATTGCGGCGAACTGCACGAAGGCGAGAAACGTCGCGGCGAGTTTCTCGTAGCGCGTGCTGATGCGGCGGTATTTTTTGATGCGGCCGAAGAAGTTTTCGACCTGATGGCAACAACGGTAATACCCGCGATGAAACCGGGCCGGCTGGCGGCGGCCGCGTCTGGGCGGAATGCAGCAGGGCGTGTGCTGCCGCCGCAACCGATTCCGAAAAGAGTCGGCGTCGAAGCCTTTGTTGGCCACGCAACGGTGGTGCCGATATCCATGGTCCTTCCGACTATGATACAGGCATTATTTAAGAAATTCCCGGGTATCAGTGGAAAGGCGGAGACCGTCATTCTGCCGATGACGCCTCAATAATCCAGATACGGCGCCAGCCATTTCTCGGTTTCTGAATCTGGCTGGCCCTTGCGGGTGGCGTAGTCCTCGATTTGGTCCTTAGCAACTTTCCCAACCGCAAAGTATTTGGAATCGGGGTGGTTGAAATAATGCCCGCTGACGCTGCTCGCGGGGAACATGGCGTTGGACTCGGTGAGCGTGATGCCAGTGACGGCCTCGGCGTTTAGGAGGTCGAACAGCGGGGGCTTCTCGGTGTGGTCCGGGCAGGCGGGGTAGCCGGGGGCGGGGCGGATGCCGCGATACTTTTCGCGGATGATGTCCTTCATCTCCAGGTTCTCGGTCTTGCCGTAGCCGGAAAACTCGCGGGCCTTCTTGTGCATCAGCTCGGCGAGGGCCTCGGCGAGGCGGTCGCCCAGCGCTTGGGCGAGGATGGCGTTGAAGTCGTCGGTCTTGGCCCGGAACTCCGCGGCGAATTCCTCCACGCCGTGTCCGGCCGTGACAGCGAAGCCGCCGAGGTAGTCGATGCGGCCCGAGTCCTTCGGGGCAATGAAGTCGGCAAGGCAGTGGTTGAACTGGTCGGCAGGCTTCTCGCCCTGCTGGCGCAGGAAGTGGAAGGTCTTGATGACCTTCAAGGAAGTCGGTCTGGACCCGTTCGCTTCGCTCAGGGTGACAGATGCGGGGTCGTAAACTTCCACGGAGTCGCCGACCGAGTTCGCGGGCCAGAAGCCGATGACGGCCTTGGCGGTGTAGCGTTTTTCCGCGATGATCTGTTTCAGCATGGCCTGGGCCTCGGCGTAGAGCTTGGTGGCCTCCTCGCCGACGACGGGGTCCTTGAGGATATCGGGGAAACGGCCATGGAGTTCCCAGGTGGAGAAGAAGGGGGACCAGTCCACGAAATCTGCGATTTCGTGAAGGTCCAAGTGGCAAGTATCAAGTGACAAGGGACTGCCGAAGGTCGGAGATCGGAGATCGGAGTTCGGGGAACTTGATACTTGGAACTTGTTACTTGTTACTTCCGCTGCGCCGGTGTCGGAGGAAAATACACGAGTTCCTAGGAACTCTGGACGGGGGATATCAACCTGTGCCCACTCAAAAGTTTGCCGGCGAGCCCTCGCGTCCGCGAGAGACAGCAGCTTCCTCGCGCCTTTGCGGTCGGCGAAGTCCACGCGCGACTTTTCCTGCTTGGCGCGGGTGTCGGCTACGAACTTGGGCTTGTTCTCGGGGCTGAGGAGTTGCGACACGACGCCGATGACGCGCGAGGCGTCGAGCACGTGGACGACGGGCTCGTCGTAATGCGGGGCGATCTTGACCGCGGTGTGCGCGGCGGACGTCGTGGCACCGCCGATGAGCAGCGGGAGCTTGGAGCCGAGGCGCTTCATTTCCTTGGCATTGTGGACCATCTCGTCGAGCGAGGGCGTGATGAGGCCGGACAGGCCGATGATGTCGGCGCCCTTCTCCACGGCGGCGGCGTAGATCTTCTCAAATGACACCATGACGCCGAGGTCGAAGACCTCGTAGTTGTTGCAGGCGAGAACGACGCCGACGATGTTCTTGCCGATGTCGTGCACGTCGCCCTTGACGGTGGCCATGACAATGCGCCCTTGGGCGCGGGCGGTGCCGCCGGAAGCGATGAGCTCGGCCTTTTCCTTTTCCATGAACGGTTGGAGGTAGGCGACGGCCTTCTTCATCACGCGGGCGGACTTCACGACCTGCGGGAGGAACATCTTGCCCGCGCCGAAGAGGTCGCCGACGACGCGCATGCCGTCCATGAGCGGACCCTCGATGATGAGCAGGGGCTTGCCGTATTTGAGGCGGGCTTCCTCGGTGTCGGTGTCGATGAAGGCGTCGATGCCTTTGACGAGGGCGTGGGAGAGGCGTTCTTCGACGGTGCCTGAGCGCCATTCGTCTGCGGCCCGCAGGGACGCGGGCCCTCCAGTCGAGCCGGCCTCGCGGGAGCTCGGCCCTCCAGCTTCGGCTTTCAGTGTTTCGCCGAGCGTGACGAGGCGTTCCGTGGCGTCAGGGCGGCGGTTGAGGAGGACGTCCTCGACGTGTTCGAGGAGGACCTTGTCCACCTCCTCGTAGACCTCGAGCATCGACGGGTTGACGATGCCCATGTCCATGCCGGCCTTGATGGCGTGGTAGAGGAAGGCCGCGTGCATGGCGTCGCGGACGACGTTGTTGCCGCGGAAGGCGAAGGA
>JAHFTH010000113.1 GCA_023269445.1 Lacunisphaera sp.
GGCAAGAATTTCTGCAACAAGCTCTGGAACGCCTGCCGCTTCCGCCAGATGAACGGCGACATGGCCGACAATTCCTCGCTCAGCACCATCCTCACGCGGATCGAGCCGGCGAAATTCGATGCCGACGACCACGCGATCCTCGACCGCCTGCTCGCCACGACGCGCGAGGTGGACCGCTGTTTCACGGAGTTCGAGTTCAGCGCGGCCATGCAGGCGATCTACGGGTTTTTCTGGAATGATTTCTGCGACTGGTATGTCGAGGTCTCCAAGTCGAAGCTGCAGGATCCGACCACCAAGGCGAACTGCCTCGCGATCCAGGATCTCGTGCTGCGCCAGACGCTGCTGCTGCTGCACCCGTTCATGCCGTTCATCACCGAGGAACTCTGGCAGCTCCTCGGCTACGGTGCCGAAGGCACGTTCCTCATGCGCGATGTGCAGGCGGAGAACTCCTCGCAGATCGCCGGGCTCGGGCTGAAACTCGACCCCGCCGCCGCCGCACAGGTGGCGCAGCTCAAAGCGGTCCTGTCGCAAGTGCGCGCCTTCAAGGCCGAGCAGGGCGAGGCGGCCAGCAAGACTTCCGAGTTCGTGGTCGAGGCCGGCGACGCCCACTGGGCCGTGCTCGAATCCAATCTGACCAAACTCAAGCGCATGATGGGCGCCGGCTCAATCGTGCGCGGCCCGATGTCGCCCAACGCCCCGGCCATCGTGACGGCCTTCGGTTCGTGGAATCTCATCAAGCAGGCGAAGGGCGATCCGGCGGCGGAGAAAGTCCGCTTGAAGAAGGAACTCGAAGCCCTCGCGAAGCATATCGCCGGCACCGAGGCGCGCCTGAACAACAAGGCGTTCACGGACAAGGCGCCGGCCGCCGTGCTCGACGGCGCGCGCAAGCAGCTCGCCGACCAGCAGGCCAAGCAGGCCGAGCTCCAGCGTCTGCTGGCGGCGCTGGGGTAGGGCATTTTGACTGTTCGATGACAAGCCAACACACCCCGGCGCTACGCGCCACCCCTCTTGATAGAGGGGAATCAAATCCACGTAGCCGAAGTCCCCTCTATGAAGAGGGGTGCCCGACAGGGCGGGGTGTGTTGGGTTCTTCGCCAAGCGAAATACATTCGCACCACCCCCGGCTTGCTTGCGGCAAAAACATTGGTCTAGCTATCACCTTACATGAAAAAAGCCCTGATCACCGGTATCACTGGACAGGACGGCTCTTATCTCGCCGAGCTGCTGCTCGCGAAAGGCTACGAGGTCCACGGCATCATCCGCCGCGCCTCGACCTTCAACACCAGCCGCATCGACCACCTTTACAGCGACCCGCACGTCAATGGCGTGAAGCTCTTCCTGCACTACGGCGATCTGGCCGACTCCGTGCAGATGGTGAAGCTGCTCTACGCGCTCCAGCCCGACGAAATCTACAACCTTGGCGCGCAGTCGCACGTCCGCGTGTCCTTTGATATTCCGGAATACACCGGCGACGTCGTCGGCTTGGGCGCGGTGCGCATCCTCGAGGCCATCCGCGAGGCCGGCCTCGTGAAGAAGTGCCGGTTCTACCAAGCATCTTCGTCGGAGATGTTCGGCAAGGTCCAGCAGGTGCCGCAGACGGAGGAGACGCCTTTCTGGCCGCGTTCGCCCTATGGCTGCGCCAAGATGTATGCCCACTGGCTGACGGTGAACTACCGCGAGAGCTACAACCTGCACGCCTCGAGCGGCATTCTGTTCAACCACGAGAGCCCGCGCCGCGGCGAGACCTTCGTCACCCGCAAGATCACCCGCGCCGCCACCCGCATCAAGCTGGGCCTGCAGGAATCACTCTACATGGGCAACCTCGACGCCAAGCGCGACTGGGGTTACGCCAAGGAATACGTCGAGATGATGTGGGTCATGCTCCAGCAGGACAAACCCGATGACTACGTGGTCGCGACCAACGAGACGCACACGGTCAAGGAGTTCATCCAGGAAACCTTCGCGTTGCTGGATCTCGACTGGGAGAAATACGTCAAATACGACGCCCGCTACGAGCGCCCGGCCGAGGTCGAGCTGCTCATCGGCAATCCCGCCAAGGCCAAGCGCCAGCTCGGCTGGGAGCCCAAGGTGAAATTCAAGGAGCTCGTGAAGATCATGACCGAGTCCGATCTCGCGGCGGCCAAGCGCGAGGCGCAGATCGCCCAGCTGCCCGCGCCGACTAAGGCGCCGTTTGCATGAAGCTCTTCATTGCCGGTCATAACGGGATGGTCGGCGGCGCGCTCGTGCGGCGCTTCCGGGCCGAACCGGGCGTGACCTTGCTGCTGCGGACCAGAAAGGAACTCGACCTGACCAGCCAGACCGCGGTCGAGGCGTTCTATGCCGCCGAGAAGCCCGACACCGTCATCATGGCCGCGGCCAAGGTGGGCGGCATCCACGCGAACAACACTTATCCGGCGGACTTCCTCTACGACAACCTGGCCATCGCCAACAGCACCATCCACGGCGCCTATCGCAACGGCGTGAAGCGGCTGCTTTTTCTCGGCAGTTCGTGCATCTACCCGAAGCTCGCGCCGCAGCCGATGCCCGAGAGCTGCCTGCTGACCGGCCCGCTCGAGCCGACCAACGAGGCCTACGCCATCGCCAAGATCGCCGGCCTGAAGCTCTGCGAGTATTACCGCAAGCAGCACGGCGTGCTCTATCACTCGGCGATGCCGACCAATCTCTACGGCCCGGGCGACAACTACCACCTGCAGAATTCGCACGTGTTGCCGGCCCTCATCCGCAAGTTCCACGAGGCCCAGCAGGCTGGCCGGCCCGAGGTCGTCGCGTGGGGCAGCGGTTCGCCGAAGCGCGAGTTTCTCCACGTGGACGAACTGGCCGACGCCTGCGCGTTTCTCCTCAAGCAGTCGAACCCGCCCGACCTCCTCAACATCGGCACCGGCACGGACGTGACCATCAAGGAACTCACCGAGCTGGTCGCGCAGGTCACCGGCTTCAAGGGTCGCATCACGTGGGACGCGACCAAGCCCGACGGCACGCCGCGCAAGCTCATGGATGTTTCCCGTCTCACCACGCTGGGCTGGAAGGCCCGCATCGGTCTGCGCGAGGGCGTGGAGAAGACTTACGCGTCCTTCCTGGCCGAGCAGGCGGCCGGCACCCTGCGGAGCTGAAATCGGCCGATTTCCACGGCATTGACGGGGCCTGATTCCGTCTCCAAGTTGAACGTTGGCCAGTCTTACGTCCGCAACACACACCTAACCCATCCCACCCATGTCAGACACACCCGAGACCACCCCGGCTCCTGCCAAAGAAGATACGACCGTCGCACTTCTCGCTTACATCACCCTCATCGGATTCATCATCGCGATTGTCATGCACAGCAGCAAAAAGACCGCCCTCGGGGCTTTTCATCTGCGCCAGGTGCTCGGTCTGTTTGTCACCGGGTTTGTGATCTGGATTCCCTGCCTGATCCTCACCATGATCCCGGTGGTTAATATCATCATGATCCTAGTGTGGCCGCTGCTCGGCATTTCGCTGTTTGTGCTCTGGATCATGGGCCTGATTGCCGCGATCAATGGCCAGCAGAAGCTCATGCCGGTCGTCGGGGTGCACTACCAGAAGTGGTTCGCCAACGCCTTCAACTGAGCCTGCCGACCCGGTGGTCAGTCTTTCCGCCGTCCGGAACACCCGGGCGGCTTTTTTATGTCCGGGTGGGTTGTCGCGGACTTTCCGCTTGCGACGCGGGCAGTGCTGCCAAGGGTGGGGCCGTCCATGATTGCTCCCGAGACCTTTTCCCACATAGAAAACATAAAGAAGCGTGCCGGCTACTTATGGAGGTTTCTTTGACGTCGAGCAAAAGCAGCGGGAGATAGAGGCGATGGAGGCGCAGATGGGCGCCCCGGGATTCTGGGATCAGCCCGAGAAGGCCCAGAAGCACATCGCCATCGTCAACGGCCTGAAACGAACCATCGGCGGCCTCGTGGCCTTCAACAAGCGGCTCGATGACGCTTCCGTCATGGTCGAGCTGATTGAATCCGCCACCCCGGAGGAAGAGGAGTCCTATGCCAAGGAGCTCACGGCCTCCGTGACCGCCATGGTCGCGGACCTCGACAACCTCGAGATCGCGTCGTTCCTCACCGGCCAGTTCGACCGCAACAACGCCATCTTCAGCATCCAGGCCGGCGCCGGCGGCACCGAGTCCAACGACTGGGCCGACATTCTTTTCCGCATGTATGCGCGCTGGTGCGAGCGCAAGGGTTACACGATCGAACTCATGGATGTGCAGCCGGGCGACACGGCCGGTATCTCCAAGGCCACGATTTTGATCAGGGGCGAGAACGCCTACGGTTACGCCAAGGCCGAGCGCGGCGTCCACCGGCTCGTGCGCATCAGCCCCTTCGACTCGAACAAGCGCCGGCACACCTCGTTCTGTGCCGTGGACGTGGTGGCCGAGATCACCGAGGACATCGACGTGGAGTTGAAGGAGGAGGACATCCGCGTGGACGTCTACCGTTCTTCCGGCAAGGGCGGGCAGGGCGTCAATACCACCGACTCGGCCGTGCGCCTCACGCACGCGCCCACGGGCATCGTGGTCGTCTGCCAAAACGAACGCTCCCAGATCAAGAACAAGGCCTCCGCCATGGTGGTGCTGAAAGCCCGCATCTACGAGCGACGCCAGGATGAGCAGCGCGCCGAGATGGATAAATTCTACGGCGAAAAAGGTGAGATCGGCTTCGGTGCCCAGATCCGCAGCTACGTGCTCCAGCCTTACCAGATGGTGAAGGACCTCCGCACCGGGGTCAGCACCAGCGACACGCAGGGCGTGCTGGATGGCGACCTCGACCGTTTTATCACCGGCTGGCTGCGCGCTGGTTGCCCGCGGCATCGCAACAAGGACATCCAGATGGACGACTGAGGATGAATTCAGAAACCAAGAAACCCTGAAATAGAAACAGCCTTTGCACCTTCTGGCTTTCTGGCTTCTGAATTAATCATGTCTGATTTGTCCTACGAAACCCTGCGCACGGCCTTCGCGGAGCAATCGTTGTTTGAGGACAAAACCTGGCAGCTCTCGCCGCAGGCCTGGCCGTTGACGCCGGACCAGGCCAAGGAGCTGGAGCAGATCGGCGCGGCGTGCCTCGAGTTTCATCAGGCGCTCGAGACGCTCTACCTGCGCTCGGTCGCTGGAAAAAATCTTCTGCGGAACAAGCCCTTGCTGGCGCCGTGGGTCGCCGATTACCTCGATCGCGGCAAACCGGCGGACCTCATCGCCCACGCGCGCGATCCGAAAAACCGCGGGGTGTTTCCGACGGTGCTGCGGCCCGACCTTTTGCTCACGGAGGAAGGTTTCGCCCTGACGGAACTGGACTCCGTGCCCGGTGGCATCGGGTTGACGGCGTTCCTGAATCGGTTGTATTCCGCGCGGGGTGAGGGCACCCCGCCTCCAAAAGACCCTGCAGCTGGTGGAGGCGGGGTGCCCTCACCCCGCAGGTTGGAATCGGACATTCTGGGTGCAGACGGGGCGATGGTGGAGAACTTCCACGCATCGCTGGCCGCCTTGTGTCCGGCCGTGCGGAATCCACTCATAGCTATTCTGGTCAGTGACGAGGCCGCCACCTACCGGCCCGAGATGCAGTGGCTGGCCGAGCAGTTGCAGCGGGCGGGTCGCCGGGTCTTCTGCATGAAACCGGCGGATGTGTTCCCGCTGGGGAGTGAACTCTTCTTTGATGTCGAGGGCACGCCTGAGAAAATCGACATCATCTACCGGTTCTTTGAGCTGTTCGACTGGGCCAACGTGCGGGTCGGCCGGGAAATTCTGGAGGCGTGGTCGAACGGCACCGTGGCAATCGCGCCGCCCATGCGGCATTTTCAGGAGGAGAAACTGGCGCTGGCGCTCTTCCATCACCACTTGCTGCACGAATATTGGGCCGAGTCGCTCGGCGGCCGCACGTTGAAACTGCTCCAGCGGCTCATCCCCCGGTCTTGGATCATGGACCCCGCGCCGTTGCCGCCCGGGGCCGTGCTGGAGGGCCCGCCGGTCGGCGGCCGGTTGCTCAACGACTGGCGCGATCTGGCGGGGGCCTCGCAGAAGGAACGCGACTTGATCATCAAGATTTCTGGTTTCCACGAGACTGCGTGGGGCGCCCGCAGCGTGGTGCTGGGCAGCGACTGTTCCCGGGAGGAATGGCAGCAAGGCGTCGAGCAGGCCCTGCAACTGGCCCCGACCAACCTGCACCTGCTCCAGGAATACCGGAAGCCGAAGCGTGTGTCGCATCCGTTATATGAAAAGTCTGGGGCGGGCCTGCCATCCGTAGCCTCGGCGAAGGATGGCCGGTTGCGCCTGTGTCCGTATTACTTCGTCGTCGGTGGTCAGGTCAGGTTGTCTGGCGCGCTGGCCACATTTTGTCCGCCCGACAAAAAAATCATCCATGGGATGACCGATGCAGCCTTGCTCCCGTGCAGGATTTTACCCTTAAGTTGAGGCGTGCGCATCTTCGCCCCGTTCATCCGGTTTGATCACTTCATCAGGACAGGACTGTTGCTCGCCGGCGCGTTGCTGCTCGTCAGCTTAGCCTGGTCACAAGCCGCGCCCGATTTGGAGACGCTCCGTTCCCGGGCGACCCAGGGCGACACTGAGGCGCAGAATACGCTGGGTAACGCTTACACCAACGGCTTGCTCGGCGTGAAGCCAGACTTTGATGAAGCCCTTAAATGGTATCGGCTGGCGGGCGACAAGGGCTTCGCCTTGGCGCAGTTCAATCTCGGGCAGGCCTACGAGCTGGGGCGCGGATTGGCGGCAGACGAGCGCCAGGCTTTCAAATATTACCTGCAGGCCGCCGAACAGGGTTATGCCCCGGCGCAGTTTAATGTGGGCAACATGTATTCGACCGGCCGCGGTGTCGGGCAGGATTATTTTGAGGCCAACCTCTGGTTCAAGCAGGCGGCGGACAGCGGTCTGGTCGAGGCGCAGTTCAATCTGGGGTTTTCCTACGAGTCTGGCCACGGCTTGAAGAAAGACGAAGCGCAGGCGGCCCGCTGGTATCAGCGCGCAGCCGAACGCGGTTATGCCCGGGCGCAATACAACCTCGGTCTCCTGCTGGAAGACGGGCGCGGCGTGACCAAGGATGTCACCGCCGCCGCCGCGCTCTACCGGGCGGCTGCCGAACAGGGATTCGCTCCCGCGCAGATCAACTACGGGTTGGCTCTGTCTGAAGGCCGGCCCGGGGTGGCGCGCGATGCCGTGCAGGCCTTTGTCTGGCTGAGCCGGGCCGTGCAGAACGGTGCCAAACCGGACGCCCGCGACGCCTTGGCCAAGACGCTGACGAGCGAGCAATTGTCCGCCGCCAACCGGTTGTTGGGCGACAGCCCCGCGATCAATCTCGCCCCAGCGCCGGCCGCCGCGCCACCGCCGGACAAAGCCACGGCCAAATTGATCGAACAACTTCGCGAGCAGGGCCGCCGGTTGTCCAGCCAGGTTGAGGCGCTGAGCACCGAGAAGGAGGCGATGGATCGGCAGGCCGCGATTTTGCAGGCTCAGGTCAAGGATCTACAGCAGGAAAAGGCCACGCTCCCGACGGCGGTGGCCAAGCCCGTGGCTGAGCCCAAGGTCAACGTTCCGGATGTGTCGTCAGCCATCGTCACCAATTTGCAGCGCGACAATACCCGGCTGAACGACGAGGTGAAGCGTTCCACCCGCGAACTTCTGTCCTTGAACCAGCAATTGCGCACGTTGCGCAGCCAGCCGGTCAAGCCAGCCGCCGCCGATGAATCCGCGTCGGCGCCAGCCGTCGAGCAGTTGCAGCAGCAGCTCAAGACGGTGCAGGGCGAAAAAGCCGAGCTGGAGAAGTGGTCCGCCTCGCTGGAGAAGACCCTCAATGAGAAGTCCGCCGCCGTGGCGCTCCTGGAATCGACGACGGCAGAGCTGAGACAGAAACTGGCGCAGGTGGAGCAACAAGAGCCGGCCCGCGCGGCTGTCAGTAAAACGGACTCCACGCAAACCGACGAGCTCAGGCAGCAGTTGACCCGGGTCCAGGCCCAGGCGGAAAGCCTGGTCGAGCAGAACCGGACTTTGGCCGGGAAGATTGCAACCGAGCACCAAGATGTCGTTCAGGCGCAGCAACAGCTGGCTGAGGCCAATCAGACCTTGGAGAAGAGCGCCGCCTCGGTAGCCGAACTCAGCGGGGCAAAGGAGAAACTTGAGAAGACTTTAGCGGCGGCGAACCGCGGATCGGCCGATACGGATGTCCTGCGCAACGACCTTACCAAGGCTCGCCGTGATCTGGCGGAACTGGCTACGCTGCGCGACGAAAACAATCGCCTACGTCAGGCGGCGGCTGAGGTCGCGAGCCAGCGGGCCCAGGGCGAGCAATGGACGGCATCCTTGAAAAGCAGCCGTGATGAACTGGAACAATCGCAGGTCCGAGTGACCGAACTCGAAAAGCAACTGGCAGATGCGCTGACCGTTCGCACCCGGGGCGGGGACGATAGCCGAAAGGCTCAGGCCGACGTAGTTGTAGCCAATCGCAGTGTCGAGAAATTGAATGCCACGGTGGCGGAGCTGACTGCGGCCAACGAAAAACTGGAGAAGGACCTGGATAACGCCCAGAAATCCACCGCGGCCGCGCTGGCGGCGCAATCCCAGGCCGTCAGTGCCGCGAGCCCGGATGCTTTCCAGATGGAGATCACCACCCTGAACTCGCGGGTGAAGCAACTGGAGGCGCAGGTGGAGGAGGAGCGTTCCAACGCGGCCCGCGAAGTTTCCACACTGGCCGCGCAGATGCAGCGGACCCGCGAATCAAACAAATCTCTCACCGATGCCAACCGGGCGCTGCTGTCGGCGAAGGACAACGACACGGCCGCATCCCAGGATGACATCACTCAATTGCAGACCAAGATCCGCGAGCTCACGGCCAGCGGCGAGGAGCTGCGTCGCTCGGGCCAGAAACAGGCTTCCGACCTGCGCAGCCTCCTGGCGGAGCGGGACGGCTTGCAGTCCCAGCTGGTGGACGCGCGCAAGGTGGCGACAGTCCTGCCGGGCCTGACCGATGAGAAAACCGCCTTGCAGGAACGCCTGGAGGCGGTGGGCGGCCAGATGGTCCAGTTCCAGCGTGAGCAGGAGGACTTGCAGAAGACCAATGGGGATCTCACCCGGCAATTGGCTGACAGCCAGAAAGCGGCGGAGAAAGCCCAGGTCGATCTCGCGTCTGTGCTGGGCAGGGCGACCGAGGCGGAAAAGACTGCTGAAGCACACACCGCCTCCGTCGCTGAGCTCACGCAGGCCAATGCCAAGCTGGAACAGCAGCATGAGGACATGCGCCGGCTGGTGGAATCTTATCGGGCTGATATCGCCCGCCTAACACAGACGGTGCGGGCCGCCGAGCAGCAGAAGACCGAGACCGAGCGCAGCGGGCAGCAGAATATCGATGCCGTCACCGCCCAGTTGGGCCAGTTGCGCCGCGAGTTGGAAGCGGCGCGCACCGCTCAGGCCCGGCTGACTGAAAATTTCACCGCGCAGGATCGCGAGCGGTCAGCGGTCATCACCCAGCTTCGGACGGAGAACGGGGCGCTGGCCGCCCGCCTCAACCAGGCGCAGAGCACGCTGGATCAGATCGCCTCGGCGGCCCGGCTGGGCACGCCGGCTTCGTCCATCGCCTCGAGTGGGGTGGCTCCGACCCGGCCGGTTGCCGGCCCCTCTGCACCCGCCGCGGAAGCACGCTTTCACATCGTCGCCGACGGCGACTCGCTTTCCCGTATCAGCATGCGCTATTATGGGACACCGAACCGCTGGCAGGAGATTTTCTCGGCGAACCGCGATGTTCTGCAAGGCTCGAGCGCGCTCCGGGTCGGCATGCAGCTGCGGATCCCGTAAGGGGTGGGGGCGGAGGCGTGCTTCACTTTGTGGGAGCGAGCTTGCTCGCGACGTTAGGCGAACGAGTCGCGACCAAGGTCGCTCCCACAACTAGCAAACAAAAAGGGCCCGCTGGTCAGCGGGCCCCGGGGTTTGTTCCTGTGATCGGTTTGCTTAGGCGAAGGCCGGCGTCTGCTCCGCGACCGGGAGCCCGATCGGGGCCTGCTTGGCCAGCAGGCTGAAGAAGTTGTCGCGGCGTTCGCGGGCCACGCGGACATCTTTGGTGCCGAGGGAGCGGCGGATGCGCTCCTTGGTGAAAGCGGTCGGGTAGACC
>JAHFTH010000114.1 GCA_023269445.1 Lacunisphaera sp.
GTCGGCGGACCGATGTCGAGTTTGGCGTCAGGAAACAGACGGAGGACGGCGGTCGCCAGCACGTGGGAGCACGAGTGACGGAGTTCTTCGAGCGGGGACATCGACATGGCGTATAGGGGTTCTGGCCTGCCTACGATTGCAGGGCCGAACGCGAGATTGGCGACAGACTTTGGCCGGGTGTCAATCCGGACCTCGCCGGTTAGGCTACTTCTTCAGGGGATCGAGGGTGTAGCTACCATCCTTGTTGTCCTTCATATTCACACCGGCGGCGGCAATTTCCTTCCTTAAGGCATCTGCTGCTGCGAAATCCTTAGATTGCTTGGCAGCCTTACGCTTCTCGGCGAGGGCAATGATTTCCGGAGGGGCAACAAATTTATCAGTGGTGACAACGAGGTCTCCTGCGGCAGAGACGGAAGCCACGCCTTTTATGTGCACGCTCACATCTACCCTATCCATTACATTCAGTTTTTCGGTGACACTCGCGTTAATGATATTTGGTAGTCCGAGTGCTAAAGAATTCAGCTGGCGAAACCCAACATACGCGGCAGCGGCTTCAGCCGCTGAAAGACTTTTAGGATCGGTATTGTTGACTACAGTGAACATGACTCCGAGCGCTTGCGGGATATTTAGATCTTCGGAAAGTGCGGACCACGCATCTTCAAATCGCCACCAGTCTGCTTTTGCTTGAGGCACCACCGGTCTGGTCGTGAAGCATTCAACGAGTTGGGTATGGAATTCGCCAAACCTCTGAAGATCTTTTTCTGCGGCGTGCAACGAATCGATAGAGAAGTTGAGTTGCTTGCGGGGATGGCCTTTGAGCAAGGCGAGACGCAAAGCCATAGGAGTGGTCCCATGCTTTTGTGTGAGGTCGTCGAGCGTGTAGAGGTTGCCGAGGCTCTTGGACATCTTCTTGCCGTCCACCAAGAGGTGCTCGCTGTGATACCAGTGATTGGAGAATGGGACGTGATGTCCAGGAGTGCTGTTGCAGCACTCGCTCTGGGCGATCTCGTTTTCGTGGTGAGGGAAGAGCAGGTCCACGCCGCCGGTGTGGAGGTCGATCGTCTCGCCGAGATGCTTCTTGCTCATCGCGCTGCACTCGATGTGCCAGCCGGGGCGTCCGGCGCCCCACGGGCTGGCCCAGGAATTGGCGCCGTCGTCGGGCTTGTGCGCTTTCCAGAGCGCGAAGTCGGAGCCGTCTTCCTTCTCGTCGGCGTCCACGGTCTGCGGTTTGCCGGCGAGGGCGGACGAGGTTTCGGGGCGGAGCTCGCGTTCCTTCACGCGGGAGAGGCGGCCGTAGCCGTCGAAGGACGAGACCTTGAAATAGACGGAGCCGTCGGCCGCGCGGTAGGCGTTACCCTTCTTCATGAGCACGTCGATCATGTCGACCTGCTCCTTGATGTGGCCGGTGGCGGTGGGCTCGACGTGGGGGCGCAGGCAGTTGAGGGCGTCGCAGTCGGCGTGAAACTTGTCGGTCCACTGTTTCGTGACCTCGGCCAGCGGACGGCCCTCGTCGCGGGCGCGCTTGATGGTCTTGTCGTCCACATCGGTGAGATTGCGGACGTGCTTCACCTTGCCGGGGAATTCCAAGTCGAGGAGCCGGCGGATGACGTCGTTGACGACGAAGGTGCGGAAATTTCCGATGTGAGCCGGGGCGTAGACCGTCGGGCCGCAGTTGTAGAAGCGGAACACGCCATCCGCTTGGGCAGGCTTCAGCTCTTTCAGGCTGCGGGTGAGGGAGTCGTGGAGACGGATCGGCATCGGGGCGGACGAGGTAGCCACAAAAGGCGCAAAAAGCGCAGAATTATCAACCACAGATTGCTTGGCTTGGCCTGCCTCTAAACTCGTCAGGTGTTCTGTTTTTCCCGCGGATAACGCAGATAGACGCGGATGGGTTGAGACTATCCGCGTTAATCCGCGTCATCCGCGGAGAATCAGGGGCAAAAGTTTAGCGTGAAATGGGGCGGAATAATGGTTTACTGGCGGCTCTCACCGCCATGGCCAAGACCAACAAACTTGAACTGATCCATCGTCCCCGCCGGCTGCGGCGTCAGCCCAGCCGCCGCGCCCTCGTCACCGAGACGGTGCTGCGGGTGGAGGACCTGATCGCCCCGCTGTTCGTCGTGGACGGCAAGGGCCGGCCCGAGGTCATCGCCTCCATGCCGGGGGTGTTCCGGTTGAACATCGCCGATCTGGTCAAGGAATGCCGCGAGTTGCATGCGCTTGGCGTCCCCGCCGTGGCCCTGTTTCCCAAGCTCGACGCCAAGCTGAAGGACGAGGAGGGCACCGAGGCCCTGAATCCCGATACGCTGGTGCTGCGGGCCGTGCGCGCCGTGAAGAAGGCCGTGCCGGAGCTGAGCGTCATCACCGACGTGGCGCTCGATCCCTATACGAGCCACGGGCACGACGGCGTGCTGACCGAGGCCAAGGACGACGTGGACAACGACCGCACCGTGATAATCCTCGGCAAGATGGCCGTGCTGCAGGCCGAGGCGGGCGTGGATTTCGTGGCGCCGTCCGACATGATGGACGGTCGCATCGGCGCGGTCCGCAAGGCGCTCGAGGCGGCCGGCTTCAGCGACACGGGCATTCTCGCCTACTCGGTGAAATACAATTCGGCCTACTACGGCCCGTTCCGCGAGGCGGTGGGCAGCGCGCAGGCCGCCGGCACGCGGTTGCTCAGCAAGGCGACCTACCAGATGAACCCCGCGAACCGCCGCGAGGCTGTCCGCGAGATGCAGCTCGATGTGGCCGAGGGGGCCGACATCGTGATGGTGAAGCCCGCCGGGCCCTACCTCGACATCATCCGCGAGGTGCGCAATAACGCGCGCCTGCCGATCGCGGCCTACCAGGTTTCAGGGGAATACGCCCAGATTCATGCGGCAGCGAAGCTCGGCTGGCTCGACCTCGTGCGTTGTCGCGATGAGTCGCTGCTGGCGATCAAGCGCGCGGGGGCCGACATGATTCTGACCTACTTCGCCAAGGAAGTGGCGAAAGCGCTGCGCTGACCGCTCCATTTCCCCATGTCCAACAGCTCATCCCGTCGCCGCTTTATCACCACCTCGCTGGCCGCCGGGGCGGCGCTGGCCCTCACACCTTCGCGGCTCGTGTGCGCGGCGGAAGTGGCCCACCCGGGTCGGAAGCTGAAAGTCGCCTTCATCGGCATCGGCAATCGCGGCAATGATCTCATCAAGACTTTCCGTGACACCGGGCTGGTTGAGCCCGTGGCGTTCGCTGATGTCGACCTGTTGGGCGCACACACGGCCGAGTCGCGCCAGTTGTATCCGGATGTGCCGGGTTTCCAGGATTTCCGCGAGATGTTTGCCAAGATGGGCGACAAGTTCGAGGCGGTGATCATCGCGACGCCGGATTTCTCGCACTTCATCATCGCCCTGCACGCGATGGCGCAAGGGAAGCACGTCTACCTCGAGAAGCCGCTGGCGCACTCGTTCCACGAGGTCGAGGTCCTGATGGCTCAGGCGGCGCGGAGCGGGGTGGTGACGCAGATGGGCAACCAAGGTCACTCGGGTAGCAACTACCATCAGTTTAAGGCGTGGCAGGAGGCCGGCCTCATCGCCGACGTGACCCGCATCGACATGTTCATGAACTCGCCCCGCCGCTGGCACGGCTGGCAGGTGGACGGATTTCCCGCCGGCGAACCCGTGCCCGCCACGCTCGACTGGGACCTCTGGCACCTGCACAAGGCGGTGCATCCCTTCAGCAAGCGGCTGCATCCCGGCGACTGGCGCGGCTGGTTCAACTACGGCAACGGCGCTTTCGGCGACTGGGGTCCGCACATCCTCGACACCTGCCACCGGTTCTTGGAACTCGGGCTGCCGCACACCATCGAGGCCGTGAAGCGCGACGGTCCGAACGAGTTCATCTACCCGCAGGCCACGACCATTCTGTTCGATTTTGCCGCCCGCCCGGGCCGGCCACCGGTGGAGGTCTTCTGGTATGACGGCGTCGAGAACCGGCCGCCACTTCCCCCGGAAATGGCCGGGAAGGCCGGATTCACCCAAAAGAACGGGAAGTTCATCTACAGCAAGAAACTCACCTTCCTCGGCGGCACCCACAGTGAAACCCTGCGCATCGTGCCGGAGGATAAGATGCGGGAGATGGCGCCGACGCTGCCGCGCATCAAGGCCGGATTCTCGGACCATTTTCAGAACTTCGCGCTGGCCTGCCTCGGCCGCGAGGAGACGAAGTCGCCCTTTCATGTCGCCGGTCCGCTAACGCAAGTGTTCCTGCTGGGCGTCATCACCCAGCGGCTGGGCGGACGGCTGGAGTTCGATCCGGTGGCGAAGCGCTTCACGAACAGCGACCGGGCCAACGAGCTGTTGGCGGGCGGGCCGCCGCGCGTGGGCTGGGAATCTTATTACCGGGGCTGAGCCATCTCAGGGGCGGGGCTAGCGTGCCAGCTTGCTGTGCTTGCGGCTGTAGCCGAAGTAGACGGCGAAGCCGAGGGCCAGCCAGATCGTGAGGTTGAGCCACGTGATCGTGGGCAGGGCGAACATCTGCGCGATGCAGATCAAAATACCGAGGACCGGCACCAGGGGCACCCACGGGGTGCGGAAGGGGCGGGGGAGATTGGGCTGCGTCTTGCGCAGGGCGAGGACGCCGGCGCAGACCAAGGCGAAGGCGAGCAAGGTCCCGATGGAGATAAGTTCGCCGAGCAGATTGAGCGGAAACAGGCCCGCGATGACGGCGCAGGAGATGCCGGTGATCCAAGTCGTCACGTGCGGTGTGCCGTATTTCGGATGAATCTTGGCGAAGGTGTCGGGCAGCAGGCCGTCCTTGGCCATGGCGAAAAAGATGCGGGGCTGGCCGAGCAGGGAAACGAGGATGACCGACGTGAGGCCGGCGAGCGTGGCGGCCTCGATCAGGTAGCGAAAGAACGCGGGGGCTTGCACCTGCTGCAGCGCGTAGATGAACGGCGCGTCGACGTTCAGCTTGGAGTAGTGCACCATGCCGGTGAGCACCAGCGACACGGAGATGAAGAGAAAGGAGACGACGGCGAGCGTCCCGAGGAGGCCGATGGGGAGGTCGCGCTGCGGGTTCTTGGTTTCCTGCGCAGCGGAGGAGACGCAGTCGAAACCGACGTAGGCGAAGAAGATCGCACCGGCCCCGCGGAAGATGCCGCTCCAGCCGTGTTCGCCGAATTCTCCGGAGTTGGGCGGGATGAAGGGCGTCCAGTTGGCGATGACGGCTGCGCGGTGGCCGAAGAAATACCAGATGCCGTAGCCGACAAGGGCGAGGAGGACGCCGACCTTGATCACGACCATCAGGTTGTTGAAGTTGGCGGACTCCTTGATGCCGATGTAGAGAATGTAGGTCAGGACGAGCGAGATGAAGACGGCGGGGAAGTTGATCAACGCGCCGGTGGTGACGAGATGGCCGTCGATCACGTCGAGCGGCGCGCTGGCCATGACCGGGGGCAGGACGATATGGAATTCGCCGAGGACGTCGCGCATGGCCCCGGACCAACTGACGGCGACCGCGGCGCCGGAGAAAAGATACTCGAGGATGAGGCACCAGCCGACGACCCACGCGAAGATTTCCCCGAGGCTGCCGTAGGTGTAGGTGTAGGCGCTGCCGGAGACCGGGATCATGGCCGACAGCTCGGCGTAGCACAGGCCGGCAAAGAGGCAGGCGATGCCGGACACGATGAAGGAGATCGCGATGGCCGGGCCGCCGTAGAGCGCGGCCGCCTGGCCGGTTTGCACGAAGATGCCCGCGCCGACGACGGAACCGATGCCGAGGCTGACGAGCGACAGCGGGCCCAGGGTGCGCTTGTAGCCGTGCTCGGCGGCGGCCTCGGCCTGGAGGGATGCGATGGACTTGGTGCGAAAGTGACTCACAGGCGGGCGATCAGAACGCGGAGCGGGGCACCTGGATCGAGTCGCCGGGGAAGAGGATCGGGTCCTGTTCGGGCTGGCGCTGGGCAAGCTTCACGTCGAAGTCGTAGGCCTTGCGGTCGCGGGTGAGGGTGACGTGGCTCTCCTTGGCGTAGAGGCTGAAACCGCCGGCGGACTGCACGGCCTTGGAAAGCGTGAGGTCGGGCGACCAGACGATGCGGCCGGGCCGCTGCACCTCGCCGCCGATGTAGATGTAACGCTCGGTGACGTTCACCGAGACATCGAGGGTCGTGAAGAATTTCTTGGTGATGTAGGTGTCGCGGATGCTCTGGGAGAGCTGGCCAGTGGTGAGCCCGGCGGCGGTGACAGCCCCGATGTATTGCAGGCGGATGAGGCCCTGCTCGTCGATCTGGACGTTGCTGTTGATCGGATCGGGGATGCCGAGCAGCGAGACGACCATGGTGTCTCCGGGGCGCAACTGGGCGGAGAGGGACGGGGCGTCTACCCGGGGATTGGTGGCGGTCGTGGGTGCGTTGCCATCGGTCACACAACCGGCCAGCAGCAGCGCCATCAGCACGGAGAGCAGGGTAGCGGACAGGCGGAAGGTGCTCATGCGATGACTACGCAGTGAGGGATTGTCCGCAGGCTGGCAACAAGGCTTTTAACGACCGCGTTTGCTGCTTTTCGGCTTCTCGTCCTCTTCCTCGGCGTCATCGGAGTCCTCGTCGTCCTCGTCCTTGTCGCCGTCCTTCTTCTTTTCGCCATCATCGTCATCCTTGTCGTCGTCATCATCGTCCCATTTGAGCGAGGAGTCGTTTTTCATCTTCTCATCCTCTTCCTCTTCGACATCGGGCACATCGGCTTCACCGTCGCCGCCTTTGGCCTTTTCGCCGTCCTCATCGTCTTCGCTATGACCATCGGGGGTGTATTCGAGGATGGCGGTGATCTCAGTGAAAAGGTGGACGGCCTTGCCCTCGATGAAGTCGCTGTTCTGGGCTTCGCGGATCTGGTCCTCGACGTCGTCCACGGTGAGCTTCTCCTCCAGGCTGAGGATTTCGTTGAGCATCTTGACGCGCAGGCGGGTGATGTGGTCAAGGAAGTCGGCGTAGGGTCCGTTTTCCTCGTCGATGACATCGGGCAGGGCGAAAAGTTTTTCCTCGGACTCGAGCAACGGTTGCTTGATGCGGGAGAGGCGGACCTTGCCCTTGCCGAGATCCTTGGCGATGCGGAAGGCGATGAAGGCGCGCTCGAACACGTCCTGGTCGAAGCCGTATTCGCGGAGCGGGTCGATCAGCTCGATGATGTGGTCGACCTGGCGGGGGTCGATGATGCTGAGGCCGTCCACGTCCCAGTGGACGGGGTCACTGACCTCGTCGACCCACCAGTTGTGGTCTTCGCCGAGCCGGACTATGCACCATTCAAGTTTAGGAGAGCCTTTCGCCATGGTAGAAGTGTTCTGAATTCGCTGCACGAAAACGGTGCGGCGGAGTCCTTGTCAAATACTGAAACGCTGAAAGTGGAAAAATCTCCGCTTGGCCCGGCGGGAGAGGTAATTGCGGCGGCACACTGGGAAGGAGACGCGAAATAACAAGGCCAAAAACTTTGCCCGGCCGATGCTTGAAACCTGGCTGGTGGATGCCATCGTCCGCGCCACATGGGCTGGCTCTACCAACACGCACTCAAACCGCTGCTTTTCCGCCTCGATCCCGAGCACGCGCACGAGCTGGGCGTGGATGCGATGGCTCTGCTCGGCCGGGTGCCGCCGTTGTGCGCGCTGCTGGAACGGGTGCAGCGATTGTCGCCCGGTTTACACCGGCCGGTGGAATGTTTCGGGCTGAAATTTCCCAATGCCGTGGGCCTTGCCGCCGGTTTCGACAAGAACGGCCGGGCCTGGCCCGCCGCCGCTGCGCTGGGTTTCGGCCACGTCGAGATCGGGACGGTCACGCTGCACGCCCAGCCGGGCAACCCGCGTCCCCGGGCCTTCCGCTACGCCGCCGAGCAGGCGGTGATCAACCGCATGGGTTTCAACAACGACGGCGCGGCCGCCCTCGCGGCGCGGCTGGCCAAGCTGCCCGGGCCCGGCCGCCGGTCGATTCCGCTCGGGGTTAATCTCGGCAAGAGCAAGGTGACGCCGCTCGATCAGGCAATGGAGGACTACCTCGGCAGTTTCCGGCTGCTGGCCGACCACGCCGACTACGTGGTGGTGAACGTCAGCAGTCCCAACACGCCCGGCCTGCGCGAACTGCAAGATGCCGCTTGGCTCAAGCCGCTGCTGGCCGCGCTGGTGAATGAAAACAAGGCGCGAGTCTCCAGCGGCAAACCGCGCCGGCCCGTGCTGCTGAAGATCGCGCCGGATCTTTCCTATCCGCAAATCGATGCGGCGCTCGGTGTCATCGCCGAGCTCCGGCTCGACGGAATCATTGCGACCAACACCACGCTGGCTCGTCCGGGTTTTTTTGCCGGAGTGAACGAGGCGGGCGGCCTGAGCGGTGCGCCGGTGCGCCAGCGCTCGACGGAGATCATCAATTATATTTCTCGGGCCACGAACGGCCGGCTGCCGATCATCGGGGTCGGCGGCATCATGGACGAGGCGGCGGCGGCCGAGAAGCTCGATGCCGGCGCCACGCTGGTGCAGCTCTACACGGGGTTGATCTATCGCGGACCGTTTTTCGCGGCCGAGGTGGCGCGCGCGGTGGCGCAGCGGCAACGCAGTTGACGCTGCTCAGATCGCCCAGTCGGCACCGTCGACGAGAATCTCGTGCGCCTTGCGCGGGCGGATGACGAGGCTCGTCTCCTTATAGTAAGCCACGCTGTGCGCAGGGACGGACTCGCGCAGCCAGACATTGGCCCCGACCACGGAATGGGCGCCGACGCGTGTATCGCCACCGAGGATGGTGGCGTGGGCGTAGATGGTGACGTGGTCCTCGATGTCAGGGTGGCGTTTCACGCCCTTGACCGGGTTGTTCTTGCCGTCGGTCTCGAACGACTTCGCGCCGAGGGTGACGCCCTGGTAGATTTTCACGTGCGTGCCGATGGTGGCCGTTTCGCCGATGACGACGCCGGTGCCGTGATCGATGAAGAAATGCGAGCCGATGTGCGCGCCGGGATGAATGTCGATGCCCGTGCGTTCGTGGGCATACTCGGTGAGCATGCGCGGCAGGAGCGGCACCTGCAAGGCATAGAGGACGTGGGCGAGGCGCTGCAGCGAGATGGCCAGCACGCAAGGGTAGGCGAGGATGATCTCGTCGGTGCTGCGTGCGGCGGGGTCGCCCGAATAGGCGGCCGCAACGTCGGTCTGCACGAGGCGCCGGACCTCGGGCAACGTGGAGAGAAACTGGAGAGTCGTCCTTTGCGCCTCGGTCTTGGCGTCGGCGTGGCCGGCGTAGCGCAGGCTTTTCTCCATCTCGGTGGCGAGGCGGCCCTCGATCTTGCCCAGAAGTTTTTCCAGCCAGACGGGAGCATCGGCCTGGGTGAGACCGGTATCCTCGAAGAACCCGGGGAAGAGCAAATGCATCAGGTCCCGCGCGAGATCGTTGACGCGGTCCTGCGAGGGCAGGTTGGCGCCGTCGAGGTGGTTGATGCCGCCGCCTTGGGCGTAGGATTCGAGCAGGGCCTGCGTGATGGCGCGAGTGGTCATGGGTGCGGAGCGGTCGTCAGCATCGCCATAAAACGCCGCCGGTCAAATGCGTTGGGCGGGATTCTCGTCATAGGGGAGGCTGCTACGCAGTATCTGAAGCTGGTTTAGGCCAACACCGGCAAGCTATGCCTTGGACGAGAGTGAAATGTCCTCCTTCGCCAAGCCTACGGAGGACAACCTTCGTCCTCGCTCTGCTCGGCGAAGGTTGGTGCTCGGGACAGGACTCGAACCTGCACGCCTTACGGCACACGCACCTCAAACGTGTGTGTCTACCAATTCCACCACCCGAGCGTTCCAACCTTAGGAGGGGCGAATTAGGTGATTCGATCCAATCATGTAAAGCCCCGAAATGCGCTTGCGTCGCTGTTTCTTCCCGGGGCACACTGTTATTTCCTGCGGGCCTGACCGGACGCGTGGAACACCTAGACCTAACCAAGCACTACACCGGGTAACCACGCCCGTTTTTAAGCCAGTCATGGACGATACAAAGCCCGCCAACGAACCCAACGACCAGGGGTTGAATAAAATCGACCTCAGCCAGTTGCAGACTTTCAACTTCGGCACGCAATGGACCGAGGTGAAACCGGTCTCCCCCGGTCGCCGCGAACGCGATTTTGACCGCGGCGACCGTCGTGATCGTC
>JAHFTH010000115.1 GCA_023269445.1 Lacunisphaera sp.
GTTGGCCCGCGCCATCGTGCGCGATGCCAAGACGCGGGGCGTGAAGGAAGTCGCGCTCGATGATTTCCAGAACATCGTGGGGCAGGGTGTGCGCGGCAGCTACGGTGGCGCGCAGGCGTTGCTGGGCCGGCGCGAACTGCTCGAGACCGGACCATTGGCCGGCTGGGCCGCCAAATTGCCCCCGGCCTCAGCCGAACTCTCCGAGGTGTGGATCGTCGGTCGCGATGTGATCGGCCGGGTCCTCTTGCGCGACCAGATCCGTCTCGAGTCGAAGGGTGTGCTCGCGGAGCTAAAGAAGATGGGTATCCGCACAGTCATGCTGACCGGCGACCGCCGGCAGGCGGCGGAATCGGTGGCGCGCGAGCTGGGGCTCGACGAAGTGCGCGCGCACCTCACGCCCGAACTGAAGGTCGCAGCGATCCAGGAACTGCGCCAAGGGGGCAACCGCGTCGCGATGGTTGGCGACGGCGTGAACGATGCCCCGAGTCTCGCGGCGGCCGATGTCAGCGTGGCGATGGGCGCGCGCGGCAGCGACGCGGCGCTGGAGCAGGCCGAGGTCATCTTGATGCACGACCGCATCGAAAACTTTCTCGCGGCGGAGCGGCTGAGCCGTCGCGCCAAGGCCATCATCCGGCAAAACCTGACGATTTCACTCGGCGTGGTGATCATCATGGTCGTCGCCACGGCGTTCGGTGCGGTGCCGCTGGCCGTGGGCGTGGCCGCGCACGAAGGCAGCACGCTGGTCGTCTGTCTCAATTCGCTGCGCCTGCTGTTCGGGCGGAACGCCTAGTCCTCGATCCACACGAGATCCTTGACGCGGACCTCGTCGAAGAGCCCGATGATTTCGAGATTGTTCATCTCGACGCAGCCGCCGCTGAAGGGCGTGCCGAGCCGGTGTTCATGATTGGTGCCGTGGATGTAGATGTAGCGGCCATGCGTGTCCACATTGCCACCGAGGTTGTGGCCCGGTTCGAGTCCGCGCAGCCAGAGGATGCGGGTCGTGATGAGATTGCGCGCCTGCTCCTCGGCGCTCAGCTCGGAGAAATGCTTCCCGGTGGCGACCCGCGCCTTGAACACGATGCCCGGCGGCTGGCCGGCGCCGAATTTCTCGCCAATCTCGTGCAGGCCGCGCGGCGTGCCGAGGGAATCCTTGATGTTCGAGGGCGGGCGGAGGGACGTGGAAACGACGTGGGACTTCACCAGACAGCCGTCTTGGTAAAATCCAAGCAACTGTCGCGCAATGGATATGGCAATAAGACGCTTTGTCGGCTTGAGTCCGAGCGCGTCACACTTTTCTTTGGCCCGTTCAAACGAATCATTCACGTGAGTAATCAATCCTACAGAGTCGGTATCGTCGGTGCGACAGGTGCGGTCGGTCAAGAGCTGATCGGCCTCCTGCTGGCGCGCGCATTTCCCCTCGCGGAGCTGAGGCTGCTGGCCTCGGCGCGTTCCGCGGGTCGCACCCTGGACGTGGGCGGGAAGAAACTCACCGTGCAGGAGGCCCGCCCCGAGGCTTTCGACGGGCTCGACATCGCGCTGTTTGCCGCCGAGGGCGCCATCGCCAAGGCGCTCGCGCCCGAAGCCGTCAAGCGCGGCTGCCTCGTGCTGGACAAGAGCTCGGCGTTCCGCATGGACGCCGGGGTGCCGCTAGTCATTCCCGAGATCAACCTCGACGCGACTCGCAGCCACAAGGGCATCATCGCCAGCCCCAACTGCTCGACTGCGGTCGCGCTCATGGGCCTTTATCCGCTGCACCAGCTCTTCGGCGTGAAGCGCGTGTTCTTCTCCACCTACCAGTCCGTGTCCGGCACCGGCGCCGACGCCATCGACGAGCTCGAGGCGCAGACCCAAGCTTACGCCAAGGGTCAGCCGCTGCCGCGCAAGGTGTATCCCTACCAGATTTTCCAGAACGTCATTCCGCAGGTCGATACCTTCGGTGCCGACGGCTACACGGGCGAGGAGACCAAGATGCGCGACGAGAGCCGCAAGATCATGGGCCTGCCGACCCTCAAGGTCTCGGCCACCTGCGTCCGCGTGCCGGTCGTGCGCGCCCATTCCGTGGCGATCAGCGCCGAGTTCGTGAAGCCCGTCGACCTCGCGGCCGCGCGTCAGGCCATCGCCGGCTTTGCCGGGGCGACGCTCGTCGATGATCCGGCGAACAAGGTTTACCCCACGCCGCTCGATTTCAGCCGGCAGGCAAAGTGCGGCGTGGGCCGCCTGCGCCTCGACACCGCGCTGGACAACGGCCTGTCGCTCTGGGTCAGCGGCGACAACCTCTGGAAGGGCGCCGCGCTCAACTCGATCCAGATCGCCGAGGCCATGATCAAGGCGGGCATCCCGCTGAAGGCCAAGGAAGCGGTATCAATTTGAAGTGGAGGGCGCGCGTCCCTGCGCGCCGCGACTTTGTCGGCCCGCAGAGACGCGGGCCCTCCAATAAACCCTTGCCGGCTATCCCGTGTTTCCGTTCCTTTCTGTCTTTCCGGGCGGTTAGCTCAGTTGGTTAGAGCACCTCGTTTACACCGAGGGTGTCGGGGGTTCGAGTCCCTCACCGCCTACCATTTTCCATGAAACTCATCCTCGCTACTCGTAAAAGCCCGCTCGCCCTGACGCAGGCGGAGATGGTGGCGGCGCGGTTGCGCGAAAAGATTTCCGGCGCCCAGTGCGAGCTGCTCAAGGTCGTTACGACCGGCGACAAACAGGCCGAGTGGTCGCTGAGCAAGGAGGGCGGGAAGGGACTCTTCACGGCCGAGCTCGAACAGGCTCTCTTGCGCGGCGAAGCCGATGCCGCGGTGCACAGTTGCAAGGACCTGCCCGGTGAAAACACCCCGGGCTTGGCCGTCGCCGGATTTCTGCCGCGCGAGGTGACCCACGACGTGCTCGTGCTCCGCGCCGGAGTGAAGTCGCCCGCGACCATCGCCACCAGCAGCCCGCGCCGGCAGCAACAGATCGCGAAGCTTTTCCCCTCGGCCAAGTTCACGGAGATCCGCGGCAACGTGGACACCCGGCTCAAGAAAATCGCCGCCGGTGACGCCGATGCGACCGTCCTCGCCGCCGCCGGGATGAAGCGCCTCGGCATCACCAGCTGGCCGGGTGTGGTTTTTCGTCCGCTGGCCTTCGCGGAAAGCGTCCCAGCCGTGGGGCAGGGGGCCATCGCCGTGCAATGCCGCGCGGGGGAGGAGGCGAAGTTTGCTCCAGCGCTGGACGCCGCGACCGCGCGTTGCGTCAACCTCGAGCGGGCCTTCCAGGCTGCGCTGGGTGGCGGCTGCCAGATCGCCTTCGGCGCGCACGCCACGACGGACACGCTGCACTTTTTCCACGAGAAGACTGGCATTCGCACGCTGCCGCTCGCTGCGTCCGACTTCGCCAACCCGGCCGCCACGGCGGCCCGCCTGCTCAAGCAACTTGGATTTCATGCCTGATAAAAAATCACTCTCCGGCCGTCGCATCGTTCTCACCCGTCCCGCAGGCTCGTCCGCTGACTGGCGCGACCGCCTCGCCGCGCAGGGCGCCGAAGTCATCGAGCTGCCGCTCATCCGGGTCACCAAGGACGTGAACCTCGACACGCTCGCCGAGGTCTTTCAAGAGTTGAGCAGCTACGAGTGGATCATCTTCACCAGCGTCAACGGTGTGAAGTTTTTCTTCGAGGAATTCAACCGCGTCTATGACGACATCCGTTCGCTCGGCTTGGTGCGCATCGCCGCCGTGGGCGAGGCGACGGCTGCCGCCGTGCGCGAGCTGCATCTGCGCGTTGATCTCCAGCCCAAGAAGGCCAGCGGTGACGAACTCGCCAAGGAGCTGATCACGCGCGAGTCGATGGACAGTGCCAAGGTTCTCGTCATCACCGGCAGCCGCAACCGTGATACCCTCGTCGAAAAACTCCACGAGGCCCGGACCATCGTCGACCAGCTGCCGGTCTACAAGACCGAGGAGACCGACCTCGCCGGTGATCCGGTGGCGACCGATTTTCGGGCCAAGGGTGCGGATGCCATCTTCTTCGCCAGCCCTTCGGCGGCGCAGTCGTTCTTCGACCAGGCCGCGGCGCTCAAGCTCGGCGCCAAGGCCAAGCGCCCGCTCGCCGGTAGCATCGGCACGACCACGACCGCCACGATGAAGCAGCTCGGCCTGCCCGTGGATTTCGAGGCCGGTGAAGCCAGCCTCGACTCGCTGATCGCTGCTCTGCTGAAGAAACTGTAACCACAATTTATCACCACAGAACACACGGAACACACAGAATAGGAGGATTGCTTCCGTGTTTTCTGTGTATTCCGTGGTGATCCATCATGAAGGTTCCTTTTCTTGATTTAAAACTCCAGCATGCGCCATTGCGCGCCGAAGTGCTGGCGGCCCTCGCCGACACTTACGACAACACGCGCTTCTGCCTCGGCCGGGACGTGGAGGATTTCGAGAAGAGCTTCAGCGCCGCGTTCGGCTACACCCGCACACTCGGCCTGAACAGTGGCACCTCGCCGCTGCACCTCGCGTCCGTTTGCGGTGGGTTTGGTCCCGGCGACGAGATCATCACCACGCCGTTCACCTTTGCCTCCAGTTGCTGGGGCATCAGTTACGTCGGCGCCAAACCGGTGTTCGTGGACATCGATACCGACACATGGTGCATCAGCCCCGAGGCCATCGCCAAGGCCATCACGCCGAAGACCAAGGGCATCGTGGTCGTTCACATTTTCGGCCAGCCGGCGCGGATGGACGAGATCATGGCCCTAGCGCAGCAGCACAAGCTGTTCGTGGTCGAGGATTGCGCGCAAGCCGTCGGCGCCCGCTACAAAGGCGCACCGGTCGGCTCGATCGGCGATTGCGGCACGTTCAGCTTTTATCCGACCAAGAATCTCGGCGCCTGCGGCGAGGGCGGGGCGTTTGTCTCGAAGCACACCGCCGTCATTGACCAAGCTCAGCTCTTGCGCGTCCATGGCTCGCCGAAGCGCTACACGCACACCGAGGTGGGTTTCAACTTCCGCATGGACGGCTTTCAGGGCGCGATCCTGAACATCAAGCTGAAGCACATCACCGCATGGACGGCTCGCCGCCGGGCCATCGCCGCGCAATATCGCGCCGGCATCACGCGCAAGGATGTGCAGCTTCCCGTCGTCTCGGCTTACGGCGAAAGTGTCTGGCACCAGTTTACGCTGTTGCATCCGCGCCGCGACGACCTCCGCGTCTATCTCGACAAGCATGGCATTGGCACCGAGATCATCTATCCGGGCCCGATGCACCGGCAGCCCTGTTATGCCTCGCTGGGCTACGCCGCCGGCAGCCTGCCCGTGGCGGAGAAGGCCAGCGCGACGTGCGTCAGCCTGCCGATGTTCCCCGAGCTGACCGACGCGCAGGTGGACCACGTGATTAAATCGATCAATGCATTTTAAACCACAGAACACTCAGAAAACACAGAACAGGAAAATTCCTTCTGTGTGTTCCGTGTATTCTGTGGTGATTCCGGTATGATTAACGCCATCAGACTCAAGGTGTGCGGGCTCACCTCGCTGGTGGACGCCGATGCCGCGGACAAGATCGGGGCGGATTATCTCGGTTTCATTTTCTATCCGAAGTCGCCGCGCGGGATCACGCTGACCCAATACGCCGCGATGAAGGACCGTCTGCCCCCACGCAAACGCGTGGCGGTGTGCGTGGAACCGACCGCCGTCGAACTCGCGGCCCTCGTGACGCAGGGCTTCGACCATTTTCAGATTCATTTCGGAGCGGAGACGCCGGTGGCCACGCTGGCCAGCTGGTCCCAACTGACCGGTCGCGCCCAGCTGTGGCTGGCACCGAAACTGCCGCCGGGTCAGGACGTGAAGCCCGAGTGGCTGCCGCTGGCCGACACCTTCCTGCTCGATACCTTCCATGCCGACAAGTTCGGCGGGACGGGTGAGACGGGTGACTGGACGAAGTTTAAGCGTCACCGCGACGCGCACCCGGCCAAGCACTGGGTGCTGTCCGGCGGCTTGAATGCCGAGAACGTCGCCGCGGCGGTCACGGCCACCGGTGCGAAGTTCATCGACGTGAACAGCGGGGTGGAGCAGGCCCCGGGCATCAAGAGCCCGGCGAAGCTCCAAGCGCTCGTCCTCGCGCTGCACCACGCGACCAAGCAGGACAATCCGGCTTACAAGTAACCTGTAGGATTACCGTTTAGGAGGCTCATTCATGAAAACGACCTATCGCATGACACGCATCAGTGTAGTTCCGACGGCAACCAGCAAAGAGCTGCGGACATTTGCGCATATGCTTGGTCAGTCGACGGGATTGGCGATCTTAGCGAATTCCGGTATCGATGTTCCTGCCGAGTTCGAGGTAACCGAGAACTCTGGCGGTTCTCCTGATGAACCACCTGACATCAGTGCTTTCGGCTATGGATTCGAGCACACCGAGTTTCCGCCAACACTAACGATCATCGACAAAATACATACTAAGAAAGGAACTGTCATTATAGTTCCACCATTTCAAAACACCGGCAAGAATTATGGAGATGTTCGCCGGGAAATCTACGATCCCGCTAGTAAAACTAACAGCAGCACGAGGCCCGGCTTCTGGCCCCTTAACAAGGAGAGGTGTAAGTTGGCTGGGGAGTTCAGAGCACTGCTTGAAAGCAGTAAATCCAAGGACAAACCCGGAAACGATATTCTGTTAATTGATCAAAGGAGCCAAGCTCTCGAAGATATTGTAGTCGAACCAGCCATTCGGGAGGTGTTGGTAGGTTGGAAGCTAAAATACATTCGCCTCATCATTATGGTTAGGGCGAAAAAGAGCATTCAAGCTTGGCCCTAACGCGAGCGTTTATCATTGGGCTTACGACATTCCGCCACGGACCCTCATCTACTCCACTGGAGCATCAACTTCTGTTGGCTACCGCCATTCATCTCCGCGCGAAATGCGTGAGCGGTTCTTGCCGGGCGGAGCGGACGTAGAGGATGCGGATGGCGTCAGGGAGCACGCGGTAGGTGACGTGATATTTGAAGCGCTTCAGGTAGCCGCAGCGAATACCGGGAGCGATCTCAGGACAGGCGCGTGGAAAGCGGCGAATATGCGCTTCCCAGTTTTCGTATTCGTCGAGGAAGGCGTGCCCGAGTTTCGCTTTAGCGTCCAGATCACGGGCGGCAGCGATCAACTCCGCCTCGGCCAACCGTTGGAAGGTGACTCCCACCGCAACGCCAACCGGGCCTTCTTCAAAACCTCAGACGACGACACGCCTTCGTCTCCCTCAATGTCCATTTGCAGCGCCCGAAGCGAACTGACCGTGGCCAGCTCGATCTGCTCCAAACGGGAATGAATTTCCGCATTGGCGAGGCGGGTGACGGAACCAGCCCGGCGGGATCGAGTGCGCTTGGGCGTGGGTGCAAGTGCGGGAGGCATGGGGACTAGATAGTCAGGTTTCCGGTCAGGGCAAGTCAGCTCTTGGAGCGTCGCGGCGGGTGGTGAAGCAATCGGACTGGATCGCCACGGCTCGCCTCCGCGAGCCTCGCGATGACAGTCGTAAATTCACCGGCGACGTTTGCCCTTCGGCTTACTGCTGCCACCTTTCACGAGCCACCAGGTGCTGCCGATGAGGAGAACGAGGCCACCGGCATACATCCAGCGATGGATGGGCACGCGGGTTTGGCCATCAAGACCGGTCTTCACGTAGCCGAGTCCAGTTTCGGTTTTCCCCGCCATCGACAGGCCGCGGCCGTAGCCGGCGTAGAAAAGCCAGAGCCCGCCGACGAAGGCGGCGAGGGCGAGCAGCAGTTGGAGGAAACGGGGCATGGGAGCTTACGGCTTAAAGCTTACCACTTATCGCTTAGAAAGGCATCCCGCCGCGGCCTTTCATCTGCTCCATCTGGCGCATCATCTTCTTCTGGTTGCCGCCTTTCATCATCTTCATGAGTTTCTGCATCTGCTCGAACTGCTTCATGAGCTGGTTGACCTCGACGACCTTCACGCCCGCGCCCTTGGCGATGCGGATGCGGCGGTTGCCGTTCAAAATGCCGGGCTTGCGGCGCTCCTGAATCGTCATCGATTGGATGATGGCCTCGGTGCGCCGCATCTGTTTCTCGGCGTCGCCGGGCAGCTCCACGCCGCTCATGCCGGGCATCATGCCCATGAGTGACTGCATCGAGCCCATCTTCTTCACCTGCTGCATCTGCGCGAGGAAGTCCTCCAGATTGAAGTCCGCCTTGCGCATCTTCTCGGCCATTTTCTCGGCCTCGGCCTGGTCGATGTTCTCCTGCGCCTTCTCGACGAGGCTGACGACGTCGCCCATGCCGAGGATGCGGGAGGCGAGGCGGTCGGGATAAAAGATCTCGAAGTTCTCCGTCTTCTCGCCGGTGCCGATGAACTTGATGGGCACACCAGTGACGCTCTTGATCGATAGGGCCGCGCCGCCGCGCGTGTCGCCGTCGAGCTTGGTAAGAATGAGGCCGGTCAGGCCGAGCGCTTCGTGGAATGTCTTGGCGACGTTCACTGCCTCCTGACCGAGCGCGCCGTCGGCGACGAGGATGATCTCGTCGGGCGACACGGCGGCTTTCAGTTTCTTCACTTCCTCGATGAGGTCGGTGTCGATTTGGAGCCGACCGGCGGTGTCGAAAAGGATGACGTCGGCGTTCTGCTCCAACGCGGTCGCGAGACCCTGGGCGCCGATGGCGGGCACGTCCTTGGAGACGCGGTCGGAGTAGAAGTCGAGTTCCTCCTGCTTCGCGAGAATCTCGAGCTGGTCGATGGCGGCCGGACGATAGACGTCGCACGCGACGAGGAAGGGCCGGGCGCCCTTTTTCTTGAGCAGCTTGCCGAGCTTGGCGGTGGAGGTGGTCTTGCCCGAGCCGTGCAGACCGACCATGAGCACCTTGAGCGGGCGCTTCTGGGTCAGCTCGGTGGTGCCCTCGCCGAGGAGTTTCACCAGCTCGTCGTTGATGATCTTGACGATCTGCTGGCCGGGCGAGACGGACCTGAGGACGGACTGGCCGACGCATTGCTCCTGAACGCGCTCGATGAACTCGCGAGCGACCCGGAAATGGACGTCGGCGGCGAGCAGGGCGGCGCGCACTTCCTTGAGGGCGTCGGCCATGTTGGCCTCGGACAGGGTGCCAACGCCGCGCAGGTTGCGCAGGGCGCCGGTCAGTTTTTCGGTAAGAGATTCGAACATCAGAGCCCGGAACTGAAACCACTAATCGACACTAATAAACACTAATCTTGGGCGACTGGATCGCCACGCCCGGCCGTGCCGGGCTCGCGATGACAAGACAACTATACTGCGGGTTATTTAAGACGCGTATTCCGGATCGCGGCGATCCGCGCGAGCTTGTGGGCGATGACGGCTTCCGTCCACGGTTTGACGATGTAGTGGCGGGCGCCCAGTTCCAACGCTTGGGTGATGACGTCCTTGTCATTGCGGGACGTGCACATCACGACCTCGACCGAACGGTGCCGGTCGGACTCGCCCAGCAATTTGAGCACCTGTAGGCCGGTCATGACCGGCATATGGATGTCGAGAAAGACCACGTCGAACCGTTTTTCCGGATCGCTCAGGAGTATCCAAGCTTCGAGCCCGTTCTCGGCCGTGGTAAGCCGGTGCTCAGGCCATTTCTCGAAGAATATGGCCATCAAGTCGCGATACCGAGGTTCGTCGTCGGCAAGGAGGATGTTCATGCAAGGCGGCCCGTGTCCCCTATATCGGATAGACTTGGGCGGGATTGAGTGATTTCCCGCGGGAACCGCCTCCGAAGTATCGCTTGCCAGCCGAGGTCTGCGCCTAGAAGGTGTGCCAAATGACTTCCGCACCGCGCACCGTCGCCATCGTGGGCCGCCCCAATGTGGGCAAGAGCCGCCTGTTCAACCGGCTGGCCCGGAAGCGCATTTCCATCGTCCACGACATGCCGGGGGTCACCCGCGACGTGGTGACGGCGGAGGTCAAGGACGGCACCTATACCATGCTTGATACCGGCGGCTTGGGCCTGACCGGTAGCGACACCCCGGCGCGCATCACCAAGGCGTCCGAAGATCAGGTGGCCTTTGCGATCGAGGCAGCCACGGTGATTCTGTTTGTCGTCGACGCCCGCGAAGGGGTCACAGCGCTCGACGAGCGCATTGCCTCGATGCTCCGCCGCAGCAAGAAACATGTCCTGCTCGTCG
>JAHFTH010000116.1 GCA_023269445.1 Lacunisphaera sp.
CGGTGGTCGCGGCGGCGGCCGGGGCGGTCGTGGCGGCGGTGGCGGCTACCGGGGTGACCGCGGTGGTGGTGGTGGTGGTGGTGGTGGCGGTTACCGCGACGGCGGTGGCGAACGCGGTGCCGGTGGCGGCTACGGCCGCGAATAATCGCCCTCCCTGCACTCTTTGCTTAACCGAGGCCGGACTCACGTCCGGCCTTTTTGTTGGGCTGCGCCCTCTGCCTACGTAGCCTTGGCGAAGCAGGCTCAGCGCGCCAGGAACCGTTTTTCCCACGCCGGGTCGGGCAACGGCGACGGACAGTAGGCACCGAAGATCGCGTAGCGCGAGCGAGCGACCAGCCTATAGAAAGGATCGCGCACCCCCGCCGGCAGCAGCCGGGTCCATGTGACAAGCCGCCAGATGCCGCCGACTACGGCCGCCGCCGCCAGTGCCCCGTCGGTGCGCAAGCGATAAGCCCCGACGACGGGCTCAGCCCAATCCGGCACAAAAACCAGGGAATCAAAATCCTCGGTCGGCAGCCCCTGCTGGCGCAAATACTCCTGCGCCAGCGCACTCTGCAGCGGTGCATAGCTCAGCCGGCCGGCCTTGTCCGTCCGCAGCAACAGGCGCACGACCCGGTTGCACAGGCCACAGTCTCCATCGTAAAGCAAAACCGGTTGGGGCATGGTCTCTCCGCTAAAGCATGATGAAGAGCGCCACCGTGAAGTAGATGATCAGTCCCGTCACATCGACCAGCGTCGCCACAAACGGGGCACTGGAGGTCGCCGGATCGAAGCCCAGCTTCTTCAGGATCAACGGCAGCATCGAGCCCATCAGCGAGCCCCAGAGCACAATGCCCACCAGGGCGGTGCCGACGGTCGTGGCCACCCGCAGCGGGCTCGGGTCGTAGATATGGGAAAAGCGCGACCAGATGATGATGCGCAGAAAGCCGATGCTCCCGAGGATCAGCCCCAGCATGAGCCCCGCCGCCAGTTCCCGGCGCATGATTCTCCACCAGTCGCGCAACCGGAATTCACCGAGCGCCAGCGCCCGGATGACCAGGGTGGCCGCCTGCGAGCCGGCATTGCCGCCCGAGCTGATGACGAGTGGAATGAAGAGGGAGAGCACGATCGCCTTGGCCAGCTCATCCTCAAAGTAACTCATCGCCGTCGCGGTCAGCATCTCGCCGAGGAACAGCACGACGAGCCAGCTCGCCCGCTTTTTCACCATCTTGGTCAGCGCGATGGTCGTGTAGGGTTCGTCGAGCGCCTCGCTGCCGCCCAGCTTCTGGATGTCCTCGGTCGCCTCCGCCGCGGCCACGTCGAGCATGTCGTCGGCGGTCACGATGCCGATGAGCTTGTGGTCGGGTCCGGTCACGGGCAGCGCCACGCGGTCGTATTTGCGAAAGACCAGGAGCGCCTTTTCCCGATCATCGGTGGGCGCGAGGGTGGCGTAATTGCCATCCATCAGCGTGCTCACCTTCGTGTCGGGATCCGCCAGCAGGAAACGCCGCACGCGGATGTCATCGAGCATGTGGCCGCCCTCGTCCGTGACGTAGACCATGTTGAGCGTTTCGCGGTCGTAGCCGTGGGTGCGGATGTAGTCGAGGGACTCGCGCACGGTCCAGGCGGGCCGCACGGCCACATAATCCAGCGTCATCATGCGGCCGACACTGTGCTCGGGGTAAGCCAGCAGGTCCTGCGCGATTTTCCGTTCCTCGGGCGTGAGCAGCCCGAGCATCTGCATGGCGACCTCCAGCGGCAGCTCGTTGAGGAAGGCGGTGCGGTCGTCGGAGGGGAGCTCATTCAACAAGGCCGCGACCTGCGCCTGCGTGAGCACCTTGAGCAGCTTGGGCTTGGCGCCATGCTCCAGATAGGCGAACACCGCGGCCCCAAGCTCCTTCGAGCAGCCCCGGAACAGCACCGCGAGCTGCTCCACCGGCAGCTCGGACAAGATCGGGGCCAGATCGGCCGGCAGCCACGCCGCCAACCTGGCCTTGAGGGCCGCCGAATCCTTGTTCGCGAGCAGGGCCGCTATCTCCGCCTTGAAGCTGCTGTTGGTTTCTCGGGCCATGTGGGGCAAAGTAGGCGGACCCCCGTTGCCGAGGCAACCGTCGAAACACCTTTCCGCTTGGAGGTTTCGCAGACGGCTGCCATGCTGGCCCCATGAACGCTCGCACGCTGGCCCACTGCACCGCCGCCGCTGGGCTTACCGCATTGCTGCTGGTGTCGGGCTGCGACCGGCGCGGTTCCACCGCCTATCAAGGCTACCTCGAAGGCGAGTTTGTCTACCTCGCCTCGCCTCTCGCCGGCCGGCTCGAAAAACTTGCTGTGCAAAAGGGCGCCCAAGTCACGGCCGGTGCCGCGTTGTTCACGCTCGAACAGGGCGCCGAGCTCGCCACCCTCCGTGAATCCGCCGAGCGTGTCCGCCAAGCCCAGGCCCGGCTGGCCGACCTGCGGAAAGGTCAGCGGCCTTCCGAACTCGCGGCCATTGAAGCTCGGCTGGCCCAGGCCCGCACCGCCGCCGAACTCTCCCGGCTGGAACTGGAACGGGCGACCAAGCTCCATGAATCCACGGTGCTCTCGGACGACGACTTCGACCGCGTGCGCCTCAACCACGAGGCCAACACCACGCTCATCGTGGAAACCACCGCGCAATTCATCACCGCGCAGCTCGGCGCCCGCCCCGACACCATTGCCGCCGCCGAAGCCGAGGCCGCCGCCGCGCAGGCCGCGCTCGACCGGGCCGGCTGGGCCGTGGCACAGAAAAGCCAGTCCGCCCCGCGCGCCGGACTCATCTACGACACGCTTTACCGCGAAGGCGAATTCGTTGCCGCCGCGACGCCCATCGTGTCCTTGCTTCCGCCCGAAAACATCAAGGTGCGCTTCTTTGTGCCCGAGGCGGAATTCGGCGCGCTGAAGGCGGGTGATACGGTCAAGGTCGTCCTCTCCGGCCGCGCCGCGCCGCTCGAGGCGCACATCAGCTACCTCTCGCCCAAGCCCGAATACACCCCGCCCATTCTCTACAACCGGGAGAACCGCACCAAACTTGTTTTCCTCGTCGAGGCCGTCTTCGATCCGGCCGCCGCGCGCGATCTCCATCCCGGCCAACCCGTGGAAGTCAGTCCCGCGAAGTGACGCGATGAGCGCGACCGATTACGCCATCGACGTCACGGGCGTCACGAAGCGCTTCGGCGCGAAGACGGTCGTCAACGCGATCGACCTGCAGGTGCGGCGCGGCGAGATCTACGGCTTCCTCGGCCCCAACGGCTCCGGCAAGACCACGTTCATCCGCATGCTCTGCGGCCTGCTCACGCCCGATGCCGGTTCCGGCACCTGCCTCGGTTACGACCTGCGCGCGCAGCAGGCCGACATCAAACGCCACGTCGGCTACATGACGCAGCGTTTCAGCTACTACGAGGATCTCAGCATCCGCGAGAACCTGGACTTCATTGCCCGCATCTACGCCGTGCCCGACCGCGCCGCCGCCGTGCAACAAAGCCTCGAGCGACTCGGCCTGCAGAACCGCAGCCATCAACTCGCCGGCCAGCTCTCCGGCGGTTGGAAACAACGCCTCGCCCTCGCCGCCTGCCTCATTCATTCGCCGCAGCTCCTGTTGCTCGACGAACCCACCGCCGGCGTCGATCCGAAAGCGCGGCGCGAATTCTGGGACGAGATCCACCGGCTCGCCGCCGACGGACTCACCGTGCTCATCACGACGCACTACATGGACGAGGCCGAGCGCTGCCACCGGCTCGCCTACCTCGCCTACGGCAATCTGCTCACGCGCGGCACGCTCGATGAAGTGCTCACCACCGCCAAGCTCACCACCTGGACCGTGACCGGCCCCGGCTTGCGCGCCCTCGCCGACCTCCTGCGCGGCCGGCCCGGCGTCGAGCAGGTCGTGGCTTTCGGCAACACATTGCATGTGAGCGGCCGTGATGTCGCACAGCTCGACGCCACCATCGCTACTGTGCGCAGCGCGCAACACGACTGGCGAAAGATCCGCGCCGGCCTTGAGGATGTCTTCATCAGCCTGATGGACGAAGCGAAGGACAATTTCTCGTGAGCACGCGCCGCTTCACCTTCCATCGGTTCTGGGCCATCGTGCTGAAGGAATTCATCCAGATGAAGCGCGACCGCGTGACCTTCGGCATGATGGTCGGCATTCCGCTGATGCAGCTCATCATCTTCGGCTTCGCGATCAACTCCGACCCCAAGCACCTGCCCGCGGCCATCCGGGCGGCCGATCAGGGTCCGTTCGCCCGCACGCTGGTGGCCGCGCTGAAGAACAGCGGTTATTTCACCCTCGTGCGCGAGGCCGCCACCGAGGCGGAAGCGCAGCGCCTGCTGCAACTCGGGGAAGTGCAGTTCGTCATTAACATCCCCGAGGATTTCTCGCGCCAGCTCCTGCGCGGTGAGCGCCCCACGGTGCTGATCGAGGCCGACGCCACTGATCCGGCGGCGGTCGGCCCCGCTGTCTCGGCCACGCGCGCCCTCGCGGACACCGTTTTCAACCATGACCTGTCCGGCCCGCTGGCGCGGCTGCGCGCCAAGGAGGGCCCGGTGGATTTCCGCATCCACGCGCACTACAACCCCGAGAATATCACCCAATACAACATCGTGCCCGGCCTTATGGGCGTGGTGCTGACCATGACGATGGTCGTCATCACGGCCCTTGCCATCACGCGCGAGCGCGAGCGGGGCACGATGGAAAACCTGCTGGCCACGCCGGTGCGACCCATCGAGGTGATGCTCGGCAAGATCCTGCCCTACATCGCCGTCGGCTACATCCAGGTGTCGCTCATATTGCTGGCCGCCCGCTTCATCTTCCATGTGCCGATGGTCGGCAACCTGGCCCTGCTCTACGCCGTGTCTTTCCTGTTCATCGCCGCCAACCTCTCGGTGGGCATCACCTTTTCCACGCTTGCGCAGAACCAGCTCCAGGCGGTGCAGATGGCCTTCTTCTTTTTCCTCCCGTCGATTTTGCTCTCGGGCTTCATGTTTCCGTTCCGCGGCATGCCGGAGTGGGCGCAAACCATCGGTTCGTGTCTGCCCAACACCCATTTTCTGCGCATCGCCCGGGGCATTCTGCTCAAAGGCAACGGCCTCGCGGAGATCGCGCCCGAGCTGTGGCCGCTGCTGCTGTTCCTCGCCGTGGCCATGACCATCGGCGTGAAACGCTACCGGCAGACGCTGGACTGAGGCGGGTTATCCCTTGCGCTCGGGCAGCGTGGCGACGTGCAGGGTCTGGGTCGGGAAAGCGAACGAGAGACCGCGGGCGGCGACCGCCTGCATGATGGCGAGGTTCACACGCTGCCGCACGGCCATGTGCCGTGCGAAATCCGGATCCTTGATCACGTAGACCACCCAGATGTCGAGGGACGAGGCGTTGAGATCGCGAAAATACACATGCGTGTCCGACGCATTCACCTCGGGCTGGGCTGTGATGAGAGCGCGGATCTCCTGCACGATCGCGTCCAGCTGTTCCGGGCGGGCACCGTAAGTGAAATTGAACACCTGCTCGACCCGACGCTGGGTGAAACGCGAGAGATTCACGATGGCCTCGTTGGCCACGGTGCGGTTGGGGATCGCGACGAGTGACTTGTCGGTCTTGCGAATCTTGGTCGAACGCAGGCCGATGTCTTCCACGAGACCGGTGTGGGCGCCGATGCTGACCGTCTCCCCGATCTTGAACGGTTGGTCGATGGCCACGACGATGGACCCGAAGAGATTCGCGATGGTGTCCTGCGCCGCGAGGGCAAACGCCAGGCCGCCGATGCCCAGACCCTGCAGGATCGTGGAGACGTTGTAGCCGAGGCTCTGCACCGTGAGCAGCACGCCCAGCACCACGAAGATCGCCACGAGGGTCTTCTTGATCCACGGCATGAAGGCCGCCACGCCCATCTGTTTTTCCAATGCCACCTCATGCGCGTGGTCGAGCAAGGCGTTGAAGGCCTGCAGCAAGCCCCAGAAGATCACGAGTGAGAAGGCCACCGTCGAACCCGCCGCGAGATAGTGGTCGGTGTTCTCGGAAAGCTTGAGCACCTTCAGGGCGGCGAAGATGCCCGTGATCATGATGAAAGCGGCCGTGGGCGCCTCCATGGCGGGGAATAATTTGTCGTCGAGTGTCGTCTCGGTCTTGGCGGCGAGTTTTTTCAGGTAGTGAAAAATGCCGTTGGTTACCGCCCGGCGCAGGAGGACCGCCCCGACCAGAAACAGGGCCGCGATCACGTAGTGGGTGACGGTGTTCTCGCTCGTGCGGACATTGAACAGCTCAAGGATCGAATCCACCAGATGCTCCAGCAAATCCGGCGGATGGGCTGGAGTCTGGCCGCTGGCGACGACGGCGGCAGCCGTGGTGCTGGCCGAGTGCTGCGCAGCATCGGCCGCCTGATCCTGGGCCGGCAGGGCCGCGCCCAGGGACAGGGCTACACCGAGGAGGGAAAGCTGGCGGAAAATTCTCATGAACCCTTTCCTTTGTTGCTCACGCCGCGTCTTGTCAAAAATTTTCAGGCCGGCGGCGCGGATGGCTTTTTACCCCGACGCATGAGCCACGGGATCAGGATAACGCCGATTGCGCAGAGCACCTCTACCGCCCGGATTGCAAGAGCGGTGGCCGGCCAGAACGCCAGCGTGAGCCGGTCCGTCATGATCATGCCACCGCCGACCCAGCCGAGCACGGCGGAGCCAATATAGACGATAATCGGATAGCGATCCATCAGCTTGGACAGCAGGCTGCTGGTGAACACCACCAGCGGAATGCTCAGCCCGAGACCGAAAAGTAGCAGGCCGAAGCTACCCTTGGAGGCGCCTGCGACGGCGAGGACATTGTCGAGCGACATCGTGATGTCCGCGACGGTGATGAGCCAGACGGCTTGCCAGAGATGTTTGGCCGCCGCGTGCTCCTTGGCGTCGCCCGTGTTTTCGCGCAGCAGCTTGACGGCGATCCAGAGAATCAGACCCCCGCCCGCGATCTTGACGTAATCCATGTTGATCAACTGCGAGGCCACGAAGGTCAGCCCAACGCGCAGCACCACCGCCATGGCGGAGCCAATCACTATGCCCCAGAACCGTTCCTTTTTCTCCAGTTGCCGGACCGCCAGCGCGATCACCACGGCGTTGTCGCCTGCCAGAACAATGTCGATCAGCACAATCTGCAGGATGGCCAGGGTCCAATCCCACACCGTGTGCAGGTTGGCGGTAGCGAGATCGGCGGTGGCGAGAAACGTGATCATGTGGCCGGTATGTAGCTCCCGCGCCCAACTTGCGTCAACGCCTACCGGCACCCGAAAATAAAATCGCCGGGGCCTGTAGACAGGCTCCCGGCGACTTGCTCGCGCGAGGCGAGCAAATCATCCGGCGACCTACCCCTAAGCCGCCGGATTGATTAATTGGTTGGAGCTTATTCTGTGCCGAGAAACTCCGCCTTCTGTATCGGCACAGGAAAAACTCAGTTGAGGGCAATCTTGCGGGGCTTGACCGCCTCGGCCTTGGGCAGGGTGACCGTCAGCACGCCATTTTCGTAAGTCGCGGCGATCTTGTCGGCCTGCACGGACTCCGGGATGGCGATCGAGCGGGTGAAGCTTATCGTCTCTTCGCCCTGCTTGCGCGAGGCGCTGAGGTTGAGCTGGCCGGCCACCAACTCGAGGGCGATGGCGTCGCGGCTCACCCCCGGCAGCTCGGCCCGGACGTAGGTGTTGTCCTTGTCCTCGGAAAATTCGACCGGGATACGCGGGGTCGGGGAGGTTTGGAAGAGCTGGTCAATCTCGGCCTCGAGGCCGGACCAGGCACTGCGGTTCGCGAGCCCGGCAAACGGGCTGGCGCTGCGGGGATAAGCGTAACGAATGAAGTGATTCATGATGATATTTTCCTGTGGTTGGTTGTGCAGAACGTGACCCCCCCCTGTGCAAGGCGCGTGCCCGACCGCGCCAGCGCGCAACCCGCGAAAAATCCGCGACTTGCTGCCCGGCCGCACACCCCGGGTGGGAATTATCGCCCCACTGTGTGCCGTCCCAGCGGGAAACTCCGTCACGCCCGCGTTTTTCCGTGGCCACCCGGAGCGGTGTGGCTTCAATCGGCCCCTGCCCATGACCTTTGATTTCGACACCGTGATCGACCGCGCCGCCAGTGACAGCCGCAAGTGGCGGAAATACGCCGGGCGTGACATCCTCCCGCTGTGGATCGCCGACATGGATTTTGCCGCGTCCCCCGCCATCACCGCCGCTCTCCACCGGCGCGTCGATCAGGGCGTGTTTGGCTACGGTGCCGCGATGCCCTCGCTGACCCAGACCGTGGTCGATTACTGCGCCTCCCACTATAGCTGGAAGATCGATTCCGCTTGGATCGTGTGGCTGCCGGGTCTGGTCACCGGGCTCAACCTCGCCGCCGGCGCTTTCGGCGAAAAGGGCGACGCCGTGATCACCGCCACCCCGATCTACCCGCCGTTCATGAGCGCGCCGAATAACATGGGCCGCGAAACCATCGCCGTGCCCCTGGTCCCGCGCGCCGATGGCCGCTACGAATTCGACTGGCCCGCCATGGAACGCGCCGTCACGCCGCGCACGAAGGTTTTCTTTCTGTGCAGCCCGCACAACCCCGTCGGCCGCGTCTTCACCCGGGCCGAGTTGGAGCAGATCGCCGCGTTCTGCGAGCGGCACAACCTCGTCCTCGTTTCCGACGACATCCACTGCGACCTTATCCTCGACGGGCTCCCGCATATCCCAATCGCCAGCCTGTCCGCCGCCGTGGCCGCCCGCACCATCACTCTCCTCGCCCCCAGCAAGACCTACAATATCCCGGGCCTGGCCTGCTCACTCGCGATCATCTCCGACGCCAAGATCCGCCAGTCGTTCGTGCGCGCCATGGCTGGCATCGTGCCCGAGATGAACGTGCTCGGCTACGCCGCCTGCGAGGCCGCCTTTCGTGACAGCGAGCCCTGGCGTCAGGCCCTGCTCGCCTATCTCCGCGGCAATCGCGACTTCATTGCCGCTTTCCTCAAGGACAACCTGCCGGCGATCAAGCTGACGCCCTGCGAGGCCACCTATCTCGCGTGGCTCGACGTGTCCGCTCTCAAGCTGGATAATCCCGGTCTGTTCTTCGAGTCGCACGGCGTCGGTCTCGCCGACGGCGCGCAATACGGCGCGCCCGCCGGCAAATTCGTGCGGCTCAACTTCGGCTGCCCCCGCGCCACGCTCACCGAGGCCCTCGCCCGGATGAAGCGCGCCGTGGCTGCCCGCTAAGGCTCTCCCGCGCCATGCGCATCGGCCCCTACGAGCTGCGGTCGAACCTGTTTCTCTCCCCGTTGGCGGGCTACACCAACCTGCCCTTCCGTCTCGTCGTGCGCGAAATCGGCGGCCTCGACTGGACCACCACCGATCTCGTCAACGCCCGCTCGCTCATCGAGAAAAATCCGCGCGCGCTGCAGCTGATCCGCACCTGCCCGGCGGAAAAGCGTCTCGCCGTCCAGCTCTTCGGCGCCGTGCCGGAGGAGATGCGCGACGCCGCCGTGATCGTCGAGTCGCTCGGCATCGCGTCGGTGGACATCAACATGGGCTGCCCGGTGAAGAAGGTCACCGGCATCGGCGGCGGCTCGGCCATGATGACCGAACTGGGCAAAACCGCCGCGCTCGTCCGCGGCATGGTCGAGGCCGTGAAGATTCCTATCACCGCCAAGATGCGCCTCGGCTGGGACGAAAACAATCTCACCGCGCCCGATCTCGCGCGCGTGCTCGAGGACTCCGGCGTCGCCGCAATCTTTGTCCACGGCCGCACCCGGGCGCAGGGCTTCAGCGGCACTGTCAATCTGACCGGCATTCGCGCCGTCGTGCAGGCCGTGAAAAATATCCCCGTCATCGGCAACGGCGACGTCACCACGCCAGAGGCGGCCAAGCACATGTTTAGCGAAACCGGCTGCGCGGGCGTGAGCATCGGCCGCGGCGCGTTCTACAATCCGTGGATCTTCGCCCACACGCAGCATTACCTGCAGACGGGCGAACTGAAAACCGAGCCCGGCTATCCCGAGCTCGTGCAGGTCATGCACCGCCACCTCGACCTGATGATCGAGGTCTTCGGCGAAGACCACGGCTGCCGGCTCTTCCGCAAACCGGCCTCGTG
>JAHFTH010000117.1 GCA_023269445.1 Lacunisphaera sp.
GCCTCGGGCAGGAAGTAGCGCTGTTGGTATTCCTCGATGAGCGCACCCTTGTCGCGCTTGCTCATCTTGCCCTGCCCCATCTCGGGCGATTCAAAATCAGCGGAATGTGGGCGAACAAGGGCGCGGTGACCCCGAAACCCTCGTAGAGCCGCACGTGCTTGCTCGTGTTGGACAGGTGATCCTCGCCGCGGATGATGTGCGAGACCTTCATTTCGATGTCGTCCACCACGTTCACGAAATGAAACACCGGGTTGCCGTCCGAACGGAAAATCACGAAGTCCTCGTCCTCCTGCCGCTCCACCCGGCCGCGGATCTGGTCGTCGATGACGACCGGTGACGTCTTCACCTTCTCGACCTCTTTCTTCCGGTGGTCGTCGAATACGGTGTAACGCTCGCCGAGCAACTTGAACCACACGGCACCGTCCTTCTCATAAGCGCGGCCGCTATCCAAGAGCTTCTGCTTGTATTGCTGGTAGATCGCGCCGCGCTGGCTCTGGCGGTAGGGACCGAACGAGCCGCGCTCGCCCACGCCGTTGGGATTCGGACCCTCGTCCCAGTCCATGCCCAGCCACGTCATGCTGTCGTAGATGAGCCGGAGGAACTCTTCGCTGTTGCGCGCCTGGTCGGTGTCCTCGATCCGCAAAATGAACGTGCCGCCGGTGTGGCGGGCATAGAGCCAGTTGAAGAGGGCCGTGCGGGCACTCCCGATGTGGAAGAAGCCGGTGGGACTGGGGGCGAAACGGACGCGGACGGGGGACATGGGAGAGGTCAAAGCGAAGGCTTTTGCCCCGCTTGCGCAAGACTGCTCTGGAGGTGTCGGTTCACGAATTCATCGACCAACGCTTGGGCTTCCGTCGCGGCCAGTCCCATGCTCCGCTCCGCAAACCGCGCCAGATCCTCCGGCCACGGCGCCCGGAGCAGGTAATCCATCCCGGCGGACCGCAGGTCGATCGCTGCGCAATGCAGTGCCTGGCGCGTGATCGGCAGCAGCGCCGAGTGGCGCGCCGTCCAGCCTTGCGTGGCAAATTCCAGATAGAGCGTCGGGTCGGGACCGTAGAGCTTGTCGCCCACCACCCGATGCTGCAGCCATTCCGCGTGCGCCCTGATCTGGTGCTTGCGGCCCGTGAGCAACTCTACTCCGGCCAGTGTGAACCCGTTCCGCGCCGCCAGCGGATGAAAGACCGTGTGCGCTTCCTGCGCGCCCACCGTGCCGGCCTCCACGACCCGCGATTTCACGCTGACATTGGCCGCAAGATCGGGGCCGAGCGGCTGGTTGACCGACACTGGCGCGGTCAGCTCCCCTTCCAACAGCACCACATAGGCCTTACCGATCCGGCGCTTCAGCACGGCTTTCCCCAGCCGGGTGCCCGTCGCCTCGTCCTTGGCTAGAATAATCACTCCAGAAGTCTCCCGATCGAGCCGATAGATAAAGCGGATGGTCTCCACGCCCAACCCTTCCCGCACGGCACCCGCTAGGCTCGACCAGGGACCGTTCTTCGACGGGTGGACCACCAGCCAGCCCGGCTTGTCGATTACCAGCAGCCGTTCATCGCTCAGGATCACCCACTTGGGCAGGTCCTCAGGTTTGACCAAGGGGGCTTCGGCCGGCGGCAATGCTTCGGTGGCATGGATCATGCAGGAATGTTCAATAATTTTCCTGCGCCCTGAAGCCGAGAAGATTTGCAAACTCACTCCAAACCGACAGACATTACCTCAGTCGAATGAAGCGTGTAATTTCAGTGACGCTCGGGCGGACCTCGGGACGACCAGCACGGCCAAAGCTCATTCCGGAAGCCGTCTCCCTTCCCCTCCCGCCTTTTGTGTCGTTAACCCGAAGGAATATCCATGAACCAAAATAACAACTCCCACGAAATCATCGTGACCGGTATCCACCTCGACCTCACTCCCTCGCTGAAAAGTTATGTGTGGGAGAAAGTGGAGTGTCTGTTCCGCCACGAGGCCCACATCGTGAGTATCCGCATCGAGCTGGAGTGCGACCGCCGCCACGACCACGCGCACAAGTTTGTCGCCAAGGCCCACGTCGAGGTCCGCGGCCCCAACATCAACTGTATCGCCGAGTCCGAGGAGATGCACAAATCCATTGACCTGCTCGTGGATAAGATCGACCACGTCCTGCACAAGCGCCACGGCCAGCACAAGGGCAAGCGCAACCACCCGCACGCGATCGAATTCGCCGACGTCGAGCTGCCCAAGGCCATCTGAGCCCGGCTCGGCCGCCTGTTTCGGGCCCGCCCTCCGGCGGGCCTTTTTTATTCACTTTGGGTCTAATACCCCGGAGCTTGCTCCGGCTTGGGTTAACCTGTGGGAGCGTGCTTGCACGCGACTGTCGCGACCAAGGTCGCTCCCACAAAAGCCGGACAAGTGCTGTCTTGATCAAATGCCCCGGAGCTTGCTCCGGGGATCTTTACTCGCTGTGGGTCAGATTCCTTCGGTTGGGATGTAGCAGCGATGGTAACACCGCTGGTCAGCCGTCTGACGACGGCTGCTACGAGAAGAGATGATTCGCCGGCCTTATCCTGGATTGCTCCGGGCCCGCAGAGGTCAACTTGCTTGGCATTCCCCGCGCATTCTGTGTCTTCAGTGGGTAACTCATAATAAATCACGTGCCCCTCCTTATTCGCAATGCCCGCATCCTCACCCTCGCCGGGCCCAATCGCCCGCGCCGGGGCAAGGAACTGGCTGAACTTGGTGTCATCCCGCTGGGCGACGTGCTCGTCTCCGAGGGAAAAATCACCGCAGTCGGTCCCAAGGTGGACGCTCCCGCCGACGCTGAGGTCATTGAAGCCCAGGGCCGCGTGCTGTTACCGGGCTTTGTCGACTGCCACACCCACGCCTGCTGGGCGGGCGACCGGCTGGACGAATGGCAGATGAAGCTCCGCGGCGTGCCCTACCCGGAGATTCTCAAACAGGGCGGCGGCATCCGCTCCACTGTCAATGCCGTGCGCGAAGCGACCCAGAAACAGCTCGCCGCCAGCCTGCGCGACCGCCTCGGAGTCATGCTGCGCGAGGGCACCACCACCGTGGAGGTGAAGAGTGGCTACGGCCTTAACACCGACGCAGAGATGAAGATGCTGCGCGCCATCCGCCGCGCCGCCGCCGAGTGGCCGGGAACCGTCGTGGCCACAGCGCTGCTCGGCCATGCCTTCGAGGGCGACCTCGACGAATACGCCCGCATGGTCGTGAAGGACATGCTGCCCGAGGTGTCGCGTGAGTTCCCTGACATCACGGTGGACGCCTATTGCGAGGCGGGTGCCTGGTCGGTCGACGCCTGCGTGAAATTCTTCGAGAAGGCCCGCAAGCACCACCCCATCCGCGTGCATGCCGACCAGTTCAACTCTCTCGGTATGATTCCCGAGGCGGTGCGCCTGCACGCCCGCAGCGTCGACCACCTCGAGGCCTCGACCAAAAAGGACCTCATCACGCTCGCCCAATCGCCTACCCTCGGGGTCATCCTGCCCGGCACGGGCCTGCACACCGACCAGCGTTTCATGCGTTCGCGTCTCTTCATCGAGCAAGGCGGCGCGCTGGCGCTGGCGACGAACTGCAATCCCGGCACCTCCCCCAGCCACTCACTGCCACTCGCCATCGCCCTGGCGGTCCGCTTCTGCGGCCTGACGCCCGCCGAGGCCATCGTGGCCTCCACGGTCAACGCTGCGGCAGTGCTCGGCCTGGACGATCGCGGGAGCATCGCGGTCGGTCAGCGGGCCGACCTGCTGCTACTCCGCCACAAGGATGAGCGGCAACTCGCCTACGAACTCGGCGGCAATCCCGTTGAGCTGGTTGTTGTCGGCGGCAACATCGTGCGCTGAGTGGGCCGCCCCGGCCGGCCTTTCTGTTGGTATAGTTTGCGCGATTTTGTGGGAGCGAGCTTGCTCGCGACACGTTCGTAATCGTCGCGAGCAAGCTCGCTCCCACCACAGTCACCTGAACACTCAGACCTGTTTTCATTTGCGAGAAGGCCGGCCCTGACAACTGTCATGGCACCATGCGCCTACCCCTGCTCCGCCTGTTGCTGCCCCTCGCCCTGCTCAGCCCCGCCCTCTTGGCCGCCGAGGCCGAGGAAGGCTTTGTCTCCCTCATGGACGGCCAGACCTTCACCGGCTGGAAGACCGCCACGGAGAATCCCGGCACCTGGAAGATCGAGGACGGCACCTTCATCTCCCGCGGCCCGCGCTGCCACCTGTTCTACATGGGCGACCCGCAGCCGTTCAAAAACTTCGAGCTCAAGGTCGAGGTGATGTCCGAGCCCGGCGCCAATGGCGGCATCTATTTCCACACTGCCTACCAGGAAACCGGCTGGCCCAAGGCCGGCTTCGAAACCCAGGTCAACAATACCCAGAAAGACTGGAAGAAGACCGGCAGCATCTACGATGTCGCCAGCGTCGGCTTCGCGGCCGCCGAGGACAACAAGTGGTGGACCCAGACCATCATCGTCGAGGGCAGCACCGTCACCGTGAAGGTCGATGGCCAGACCGTCGTCCAATACAAGGAGCCGCCCGGCGTGCAGCCCGGCAAGGACTTCGACCGCAAGCTCGGCTCCGGCACTTTCGCCCTGCAGGCCCACGATCCCAAGAGCATCGTCCGCTACCGCAACATCCGCGTCAAACGCCTGCCGGACTGACCTTTGCCGGGCCCGGAATCGCGGCCCGCCCGGCGAGGGCTTCCGACAAAATTCTGCTTGCTGTCACTCCGGGAAATTCGCTTATTCGCCGTTCTCTCGTGCGGGCATAGCTCAACTGGATAGAGCGCCAGACTACGAATCTGGAGGTTTGGGGTTCGACTCCCTATGCCCGCACCACTTTCAAAACGCGCGATTTGCCCTCGCGCGTTTTTCTTTGTCCCGACCAGGCGGCCTAGGCCCCGGCTAGGCGCCAATCCAATAGCTCCATCTGGAGCGTCCGCCGGCCGTTGTAGTGGTTCCAGTTCAACTGCACGGCGATTTCCAGCGCGACCCCGACCGGGGGGAGCCGGTCGGCCATCTTCCACGCCACGCCGCTGATCCGCCGCCCGGTCGCATCTTCGCCGGCGAAACGGAAATGCTGTTCCTTGAACACGTCGGGCCGGTTGCGCAGTCGCAGTCCGCGCACCCCGAAGATCGGTTCGGGATTGCCCATGCCAAAGGGATGAAGTTGCTCCAGCTCACCCATCAACCGCTCGGAGACCGCCGTGGCCTCCAGCCAGCCGGAGAGTTCCAACCCAAGCTCCGTGGCGCCGCTGCCATTGCGACTGCGGATGACGTCGTCGAACATTGTGCGGAATTCCTCGAGCCGGAGCTTGGTGAGCGAGATGCCGACCGCCATCGGATGCCCGCCCCAGCTCTCAAGGCAGCCGGCGCAGGCCCCGAGAATCTCCACGAGATTGTAGCCCGTGATGCCGCGCCCCGAGCCCTTGGCCAGCAAACCCTCGTTGCCGAGCACGATGGCCGGGCGATTGTATTTCCGCGAAATGCGCCCGGCCACGATGCCAACCACGCCGGGATGCCAGTCCTCATCGAACAGCACGAGCCCGCTCGACGCCTTGAAATTCTCCTCCACGTAACGCTCCGCCCGCTCGGTGATCTGTCGCTCGATGTCCTGCCGCTCGCGGTTGAGGTCGTCCAGTTTGCGCGCCGCCTGCTCGCAGAAGGCCGGGTCCTCGCTCAGCAGCAGGTCAACTGACAACGCCGCGTCGGCGAGCCGGCCGCTGGCGTTGATCCGCGGTCCGAGGCGGAAGGAAATATCCGTGGGCACAAGGCCCTGTTCACTCTTGAGGCCCGAGACCTGCATGAGCGCGAGCAGGCCCGGCCGGCGCGTCTCGGCCAGCATCCGCAGGCCGTGGCGGGCAAAGATGCGATTCTCGCCGTGCAACGGCACGAGGTCGGCGATCGTGCCCATCGCCACGAGATCGAGGTATTCCTTGAGCACGATGGAAAGGGCGACCGGGTGGTTCTCGGCTCGCAGCTTCTTGAGCAGGCCGTGCGCGAGTTTGAAAACGAGACCCACCGTGCAGAGAAAACGCCAGTCCCCGTCCGCTTCGGTCGGGTGCACATGCGGATTGATCAAGATGGCCGCGGTGGCCGGCGGCTCGGTGGAACGGTGATGGTCCACGATGATGACGTCCACCCCGCGCGCCTTGAGCAGGGCGACCTCGGCGCTGGAGTTGGTGCCGCAATCCAGCGCGATGAACAGATCCGGCCGGCCCGCCTCAAGCGCGCGTTCGATGGAAGTCTGCGTGAGACCGTAGCCTTCGTCAGCGCGGCGCGGCACGATGTAGGTGGGATCAAGCCCCAGCCGGCGCAGGAGGCCGACGAGGATCGTGGTGCTGCACACGCCGTCCACGTCGTAGTCGCCCAGCACGATGACCTTCTCCTTGCGGCTGATGGCCTGGAGCAGCCGGTCCACCGCCCGCTCGAGATTGACCAGCAGGAACGGATCGGCGATCGCCGCGAGGGCCGGCGTGAGAAAACGGGCGGCGGCGGCCTCAGGCACTCCCGTGCGCAACAGCAGCTCGGCGACGACCGGCGTCGTGCCCAGGCTGCGCGCAAGGGCGGCCACGCTCTCCGCGTGGACCGGCGTGTAGTTCCAGCGCATCGGCGGCGAGGGTTCGCCGGTTTATTCCGAGGCGCGGGAAGAGCCGGCCCACTCGTATTTGGGCGCGATGTCCTGGTGGGCTTCGACGTGCTTGCGGTCACCCTTGTGCCACCAGTAGAAGACCTGGGCGGCAATAAAGATGGCCGAGAAGGTCGAGGTGACGATGCCGACGAGGAAGGTGAAAGCGATGTCGTGGAGCTGGCCGCCGCCGAAGATGAACAGCGCGAGCGCGGCGAGGAAGGTCGTCGTCGCCGTCATGATCGTGCGGGCGAAAACCTTGCGGATGGCGTTATTGATGATGTCCTTCAGGGCACCGGTCGGGTTGAGCTTCAGCTCCTCGCGGATGCGGTCGAAGACGACGACGGTCTCGTTGATGGAGTAGCCCGCGACGCAGAGGATGGCCGCGACCATCGGGGCCGAGAACTGGTGGCCGAAGAGCACGAAGATGCCGATGTTCATCAGGATGTCATGCAGCGTGGAGGCCATGGCGCCGATGCCGAAACCAAACTCGAAGCGGAAGGCGATGTAGATCAGAATGACGAACATGGAGGCGCCGACGGCCTTCAGGGCGGTCCATTTGATTTCACTCCCGATCGTGCCGCCGATCTGGGTCGTGCCCTGGCTTTCCAGCCCGGCGTTCGGATAGGCTTTCTGCAAGGCCTCGAACAGGGCGCCGGACTTGCCGTAGGCGGTGCCGAGCTTGAGCTGCTCCTTGCCGGTTCCGAGATCGCTGACGTAAGTCGGGTTCACCTCGCCCGTGCCGAGCTTCTGGGCCACCTCGCGGATCCTGGCTTGGTCGATCTTCTGGGTGAAGTTGGCCGTGATCTGGTCACCACCGGCGAAGTCGATGCCGTAGATCTTGTCACCTTGGAAGAGCACGTAGGCGAAGCTGATGAGGACCAGCGCCACGGAACCGTAGGCGCAGGGCTTGCCGAGCTTGACGAAGTCCACGTTCAGGTCCTTCAGCATGCGCCGCATCCTGATTTTCTTGAGCCACTCGGACTCGATCAGGAGCTCCATGAGCAGATGGCCGGTGATCAGCACCGAGAAGAGCGTGGAGAGCACGCCGATGAGCAGGGTCATGCCGAAGCCCTTGATGGGGCCGTGGCCGCCCATAAGAATCATGATCCCGCAGATGATGAGCTGCACGAAGTGCGCGTCGAGGATGGTGGTCAGCGCCTTGAGGAAGCCACCACGGTTGGCGCTGATGAGCGTCTTGCCCTCGGCCAGTTCCTCGCGCATGCGCTCGAAGATCAGGATGTTCGCGTCCACCGCCATGCCGATGGTGAGCACGATGCCGGCGAGGCCGGGTAGCGTCATCGTGGCGCCGATGCTGGCCATGACGCCGAGAATGATGAGAATGTTGACCGCCAGCGTGATGACCGCCACGACGCCACCCGTGCTGTAGAAAGTGATCATGAACGCGCAGACTGCGGCCGTGCCAATGAGCGCGGCCTTCACACCGCTGCTGATGGCGTCGGTGGCGAGGGAGGGCCCGACTTCATACTGCTCGCGGACCTTCAAGGGGGTGTCGAGCGGGTTGTTAAGCACGCTGGCGAGGTCCATGGCCTCGCGCTGGGAGAACTGGCCCGAGATCTCGGCGCTGCCGCCGTTGATCTCTTTCTCGACGCCGGGGGCCGAGTAGAGCTTGCCGTCGAGGACGATGGCTAGGCGAGCGCGGCGACCGGTGCGCTGGCCTTCCTCGGCGATGGTCTTGGTCACCTGGGCAAACTGCTGGCTGCCGGCCTTGGTGAACTTGAGGATGATCTTGAAGCGGCCGAAGTCATCTATCGTGGGGAAGGAATCAGCCACGCCCTCACCCGTCATCTCCGGGATGTGCTTGATGAAGAGTTCCTCGGCATAGGTCTCGCCGGTGCGGGTCTCGCCTTCCAGCGTCATGGCGTCGTAGCCCGGCGGGGGCTCCATCGGCGGAGTCGCAGAGGGATGCACCAGCTTGAAATCTAAACGGGCGGGTTTGGTCGCGGCCGCCTCGATGTCGGGGTTTTCCTTAGTGGATGCACCGGGCAGCTGGACCTCGATGCGGTTGGTGCCGACGGGACGGATGAGCGGCTCGGTCACACCGAGGCTGTTGATGCGGCCTTCCAAAATCTCGATGGCCTTCTTAAGCTTTTCCTGGCGGGACTGGTCGCTACCCGCAGCGGCGGACACCGCTTCATCCATCTCAAGGGTGAAGGCAATGCCGCCCCTCAGGTCGAGGCCGAGTTGCAAGCGGCCCTTGGACTGGCGGAGCAGTTCATCGAGCAAAATGTTGTTCCGCTTCTCGATGTTCTTCAGTTTGTCCTCGAGCCGGATCTGCGGGAAGAACTGGGAGAGATCGAGCTTCTCCTCGCGGCCGATCTGCTTGAGGGCGACGAAGGTGCTGGGGGCCTGGCCGGATTTCACGCGCTCCGCGACCTTGGTCATCAGGGTGGTGAACTGCGCGCTCTTGGCCGAGGCGGCTGACTTGACGTAGCCGTCGAAGGGTCGGTCCTTCAGCGGCATGAGCTCGAACACGGCCCACAGCACGAGGACTGCGGACAGGATCACTTTCCAGAGGTTTTGACGAAGCATGGGTGTTGGTTGTTAAATGGGGTAGCGCAGCGGGGGTCCGCTGGCAGGGGCGCGCGGACGCGCTCAGGCGGCGTCGACTTTCTTCACCACGGTGCTGATGAAGCCTTTGCCGACCTCGACCTTGACGTTCTCGCCGATGCGGATGACGAAACGGTCTTCCTTCACGCTGGTGATGGTGCCGTAGACGCCACCGGCGGTCACGACCTCGTCGCCAGCGCCGAGCTTGGTCAGCATCTTCTCGTGTTCCTTCTGCTTTTTGCGCTGCGGGGCGATCAGCAGGAAATACATGGCCGCGAACATCAGAACGAGGGGCGCCAGCTGCATGAGCGGATTGCCTGCGGGGGCGGAGGGAGCGGCTTGGGCGAGGAACAGGTGTAACTTAGTCATTGCGTCTGCGGGTGTTTTGAAAAATTTGAAAAGGGCGAATAAGCCTGCCCGTATTCTAAAAAGCAAGCCTAACCCCCCGCCCCTTCCCGCCCCGCCAAATTGAAGACCAAATCCGCATCTAACTGGTCCGCCGCCCAGTCCGAGGAACACTACGGTTTCAAGCGTTGGGGCGCTAATCACTTCTCCGTGGATTCAGAGGGCTTTGTGCAAGTCCAGCCCCTGTCCGACGGCCGCACCATCCGCCTGATGGACGTCGTGGACGAGGCCACCAGCATGGGCCTCAAGGCGCCGCTCGTCATCCGCATGCAGGACACACTCCGACACCGGGTCACGCAGCTCAACGAGGTTTTCCACAAGGCCATCAAGGACGAACGCTACAAGGGCGAATACCGCGGCGTCTTCCCCATCAAGGTCAACCAGCTC